>NZ_CP136708.1:3600000-3954304 GCF_032925565.1 Alteromonas sp. CI.11.F.A3
GAGAAATACCAACCGGACACTGCGGCACCTGGCCACATAGCAAAGCTTTCAGTCAATTTCATGCCCGTATGTTGCTCTGCCGATAATAAATCCCAAATAAGCTGCTTTTCAGTGTGTTCTGGACACGCTGCATAACCTGGCGCCGGTCGAATACCTTGGTATTTTTCACGAATAAGGTCGTCATTGGTTAAGTTTTCACTTTCCGCATAGCCCCAATACACTTTACGTACTTGTTCATGCAGGTATTCAGCAAAGGCTTCGGCTAACCTATCGGCCACGGCTTTTACCATAATACCGTTGTAGTCATCCCCAGCTTTAATGAAGCTATCGGCTAGCTCATCTTCACCTATTCCGCCTGTCACCGCGAAAGCACCGATATAATCATTAATACCTGATGATTTCTCGGCAACATAATCGGCTAAGCAATAGTTAGCGAATTTATCTTTTAAGGTTTGCTGACGAAGATGATGCGCTACCCCTTGTACGTCTGAGCGAGACTCATCGGTATACACTTCAATATCATCATCTACCCTATTAGCAGGAAATAACCCAATAACACCTTTAGCGGCCAATGAATTATTAGCGATAATGTTATCAAGCATTTCATTTGCGTCGGCAAATAAGGACTTTGCTTCTTCCCCTACCACATCATCTTCTAGAATTCGTGGGTACTTGCCGGCCAAAGACCAAGTCAGGAAGAACGGTGTCCAATCGATATACGGACGCAAGGTAGCGATATCTACATCCACCGGTGTTACCCCTAATTTCTTAGGTGTTACGGGCGCCTCTGTAAAATCTGGTGTGAACGCATTGGCGCGTGCTTGGGCTAGGGTAACTGGCTTGCTGCGCGGTTTTTTACGGGCGTGTTGGTCACGTACTTTGTCGTATTCTTTTGCCAGTTCTTCGGCATAAATATCTCGAGAGCCACGGTTAAGCAGCTTTTGACACACGCCAACTGCGCGACTTGCATTAGGTACATACACCACAGGGGCATGATAATTTTGTTCTATCTTAACTGCCGTGTGTGCTTTGGAAGTAGTTGCACCGCCAATTAAAAGCGGTAAGTCGAAGCCTTGACGCTCCATCTCTTTGGCTACATGCACCATTTCATCAAGTGAAGGCGTAATAAGGCCAGAGAGCCCAATCATGTCTACGTTTTCATCTTTCGCCACTTGCAAGATAGTAGCTGCAGGTACCATCACCCCGAGATCAATCACTTCGAAGTTATTACATTGCAATACAACGCCTACAATGTTTTTACCAATGTCGTGAACGTCGCCTTTCACGGTGGCAAGCAATATTTTGCCATTGCTCTTAGTGCCATCGGATTTTTCGGCTTCAATGTAAGGCTGTAAGTGGGCCACGGCCTTTTTCATTACCCGCGCCGACTTTACAACCTGAGGCAAGAACATTTTGCCTTCACCAAACAAGTCGCCAACAATGTTCATGCCGTCCATTAACGGCCCTTCAATTACATGTAGCGGGCGCTCGGCCTGCAAACGAGCTTCTTCAGTATCATCAATAATGTAATCAGTAATACCTTTTACCAGCGCATGAGCCAAACGCTTATTAACGTCTTGCTCTCGCCAGCTTAAATCTTCTTTTGCCGCCGCTTTACCGTCGCCTTGATAGTTAGGGGCGATATCAAGCAAGCGTTCAGTAGAGTCGCTACGACGATTTAGAATGACATCTTCTACCGCTTCACGAAGTTCTTTTGGTATTTCATCATAAACTTCAAGCTGCCCCGCATTCACGATAGCCATGTCCATACCGGCACGAATGGCGTGGTATAAAAACACCGAATGCATCGCTTCGCGTACGGGGTTATTGCCCCTAAACGAGAACGAAATATTAGAAAGGCCACCGGAAATATGTGCATAAGGGCAAAGCTCACGAATTTTCGCTGTGGCTTCAATAAAATCTACGGCGTAGTTATCGTGCTCTTCTATACCCGTTGCTACCGCAAAAATATTCGGGTCGAAGATAATATCTTCAGGTGGAAAACCGATAGATTCTGTCAGCAGTTTATAACTGCGCTGGCATATCTCAACTTTACGCGCTTGGGTATCTGCCTGCCCCGTTTCATCAAACGCCATCACTACCGTGGCAGCACCATAAAGTTTGATTTTCTTGGCTTGGGTAAGAAAGCTTTCTTCACCCTCTTTAAGGCTGATTGAGTTTACAATCGCCTTGCCTTGCACACATTTTAGCCCGGCTTCAATCACTTCCCATTTTGATGAGTCAATCATAATAGGCACCCGACTGATATCAGGCTCAGAAGCAATCAAGTTCAAAAAGGTAACCATGGCCTGCTTGGAATCAAGCATGGCCTCGTCCATATTGATATCGATGATTTGCGCGCCGCTTTCAACTTGCTGGCGGGCAACATCAAGGGCAGTTTCATAATCGCCTTCAAGAATAAGACGTTTGAAGCGTGCTGAACCGGTAACGTTAGTACGTTCACCAATATTAATAAATGTAGAAAATTGTGCGCTCACGCTGCCTCCTAATGTACAAACGGCTCAAGGCCAGACAAACGCATTTTAGGTTCGAACTTAGGCACCGTTCTTGGTGCTATGCTGCTTACCGCATCGGCAATAGCACGAATATGTTCTGGCGTACTGCCACAGCAACCGCCAACAATATTCACTAAACCCGACTCTGCCCATTCTTTGATATGTTCGGCCATTTCAGGCGCTTCTAAATCGTATTCGCCAAATTCGTTAGGTAAACCTGCATTGGGGTGAGCAGATACAAGGCACTCGCTAATCGTTGAGACTTCTTCAACATATTGGCGTAATAAGTCAGGCCCTAATGCGCAATTTAGGCCAAACGAAAATGGGCTAATGTGGCGCATTGAATAATAAAAGGCTTCTGAGGTTTGTCCTGAGAGCGTTCTGCCTGATGCGTCGGTAATGGTGCCTGAAATCATCACAGGCAAATACTTACCTAGTTTTTCGAATACGGTTTCCACGGCAAAAGCCGCCGCTTTAGCATTTAGCGTATCGAAAATGGTTTCAAGCATAATCAAATCTACGCCGCCTTCAATTAACGCTTCGGTAGACTCTGTGTACGCTTCTACTAAGGCATCGAAAGTCACGTTGCGCTTACCTGGGTCGTTAACATCAGGAGAGATAGACGCTGTACGATTAGTTGGGCCTAATACACCTGCGACAAACCTTGGTTTATCTGGCGTTTTTGCCGTGAACTCATCGGCTGCTTTTTTGGCTAATTTGGCTGCGGCAATGTTGATGTCTCTTGATTGCGCTTCCATGTCGTAATCGGCCATGGCGATGGTAGTGGCGTTGAAGGTATTGGTTTCAACAATATCAGCGCCTGCTTCAAAATAATCGCAGTGAATTTGATAAATAATATCTGGCTGTGTAATGGCTAAAAGGTCGTTATTACCCTTCACGTCACAATGCCAGTCCGCAAACTGAGTGCCACGGTAATCTTCTTCTTCCAGCTTGTGTTGCTGGATCATGGTGCCCATTGCACCATCTAATACGAGAATACGTTGTTGTGCAGCGCTTAGCAGTGTTGCTTGCGCGCTAGAAACTGGATGTTGACTCACGCGTTACCTCTTTGGCTGTGATTTTTCAGCTAACTGATTTAAGTCATACGGCGTTGTTTGGTAAACATAGTAGTTTAACCAGTTTGTGAAGAACAGACTCCCGTGGGAGCGCCATCTAACGATAGGCGATTTGTTCGGGTCGTTATCCGTAAAATAATTTTTTGGTATGGCGGGGGTTTGCCCAGCTTTGACGTCCCTAAAATACTCATCTTTAAGGGTATCAGCATCATATTCTGGATGCCCTGTAACGAAAACCATGCGTTTGTCTTCCGAGGCAACAATATAGGCGCCTACTTCTTCAGATTCCGCCACCACATGCAGTCCATCTACACTATTATAATTCGCGGTATCGATATGCCCATAACGAGAATGAGGCGCATAGAATACAGGGTCGAAGCCACGTAATAATTCATTATGTGGGTCGTTTACTTTGTGCTCGAACACACCTGAGAATTTTTCTTTGCGAAGCGTGCGAGTAAAGTTATAAAAGTGATACATGGCAGCATGTGCAGCCCAGCATAAATACAGCGTGGAGTTAACGTGACGCTGTGCCCATTCCAAAATGGTGGTCATGGTATCCCAGTACTTTACGTCTTCGTATTTTAGTAAAGCGAGAGGTGCGCCAGTCACGATAAGGCCATCGTACTTTTTGTCTGCCACTTGCGAAAAGTCGTGGTAGAAAGCATCCATGTGAGACTGAGGGGTATTTTTGGGCGCCTGACTATCAATGCGAATAAAATCCACATCAATTTGTAGTGGCGTGTTGGAGAGTAACCTCAACAGCTGTACTTCAGTCTCAATTTTATTAGGCATCAAGTTTAAGATACCAACTTTAAGAGGACGTATATCCTGATTCGCCGCCCTATTGCTCTCCATGGTGAAGATATTTTCGCCCAACAACACATTCTGCGCAGGCAGTTGTTCTGGTATACGAATTGGCATAGAAGGCTCCAGTCATAATTACTATGACTGTATTGTGGCAATTAACACAGAGATGTCAACATCTTTACGTCTAGACGTCTAAACGGACGTTTAACAGTGTTATTGAGAAGGGGATTGTTTGTGCACCATAAACAACATTTCTGCTTCGGCACGGGGAATATCACAGGCCTCCATCACTTCTTCGATACTAGCGCCTTGCTTTACTAACTCGGCGGCACGCTGATAAAGCCGGAGTGAGGGATCTTGAAGTTTTACTTCGCGGATTTGGTTTTCGAAATCGTTTTGCTTGGCTTGAAGGGCTTGCAGATGGCGCGTCACCACTAAACTTCTCGTTTGCGCTTCATTTTGTTGATGACCAAAATCTCGGATTTGAGTATCCATGTCATCGGTTCTGCGCGTTACAAGCTCTTGCAGTTCAACTAACGCCGCATGTGTTTTTCGCTCTTTAAACGTCAACCATATTGCAAAAATAACCAGTGCTATAACAAACACAAGCAATATAAGTTCGTTAATTGTTGGAGCAATAAACTGCAGATCCATATGCGAAGAAGCCTTAATTCGTACCTATATAAAACGGAAATAAAAAAGGCAGATAACCCAGTTACCTGCCCTTTAGACGTGTAGGCTGACTAAATTGAACTTAGTTCATCCCACTCTTCGTCACTTAAAAGTTTGTTTAAATCCACTAGGATAAGAAGCTCACCGTCTCGGTTGCTAACACCCTGGATAAACTTAGCACTTTCTTCAGTACCCACGTTTGGCGCACTGTCAATTTCAGACGAGCGAAGGTAAACCACTTCAGCCACGCTATCAACAAGTATACCCACGACTTGCTCATCAGATTCGATGATCACAATACGGGTATTATCCGTTATTTCTGTTGGTGGTAATCCAAAACGCGCACGTGTATCAATGACCGTAACAACATTACCACGTAGGTTAATGATACCTAATACGTAGTCAGGTGCGCCGGGTACAGGTGCAATTTCAGTGTAACGCAATACTTCTTGCACTTGCATTACGTTAATACCGTATGTTTCTTCACCTAAGCGGTATGTCACCCATTGAAGGACTTCATCGTTACTATCGGTGGTATTACTGTTCGTTCTTTCGTCGCTCATGAACCTGGCTCCCAATACTCGGCGTCTGGTCGTTACTGCCTAAGCCTTTGTTAAGCATAGATATTAATTCGTTAACGTCAATTAACGCGCACATTTTCTCTTTAACCATCCCCGCTAACCAGGGACGCTTACCGGTAGACTCACGCCATTTGACGTCAGCTTTTGCCAAGGTGACCGTGTTAACCAGTTTCTCACTGGCCAATCCCCACGAACTATCCCCTAACATAATAAGATATCGGTAGTTCAATGACTCTGCGAGACTCTCATCATACTTTTCTGGCATGACCCACCTTGCAGAATCTACAACGCTAAGCTTCTCTTCGCGATGTATCATTACCCCCATAAACCAATCTGGTTTACCAAATAAAGGGCCTATCTTTTCAATCTGATGAATACCACCTAGGGTGGTTAATGGCACCGCTAATGTTAACCCTGCCACTTCAAAAAATAATGCCTGAAAATTATTTTCGAGGCTGTCGACCAACAATCCTTTTTCAACTGATTGCCCCTCTTCTGAAGAGGCCTCGACTGACTCAGCAGTCTCATTATCTATTTCATTGTAGTCGCTTTTTTCGTATTGCGTAGTTTCTTCGACATCTTTGCCTGTGCTAGATGACACCGCTTCAATGATGGCTTCTTCAACCACGATTTGTTCAGTGGCAGGTGCTTCATCAATTGTGGCTTCTTCGGCTAACGTTTGTACTGCCTGCTCAAGCAATTTTGCCGTTCGCGCAGTGACGTCTGCCGGATCATCTGGCTCTTTTAATAGGCTATCGAGATAAGCCTCTACAACGTCTTCCCGTGCAAAAGGTCCTTGATTGCTCATCTAACTTTACTTCTCCAAAACCTCAAGTAACTTGCTATAAGCCGTTACCCCTCGGGTTTTCGGGTATGCTGCGGAAATTGGCAACTGTACTAAACTCGCATCTCTAAAATGCGTATCTACGGGAATTACACCTTGCCAAACCCGCTCTCCATAATCGCTCATTAAACGCTTTCTTGATTCAAGTGCCGCGTTCGTGCGTTTGTCGAACATAGTAGGAATAATCACAGTGTCAAAAGACTTTTGAAGAGAGCGCCCCATTATTTCCATGGTGCGTATCATTCTGTCTAAGCCTTTCAGTGCCAAATACTCTGTTTGTGTCGGCACTATCACTTTATTACATGCTGCCAATGCGTTGACCATAAGTACACCAAGTACTGGCGGACAATCAATAATGACAACATCAAATTCATGCTCTACTTTGGCCAGCGCTTTTTTTAGCACTAAGCCCATTCCTTGCTCACTACCCATCGTTCTGTCTAATGTGGCTAACGCCATGGTAGCGGGCAAAACGTACAAATTATCTAGCTTAGTTGGACACAAACAGTCCATGACCATATCGGCAGTGATATCAGAAGACTTAATAAAAATGTCGTAGACAGATTGACTGAGTAACTCTGCGTCTATGCCGAAATAGTAACTAAGTGAGGCGTGGGGGTCGGTATCAACCATCAATACCCGCTTCCCGCGCTGAGCTAACAAACCACCTAAGGTTACTGTCGTTGTTGTTTTACCAACTCCGCCTTTCTGGTTTGCAACTGTCCACACCTTCATCGTTTTAATTCCCAGCTTATATTTACTTGGGTTGTTGTTCATTTACAGACAACACTGCCGCTGCGCTTAGGCTATTTCATTTCGGTTAAGATACAGCTGCTCATGTCATCTATATCAATACTGTTAACCGATATGTTTGCAACAGCTACCGCTTGAGGCATGCCATAAACAACACATGAATCCTGATCTTGCGCCCAAATGGTAGCACCATTGTCTTTCATCAAACGGCAGCCTTCTCGCCCATCTGCGCCCATACCAGTTAATATAATACCCAATAAATCGCCACCATAAGCTTTGGCCAGCGAACCGAAGGTTAAATCAACACTCGGCTTATAATTTATTTTATCAGACGGGTTAGCGTCGGTAATTACTACTTTCTTATGAGAGCCTGCACCCTCTATCAACATTTGTTTGCCACCGGGGGCTAAATAAGCGCACCCTGGTTTCAATATGTCTCCATGTTCAGCTTCTTTCACCGCAATATTGCAATGAGAATTTAGTCGCTGTGCAAACGCGTTAGTAAAAGTGCCAGGCATATGTTGCACCAACACAATTGGATAAGGAAAATCTGTCGGCAGTGCTACCAATATCTTCTGCAATGCCACGGGGCCACCCGTAGAGGCACCAATTGCTAAACACTTATACCTTTTACCAGAAGCCTTAATCGAGGAAACGGTAGGCTGCCTCGTGGCATCTTTCCTTCCGGTCAGTAGATTAGAGCTCTTGAAAAACGCTGGTTTCGGCGCGTTATCAGGAAACTTCCTACTTTCAATTCGCTTTAATACAGGGCGTTTGATACCAACACCACGCCGTGCAATTAATCTTACTTTTGTACAGAGCAGTCGTGCTGCATCTTTACGGTCTTGGGCGATATCTTCGAATTTCTTTGGCAAAAAATCTAATGCACCGGCTTCTAACGCATCTAGTGTCGCTTGTGCACCATGGTGCGTAAGAGACGAAAACATCAAAATAGGCACAGGCCGCTTTTCCATAATGGCCTTTACCGCTGAAATGCCATCCATTACCGGCATTTCCACATCCATTGTGACTACATCGGGTAGCAGTGTATCTATTTTATCTAGTGCATCTTGCCCGTTACGAGCTTCGCCAATAACTTCAAGTTCTCTATCTTCGTCGAGAATTTCACGAACTCGACGACGATAAAAAGTAGAATCGTCCACGACCAGGACTTTAAAGACCATGGATGTAAATTTCCTATGTGTTCCGCCGTATTACTTTAAAGGCTTCCGAGCATAACGCTTCAATAAGCTAGGAACATCTAAGATGAGTGCAATTCCACCGTCGGATGTGATAGTGGCTCCCGCCATACCTGGCGTTCCCTGTAATAAGGCATCTAATGGTTTTATCACCACTTCTTCTTGGCCTATTAGCGCATCAACAACAAAACCAACTTGCTGAGTGCCTATTTGAACCACGACGACGTGACCTTTTTCTTTGATTATATTTTTAGGTCCGCGGATCAACCATTCTCCAAGGAAGAACAGTGGTATCGCTTTAGAACGAACTATCATGGTTAATTGGCCATCAACCGTATTGGTTTTCTTGATGTCCATATTGATAATTTCGTTGACCGCACCTAACGGTAACGCGAACGTTTGTTTGCCAACCACAATCATTAGGGTAGGTAATATCGCAAGCGTAAGTGGAACTTTAATATCGAGTCGCGTGCCTTTCCCAAGGTGAGAATCAATACTAATGGTACCGTTAAGCTGGTTAATTTTTGTTTTAACCACATCCATGCCTACACCACGGCCCGAGATATCACTTATCTCAGTTTTCGTAGAGAAACCTGGTGCAAAAATAAGATTAAACGCTTCAACATCAGACATACGCGCAGCCGCATCGGCGTCTAAAACACCTCGACTTATCGCAATCTCTTTCAGTTTTTCCGCATCCATGCCCTTACCGTCATCTTCAATGGTAAGTAGGATATGATCACCTTCTTGAGAAGCCGCTAATCTCACGGTCCCCATTCGGGATTTACCTGTAGCAGCACGGTCATCTGGCATTTCAATACCATGATCCACTGAGTTTCTCACTAAGTGAACCAACGGATCGGCCAATGCTTCTACCAGGTTTTTATCTAAATCTGTCTCTTCACCTTCCAACTCTAAGGTGATTTCTTTTTTCAAACTACGTGCTAAGTCTCGAACAACGCGAGGGAAGCGGCCAAACACTTTCTTAATTGGCTGCATGCGGGTTTTCATAACCGCACCCTGCAAATCGCCCGTTACCACATCAAGGTTAGCAATTGCCTTAGACATACTTTCGTCTGCATTGTTTATTCCTAAACTCAGCAAACGATTTCGTACTAATACTAACTCACCGACCATATTCATAATTTGGTCTAGGCGCTTGGTATCAACACGTACTGTGGTTTCTGCTTGAGGAGGTGCTGGGGTTGCTTTTTTGTCGTCTTTCTTAGCCGCGGCTTTAGCAGGCTCTGGCGCCTTTTTAGCTGCTGGACTAGGCGCTGGCGCTTTTGCGGCAGGCGTTGATTTAGCTGGCGTACTAGCGGCAGATTGCTCTGCTTTAGCCTTCTGAATTGCTTCTGTCGCCTTTTTATCTACAGGCGGAGTATTTGCTGCTGGTTCAGCGCCTTGCGCTGTAGGCCCTTGGCCTGAACCATGTAACTGGTCAAGTAGTGCTTCAAACTCATCGTCGGTAATTTCTTCACCGCTAGGCGCTGACGCTTTTGGCGCAGCTACAGGCGCGGATTCTTCTTCTTTGAATTTACCTTTGCCATGCAATTCGTCTAACAGCGCTTCAAATTCGTCGTCGGTAATATCATCACCTGAACCAGCGGTAGCGGGTGCAGCCGCTTTTTGTTCTGCTTTAGGCGCAGATTTACCTGGGGCGTTTGAACCATGAAGTTCATCAAGTAAAGCTTCAAATTCATCTTCAGAAATTTCATCGATGCCGCCATCGCTGCTGGCAGCAGGCGCTTCAGGTACGGGCGCTTCTTCCAACGCAAATTCTTCCTCGACAACTTCGGCAGCGGGGGCTTCAGCCGCATCACTACTGTCACCAAAGATATTTTCGTCTGGGGTTTCTGGGGTGCTTAACTTATGCAGCAAATCAACTAACTTTGCGTCTGCAGGTACTAGCGGCTCTTGCGCTTTAACACGCTCAAACATATCTACTACTACATCGGTGGCCTGAAGAATGGTGTCCATCAATTCAGGCGTTAGAGTACGTTGTCCGTTTCGCATTACATCGAAAACGTTTTCTGCACCGTGGCAAATTTCAACTAATTCAGTAAGCGACAAAAAGCCGGCGCCACCTTTTACGGTATGGTAACCCCGGAAGATAGCATTAAGTAAATCTCCATCTTCAGGATTATTTTCCAGATCAACGAGCTGTTCTTGTAATTGTTCAAGGATCTCCCCAGCTTCAACTAGAAAGTCCTGTAATATATCCTCGTCAACATCAAACGCCATGCGCCCGCTCCCCTAAAAACCTAAGCTAGACAAAAGATCATCTACGTCATCTTGGCCAGATACCACATCATCGCGTTGGTCTGCATCAATAATTGGACCTTCGGCTTCGACACCATCAATCTTGTTAACTTTTTCGACTTTCGCTTCAGATGGCTTGTCTTGCTCTGACTGTTCGGGTTCACCGAACATCGTCAGCATATTAACTAAGCTATCTTCCACTTCTTTTACGAGTTCAATCACTCTGCGAATAACTTGACCGGTAAGATCTTGATAACCTTGTGCCATTAACACTTCGGTAAGCAATGATGTAAGCTTAGACGATTGTTTCGATCCGTCTTCTAGCAATTCGTCTAAATCTGCGCATAAAACTTTGAATTCACCCAACTCAAGTTGACGATTCATCAGTTTTTTCCATTCCGGCATAATTTTTTCGATGCGTGTAGAAAGCACTTCCGCAATTGGCATGCACTCTTCAACAGCATCCATAGTGGTATTGGCCGCTTTTTCCGTCTCTTCGATAACGTACATCAGTCGCGTCTGCGCATCAGGAATGTCATCAACGGTTAAATTTTTAATACGTTCATCGATTTGGAAATTATTTAACGAATCATGAAGTTGACGCGTTAATTTACCAACTTCAGCAAAGAGCTCAATGGACTCTTTCATCGAAACGGCTTCTAAGACGGCGTTCGCTGATGCGTTATCGCCCTCTTCAAGATACGCTACCAATTTTTTGGCTTCTTCGAGCGTTATAGAGACACTTTCATTTGTCGACATCCAGTAAACCTCATTTCTCTGGTGAGCGTCTGGATCAACCTAAACGTTCGAAGATTTTGTCTAATTTCTCTTTCAACGTAGCGGCAGTGAAAGGTTTTACAACATAACCGTTTACACCAGCTTGCGCTGCGGCAACGATTTGTTCTTTCTTCGCTTCTGCTGTCACCATAAGAACCGGTAGGTGCTTCAACTTATCGTCGGCACGTATAGCGCGTAATAAGTCGATACCTTGCATACCTGGCATATTCCAATCTGTTACAACAAAGTCAAAATCACCTTGTTGTAGCATAGGCAGCGCGGTGTTACCGTCGTCCGCTTCCTGGATATTGGCAAAACCCAAATCTTTTAGCAGGTTCTTTATGATACGTCTCATGGTAGAAAAATCGTCAACCACGAGAATTTTCATACTTTTATCCAAAATAGCCTCCAATGAGGGGTTAATTGTTATTAATTTCTATTCTTCGTCAACTTGCCACGATTTCATTCGTGATTTGAGTTTTAACATGGCCTGACTATGAATCTGACTCACTCGCGATTCACTAACATCAAGAACTTCCCCTATTTCTCTAAGGTTCAGTTCTTCATCATAGTATAAAGAAAGTACAATCGCTTCCCGTTCGGGTAATGTAGTAATAGCATGTGCTAGCGCTTTTTGGAAAGCCCCTTGCATCAAATCTTCTAACGGTGCGTCGCTGCCTCGGTTTTTTTCTGTAGAAATAACATCTTCAGAAACACCTAGGTCCTCAATACCCACCAATTTCCCAGCATTCACTTCGTTAAGCATTTGATGATAATCTTGCATACTGACATTCATTTTAGCTGCAATATCAACATCTCGCGCGTCTCGGCCTGTTTCACCTTCAACTTGAGAGATTGCTTCGGTGATTGCTCTTCCGTTTTTATGAACAGAGCGAGGCGTCCAATCACCTTTTCTTATTTCATCAAGCATGGCGCCGCGAATACGAATACCTGCAAAGGTTTCGAAACTTGCACCTTTGGAACCGTCAAAATTTCGTGCAGCTTCTAGCAGTCCAATCATACCTGACTGGATTAAATCATCGACAAGAACACTGGCTGGTAATCTCGCCATTAAGTGGTGTGCTATTCGCTTCACCAGCGAAGCGTGACGCTCAACTAATTGTGACTTGTCCGTTTGCTGTTGATAAGCGGCTGCTTTGCTATTCAACGCTGACTTCCTACTGCTTTATCTGCTACTAGTTGTTCAATAAAAAATTCTAAATGACCACCTGGTTGCGCAGGAATAGGCCATGATGCTGCTTTGGCTGCTAGCTGGCTAATTGCCAAGGCTGCCGGCGAACTTGGGTAAGCATCTACAATTGACGTTTGTTTACGTACTGCTTTGCGTATGTTCTCGTCAAAAGGAACTGTTGCTACCAATTCTAGCGCAACATCTAAGAATCGCCCTGTTACTTTAGATAATTTACTGAAAAGCTCCTGACCTTCTCTAACATCGCGGACCATGTTGGCGACCACTTTGAAGCGAAAAACACCGTGCTCTCGGTTAAGAATTTTAATTAACGCATAGGCATCAGTGAGTGAAGTGGGCTCATCGCACACTACCACCATAATATCTTGAGAGGCTTTGGAGAAACTTAGCACCATATCGGAAATACCTGCTGCGGTATCCACAATAAGTACATCAATGGGCGAGCGCAATTCGCTAAAAGCTCTAATGAGCCCTGCATGCTGCGTTGGTGATAGCTCTGCCATTGATTGAGAGCCTGATGTGGCTGGTGCTATTTTTATACCGTGAGGGCCCGTAACGAGTACATCGTCCAAGGTACACTCACCAGATAATACGTGAGAGAGGTTTTTCTCTACGCGCAATCCTAGCATTACATCCACATTGGCCAGACCTAAGTCTGCATCCAATACCATTACCCGCTTTCCCTGCTTTGCCATAGCAATAGCTGTGTTTAGCGTAATATTTGTCTTACCAACGCCACCTTTACCTCCGGTGACGGCGATAACTTTGATTAATCGTGATTGCTTCATTTTTCGTAAGCTACTCGCTTGATCATCAATCATACTGCTCGTGCTGTTTTAACCACATTGTTACTAGTAGTATGATTCAAACCGTACTTTTTATAAAGCTTTGCAGCAGCAGATACTAAAGATTTTGCTTCTGCAATCTTAATGTCTTCAGGAACTTTCTGTCCATCTGTTACATAACTGACAGGTAACTGGTACTCCACCGCAGCGCTAAGCACTTCGCCTAGAGAGTAGCACTCATCAAGCTTTGTAAAGATACAACCGCTAAGTTCCACCCCTTCGTACGCATCTATAATACGTTGCAACGCAGCATATTGGGTATTCGCTTGCGCTACTAGGTATTTTTTTACTGGCTGCATTTGGCCGTTATCAAATTGATTTATCTGTTTAATTAATCGACTATCTCGCTGACTAAAGCCTGCCGTATCAATTAACACTAGTCTCTTATGGCGTAATTGAAACAATAAATCTGATAATTCTTCACTACTTTGCGCTTTACGCACCGTGCAACCAATAATTTTTCCATATGTGGCTAATTGCTCAAACGCTGCAATACGGTAGGTATCTATCGTAATCATGGCAACGGAGTCAGCACCGTATTTCTGTGCATAGCGGGCAGCCAATTTCGCTACTGTGGTAGTTTTACCTGTTCCGGTAGGACCCACTAACGCTACTGCGCCCTTTTGCGTAAGTATATCGTTACCTGTCACATTAATGCGATTAGCCAATAGGTTTAGAAGATACACCCAGGCGTCACGTTCGTTGTAATGCGACGGCGTATAACTAATCAGTTGCTCTGCCAGTGATTGGCTTAACCCCATATCGGTTAAACGCTGAATTAAGTAATGGTGTACAGGCTGCTGACGACGACTTTTTGCTTCCATCAAATCGGCAACTTGGTATTGAAGTACATTTCGTAGTGACGCCAATTCCTCTTTAATCTGCGATAACTCGTCAGATTTAGCAGCACTACTATTATCAAGGCTTTCATTTAGGCTAGACGCCTGATGGCTTGGGAATTCTGAGGTGTGCTGGCTTGCTTCTACATCGTCGATAAAGGCTTCTGAAAAGTCTAAGTGCGAAGCAATTTGATTAGCATGCTGAGCATTGGCACTGGGGGCTGGCGCTGAAGTTGGGCTTTGAATACTGCCACCATGTTGTTTTTCCAACAGTGCTTTTAAGCTGTCTGGACCATCATCACCGATGATTTCACTAAGACTAGGAACCGCTGCTTTCGCTTGTCCTTGTGCACTAGGTGCAGGCTTTTTAATCGACAGTTTAGCTTCTGGCTCTTTATCGTAAGCGGCTACCAGTTCGATACCGTCAGCAAGCTTTCGGTTTGACATGATAACGGCATCACTGCCTAATTCCGCTTTAACTTGGCTTAAAGCTTCTCGCATATCTTTGCCAAAGAAACGTCTGATTTTCATTGAAAACTCTCCAATCACCCAGTGTCAGATTATTGACCGACCGAACTGACTATTTTTATCTGCTTATCGTCGGGTACTTCCTGATAGGAAAGTACATGTAAACCCGCGACCGAATACTTTAAGAAGCGAGATAGTACGGGGCGCAACATACCGGAAGTGAGAAGTACCGCAGGCTCACCTTCTAATTCTTGTTGCTGACTAGCTTGCTGCAATGATTTTTGCAGCTTATCGGCCAGTCCTGGTTCAATACCAGCGCCATCTTCGCCACCTGCTTGTAATGACTGGTGCAACATCTGTTCCAACTCTGGCGCCAAGGTTATGACGGGTATCTCTTTAGCCCCTTGGGTAATTTCTTGAGTGATGAGACGTTTAAGCGCAATACGTACCGCAGACACCAGTACATCTGGGTCTTGGCTACGTGGGCCATACTCACTCAAGGTTTGTACAATAGTACGCATGTCGCGAATAGGCACCCCTTCAAATAACAAGGTTTGCAGCACTTTAACGATGGTGCTTAGCGGCAGAATATCAGGCACTAATCCTTCAACTAATTTAGGATGCTGCTTAGCTAGCATGTCTAATAGCTGCTGAGCTTCTTCATGCCCAAGTAGTTGGTAGGCGTTGTTTGTCAGCAATTGACTTAAGTGAGTAGCAACCACAGTAGCTGCATCAACCACGGTATAACCTAGGGTTTGCGCGTGCTCACGCTTATTCGGTTTGATCCATACCGCGTCTAAGCCAAAGGCAGGGTCTTTGGTAGCACGGCCTTCCAATTTTCCAAATACTTGACCCGGATTAATCGCAAGTTCTTCATCATGACTTATCTGTGCATCACCAATGGTTACGCCCAACATGGCAATAGTATAAAGGTTAGGCTCTAAATCTAGATTATCGCGAATGTGTACGGGGGGAATAAGAAAGCCCAGTTCTTGAGACAGCTTCTTACGCACTCCTTTAATACGAGTGAGCAGTTCTCCGCCCTGGGACTTATCTACCAAGGGTATTAATCTATACCCTACTTCTAAGCCTATGGTGTCTACATGCTGTACATCGTCCCATCCAAGCTCTTTTATTTCAGGCGCTACCGTGTCATCTTTCACTATATTCGCTGGGGTTTTAGGCTTTTCTGCTTCGCGTTTAGCGGCAACACCCTGCCAGTAAGCGTAACCGGCTATAAGCACTGAAAAACCAATAAAGGCCAAATGAGGCATGCCGGGAATTATCCCCATTACGAACAGCACACCAGAAGCAATATAAAGGGCTTGGCTATTACCCAATTGACTACGAATTTCTTTACCCATTTCTTGGGTTTCGTTTTCTCGGGTAACAATAATTGCGGTAGCAACAGACAGTAACAGCGATGGAATTTGTGCCACTAAACCGTCACCAATGGTTAATATGGTGTACACCTCAATAGCATTTCCAAAGCTTAGCCCGTGTTGAATCATGCCGATAAAAAGGCCGCCCACAATATTAATCAGCATGATGAATAGGCCCGCGACCGCATCACCTTTCACAAATTTTGACGCACCGTCCATCGAACCGTAGAAATCTGCTTCGGCGGTTATTTCTTCACGGCGAGCACGCGCCTGATCTTGGTCGATATAGCCCGCATTCAAGTCGGCATCAATCGCCATTTGCTTACCTGGCATAGCATCAAGCGTAAAGCGTGCACTTACTTCTGAAATACGCCCTGCACCGGCGGTGACCACTTTAAAGTTGATAATGAGCAAGATAGCAAAGACCACCACACCCACCGCATAGTTACCGCCAATGACCACAGCACCAAAGGCTTCGATAACCTTACCCGCAGCATCGCCCCCTTCATGCCCGTACAGTAATACCACACGGGTAGAGGCCACATTTAGGGCTAATCGCAGTACAGTAGCAATCAATAATACGAGGGGGAAAATACCGAAATCAACCGGCTTTTGGGTGAGTACTGCCACCAAAATAATGACTAAAGACAGCGCAATATTAAAGCTGAACAATACGTCGAGTAGGAATGGCGGCATGGGAAGAATAACCATGCCCATAATGGCAAGAAGAACAATGGGAGCGCCTAAGCCACTGGTAATGTTCTGCAGCTGACTTTTATCGAATCGCTGAAGGTAACCGGATAACTGCATTGCAGGGAGTCTCTCTATCGGAAAATTGACGCTTAACGCTATCTTTCAATGAGTATTACAACTACCGTGCCAGCTTTATACAAAACCGATTAAACATAAGTGGGAGGGCTGCAATTCTCAGCACTACAATAAAGATTGTCTCGTTATAAGCCTTTGCTCAAGCTCCGATTCAGACACATATTTGAGGGCTGCTCTCTGCTTGAGTTAGGCTCTAATTCAAGCAGAGAGCAGCGCGCTAGCGGCGCAGCTCTGGTGGTATGGGTAAGTCACGTTTAAGCGGCTTGGGACGTTTTCCTTTGCCTGCCCTGTGTGCTTTCAATTGATAAACGTGAGCTAATACTTGTGCTACTGCCATAAACAAGGCGTTAGGGACTTCACCGTCAATTTCAGTCGAGTAGTAAACGGCGCGGGCTAGCATGGGTGATGGAATAAGCGGCACATCGTTGGCGGTGGCTATTTTACGAATATGCATGGCTAATTCATCGGTGCCTTTTGCCACAACTACAGGGGCGCGGTTACCACTGTCATCATACTTTATAGCGACAGAATAATGGGTTGGGTTGGTCACCACCACATCAGCCTGAGGGACTTCTTGCATCATCCGCTTTGTGGCAGCTTGATACTGCAAGCGACGAATGCGCCCTTTTACTAAAGGATCACCTTCAGAGTTTTTACGCTCGTCTTTCACCTCTTGTTTAGTCATCTTTATTTCTTTGTTGTGCTTATACATTTGATAAGGCACATCAATAAGCGCAATAGGTATCATGCCGCAAACCAACATGATAAAAGCCCATTTCAGCATATCTAACGCGTGAAAAATATTGCCCGGGTAAAGCTCTAAATCCAGATGCAGTGCTTCGTCTTCAAAAAACAGCAATGCACCTAACGCCATCCCAACGATGACAACCACTTTGGCGATAGATTTGATTAACTCAACCAAGCCATTCATACCAAACATGCGCTTAAACCCACTAAGCGGGCTCATTTTAGAGCCTTTAAATTTGGCACCTTCCCAAGTGAAGTTGTAGCCGCCTAACGCAATAGAGCCGTATATTCCGGCTAGCATGGCCACCGTCATATACAGTAGAACCGGTACACTTACCGTAGAAATGGCTTCGCCCCATGCACCAAACATATGCGTGGTATCGTAAGTTTCATCTCGTGATAAAACGAACATGCGCTGAGTAAGCTTAAATACCGATTCGGCAATCCAGCCCCCAACGAACAAAAACATAAAAGCGCTGACCACCAACACTAAGGTTGTCGATAATTCGCGAGATCGGGCTATCTGCCCTTTTTTTCGGGTGTCTTCGAGTTTTTTCCCCGTGGGGTCTTCTGTTTTTTCGCTAGAATCTGAATCAGCCATGTATCACCTGACTTATCTTCATGGGCAAATCCTAAGAAGTTGACACATAAACTGCTCTGCTCGCAGCCACTGGGTTTCAAAATGCGCGGTAAAGTTATCTAGGGTTATCCAGATGATGAGCAAGCCCATCACCTGTGCAATAGAAAAGCCAATACTGAAAATATTAAGCTGAGGCGCCGCTTTGGTCATAACGCCAAACGCTAAATTTACAATAAGCAGAGAAACAATGGGCGCCAACGATAGCGTAATAGCAGAGATAAACATCCAACCGCCCCAATGAGCGATTTCCCTAAACTGCTCCCCTGTCCACCATGCCTCCCCGATTGGGAACGCATGAAAGCTTAATACAATCATGTGGATCATAGCTAGATGCCCGTCTAACGTCCAAAACAGCAAGGTAGCCAGAATTAAGTAAAACTGACCTACGGCCGGAACATTAATACCATTGACGGGGTCTACAATTGAAGCGAACCCTAAACCCGTTTGCATAGCAATAATTTGCCCTGCCAGCACAAAAGTATTTAGCACCATCATGGAAATAAACCCGATAGCTACGCCTATTAACAGCTGCTGAATACCAAGAATAAAGGTGCCTAGATTCACTAAATCATCAACAGGAGCAGGCGGCACTACTGGCATAATAATAAGGGTCAGCATAATGCCTAGCAGAGCACGAACTTGCGGGGGTATAGATTGTGCACTTAAGCCAATCATTGCCACAAACAGGCCACTGATACGCATAAAAGGCAGCATTAAATCAGCAAGAAACTGATTGATGGTAGCCAATTCGACAACCATGTTAACCGACAACCTGAGGAATCATTTCTACCATGTGGAAAGTGAAATCCATTAACTTTTGCACCAACCAGTTGCCTCCCCAACTAAGGGCTAACAAGGTAACAAGTAATCGCGGCAAGAAACTCATGGTCTGTTCATTAATTGAGGTTGCAGCCTGAAACACAGCAACCACCAGCCCGACTATAAGGCTTGGAACAATAACCGCAGACACCAGAACGATAACCATAAACATGGCTTCGCGGAGTATTTCAACAAAGACTTCTGGTGACATAAGCCCTCCTACACACCCATACCGAAACTGGTAGCCAGTGTGCCAAATATGAGATTCCAACCATCAACTAACACAAATAACATGAGCTTAAATGGCAAAGAAACAATCATGGGTGACAGCATCATCATACCCATAGCCATCAATATTGACGCCACAACAAGGTCGATAATAAGAAAGGGAATAAACAGCATAAACCCAATTTGAAATGCAGTTTTAAGCTCGCTGGTGACAAAGGCAGGAATGAGAATCGTCATTGGCACTTCTTCCGTGTCAGCATACTTTCCTTCATCGCCAGCAATCCGCACAAAGGTTTCTAAGTCTTTCACCCGAGTTTGCGACAGCATAAAGGCACGCATTGGGCCTTTAGCTTGCTCGATGGCATCCAAACTTGTCATTTGCTCTGACAAATACGGCTGCAAGGCGCGCTCGTTAATTTCTTCAAACACCGGCGCCATAATAAACATAGAGAGAAACAAACTTACCCCAACCAAAATTTGGTTAGAAGGAGATTGCTGCAAACCAATCGCTTGGCGCAAAATCGATAACACCACGATGATACGGGTGAACGAAGTCATCATCATGATGAATGCAGGAATAAGACTGAGCGCTGTCATAATAAACAGCGCTTGTAACGTCATGGTGTAATCTTGCGAGCCGTCGTCGTTAGTCACCACAGTTACTGCTGAAATACCTTGTTGGGCCAATGCAGGCTCAGCAATCACCCAAGAAGCTAACACTACAAAAAATGCGGTCCAAAACTTACGCATCGTTTTTATCTTCCTTTATTGAGGGGTTCAGCTTTCCTGCCATGGCGGCAACCAGCTTTTGTTTAAATGCGTCACCGCTACCTTGCTGCCCATTTGCTACTGGCGTTTCTAAGTGCTTCTCAAGTTTACTTAAATGGGAAATATTATGGCTGGTCACGCCCACAAGGTGCTGTTCGTCGCCCACCTGAATAACCATAATTTTTTCTTTAGTGCCTGCCACCATACTGGCGACTACCTTCATTTGGCCACCACCCATGGTACCGACATTAAATCGACGCATAAGGTAAGCAAGCGCAAAAATAATTCCAACCACTAAAAGAAGTGATAGAAAAATTGACACTACAGAGGTGGGGTTAGTGATTGATTGGGTAGATTGCGCATTCACTACTTGCGAAAATATAAGGGGCAGCATTGCGCAACCCCTTGCTATGTAAGAAGATTTATCGAAGCTTCTTGATTCTCTCGATTTGACTAATAACATCCGTTAACCGAATACCGAATTTATCGTTGACCACTACTACTTCACCATGAGCAATCAACGTGCCATTTACCAATACATCTAATGGTTCACCAGCAACTCGGTCCAGCTCCACCACAGATCCCTGATTCAACTGTAGCAGATTTCGGATACTTATTTGACTACGCCCTACTTCCATCGAGATAGTAACTGGAATATCCAAAATGGTATCCAGCTTCTTTTTCTCTTCTTGGGTTATGGGTGTGTCGTCGGTTAATTCGTCGAGTTCTGCAACCTGAACATCATCGTTTTCCTGATCGTCAGCTTCAGAATCGGCTTGCTCCGCCATGGCGGCAGCCCAATCGTCCATACCGTCTTCACTCATGGGATATTCCCCTCACCTTACAGGTCTTCTTCGAGTACTTGCAGCTCGGCATCATTATCTATAATGCGCCCGCCGCGGGTTAATAATTGTAGCTCAGACTTCACAGAAGTCGGTCTTGCAATCTTTTCTACTATCTTCAGAGCTAAGTTATCGCGCGAACGACCTAGTTTAGCTCTGAACGTCGGTAAATCTTCAATTAGCACCGTAATGGTTTCTGGCATTTCCACAGGAATAATTTCACCTGGTTTAAATTCCATGACTTGGCGTAACGACACATCTACATCGAGCATGTGAGTAGTTAGTGCCACTTTTACGTCCATGATTTCATCGCGAAGTGCTTTACTCCAACGTAAATCAGTGTCTTCTTTATCGCTTTGCACACCCGCATCTAGCAATTCGCGGATAGGCTCAAGCATTGAGTATGGAAGTGACACGTGGAAATCGCCACCACCACCATCAAGCTCTATATGAAACGAGCTTATCACCACTACTTCAGTGGGGCTCACAATGTTCGCCATCGCAGGGTTTACTTCTGAGTCTAAATACTCAAAAGACACGTCCATGACTGGCGCCCACGCTTCCTTGTAATCTTCAAAAATAATCTTGAGCAGCATTTGAATAATACGCCGCTCTGTTGGCGTAAATTCGCGCCCTTCAATTTTTGCATGGTAGCGGCCATCACCCCCAAAGAAGTTATCTACCAGAATGAAAACCAAACGGGCTTCCATGGTGATAAGGCCAGTACCTTTAAGTGGGCGAAACCGCACCATGTTCAAGCTAGTGGGTACAAACAAGGTATGAATGTATTCACCAAACTTAATCATTTGAATACCGTTAATTGACACTTCCGCAGAGCGGCGCATCATATTGAACAAACTCACCCGCATATGACGGGCAAAGCGTTCATTAACGATTTCAAGTGTAGGCATACGCCCACGAACAATCCTATCCTGTGAGGAGAAGTCGTACTCTAGCGTAGAAGCATCGGAATCAGCATCGCTAACCTCGTCTTCTTCTACATCGTCTACCCCGTGTAGGAGGGCATCGATTTCATCTTGAGATAATAAATCACTCACAGTTATCTACCTGTTATTGCATCACAAAACCAGTGAAGAGCACACGCTCAACCACATCACTTCCCGCGATGTCTTTAAGCACTTTTTGTACTTCAGTCACCGCTTGTTCACGCAGTTCAATTTTTCCTGCTTCAGTCACCAAATCATCGGCATTTGATGTACTAAAGACTTGCAGTAAAGTGCCTTCAATAAGCGGTATGTGGGTTTTAGCCAACTCTTCGTTGTCTGAGCCCCGCACTAGAAGCTGCACTTTAATTTGTACTAATCGGTCTCGACCTGTGCCCGGAACGTTAAAAACGAAAGGGCGTGGCATAGCAACGTACAAGGCGGTACCTACTTCAGCGCTTCCACCTGGAGCCGCTGCTTCAGTGGCTGCTTGCTCGTCGGTTTCGGCAAGTTGCTCTGCAGCAACAGGCTCATCACCACCAGCGAATAAAAGAAAATAGGCTGCTGCACCACCGCCAACTAACACCACGGCGATAATAATAATCAGCATCATTTTGCCTTTCTTTTTACCACCTTCTTCAATCTGTAACTCTTCTTCAGCCATGTCTAATCCGTCAATATCCCACGAGGAACTCGTATTATCAGGCTTACGACGCAAATGGCAACGTAAGCCTGCATAAATTTGCAGTTCTTATAGCAGATAGCACAATTGTACATCAACCCTACTTAAGTCTTTGCCTTTGCTATCTACCTACTAAGCGTAATAGTCTATACCGCCTTTCGCTTCCCTCGTGACAGATTGCTCTATCACCGTGGAGCCCTCGTCGAACTCACCGTCGGTATCTTGGCTAGCTACACCGTTACCTGCAAGTTGCTGGCCACTTCCATCACCATTTTGTGACGAATTATCTTTACGAACTTCTGATTCGCCTAAATTAATGCCTTGCTCTGCTAGCATATCTTTTAGCCTTGGCATGGCATCGGCTAGTGCATCTTTAGCATATTGCGACTGCACAATGAAACTTACACTGGCTGCATCGCCAGATACATTCACACGCACCTGCATGCTGCCTAGTTCAGGCGGGTCGAGCCTAATTTCTGCCATACTGTTTCGCGCATTCACCATCCAGCGAATTTTCTCATGCAGCTGCTGCTGGCCTTCGGGCTTCAAAATATTAACCGGTTTGTCAGCACCATCAAATTGAAGCTGAGTTTTGGTTGACTCTGCTCGAACTTGGTTATTTTCATTCATGTGAGAATCGATACTGACTAGCTCACTTTGCAATACTTGATGCGCGCTTTGTTGGGTACCGTTTACCAATTGCATAAACTGCCCAGCTAGCACATCAGTTTGCCCCGCAACATTCTGCATTTGAGTTTGTGTTAACCCTGCTTCAGAGGCTGCATCGGCTACAAGTGCCGAAAGATCTATTCCTGGCTCACGCCCTTGAGCGACTTGTTGCTGAAACTCGTTAATGCCAGCAATTAGATTCGATTTAACCGCTTGTTGCTGGGCTGCGGTGGTCGCGGTAGGCAAAGATGCTGCTACCCGCTCGGCAAATGCTTCCGTCGCCTTTTGTGCACTTTCTGGTGACATCATCGCGAGTGACTGCAGCAAAGATTCACCCTGACTATCGGTAAGTATATCGCTAGCTTCGGTAGAGACTGTATCGATAGCTTTATTATTCGTTTGCGTTGATGCAGAAGATTGGCTTGAAACACCATTGGCTAGCGCTGCATTTAGCGCCTCTTTCGTGTCAGTTTGCCCAGCTATTTGCATTTGCTCTTGAAGAAGACTTAACACTAACGCTTCATCGGCACTTAAAGCTTGTTTATCTACTGCTTCTTGTTCAGCTAAGAATGCTTGCTCTGCATTTTGCGCCAGAGCATCAGAGCTTTCTTCACCATTCTCGCTAGCATTACCTAAAAACTGCGCAAGCAGGTTAGCTAAGGGATCAGCATTTTCCGACTGCCCTGCATCGACGTCGCTTGTTGCAGCGTTGTCATTTGCTTTAGCCAATAGCGCAGCGGTGAGTGCTTTTACTGCTTCTAAGGTTTCATTACTAAGCCCTTCGCCCGCACCTTGACCAAGTTCGTCACCGGTTTGTCCCTCAAGCAAGCTCATTAGATAGGCCGTTACTTCCGTTGCTGAACTAGCATCAACATCGTCCGGAAGACTCGTTGCGCTTAAAGCACCGTTTGTCTCTGCATCGCTTTCGTTGCTACCGTTATTTGATGCCAGTGCACTTAGTACGTCATCGCTCACTAACTCATCACCCGCTAGCAAAGCTTGTGCTAATTGCTTCGCGGCTAATTCGGCATCTTCTATCTCGCCAGCGTCTGATAAATCATCAATACTGGTATCGGCCGTAGCCTCGGCATCTGAAGAAACCTCAGCATCACTAGAAGCGCCCATCATAGAGGTGACATACTCAACCCAGTCTGTGGAGACTTCGCTATCCCCGTTTCCAATACTCGATAACTCTTCGGGTGGTAAGTCGATATGGCCGCCAAAGAAGTCCTTTTTAGTTTCACCGTTATTTAGGCCATCGTCTTTGCCGTCTTTCTTCGCATCAGCGTCGATTCGTCGTGCCTGCGCATCAGCAATGTCTGTCATTGCCGATTCATCAGTGCCTTCGTCAGGTGAGGTTACATCCCCCACTTCGCCTTTACTGCCTGTTTGCTCTGCTTGATCGCCATTTTGCGCTTGCGCTTCATCATCTTTCACCGGCGGTAAATCAACATTTCCGGCCTCTGGGTCAACCGAGCGGTTATTAGCTGACTTCTTTTCGATTGCAGGGTTCGCACTGTCGTTTACCGAGGCACTTGCGTGTCGCGATGAATGAGTTCTATTTTGGGCGTCGAGTGACTTTGCACTCGCTTCTTTTGCCTGAATATAAGCAGCTTCAAACGCTTTGTTATTCTGCGATGAATCTTCTGTACCCATGCCAGCTTCTACGGCTTTTGCCGTTGATGAGGCCGAGAAAGGCAATGCGGCAATGTCTGTTTTTTGTGCGGCAACTTGTTGCATCATATTTTTACCGTCCTGCTATGACTTTGTAAGTCAGAACTATGAAAACCCAGATTGAATCGTTTGGCCTCTACAACCCCAGTGTCCGTGGGCTGTAGGCCGACATTCAGCTTAGGAAAGCTGCCATATCGTTATTCAAATTAGGCGTATAAACACATTAATGATTAACGAATTTGCAAAGAGTGTTCCACTGTGGAGGTTAAACGACGAGGTATTTAAAAAATCGAAAGGATTGAAAGACTTGGGGTGAATGAAAAATTAGAGAAACTGACTAGAAAAAGGTTTTTCCACTTCTAAAAAATTTCTGCATGGCAAATTCGTCCATCATAGCTTGTTCTGCCCTCGCTTCTTTTGCCACTTTAGCTAAATGACGTTTATTAAGTAACAACTCTACTGCTTTTACTTTTTGCTGCTGCTTTAGCCAAAGCTGTTTACGCTGATCGGCGGCCATATTCGCTTGTGCAATGACATTCATTTGCTGCTCGCAGGCCTTATCTAATTTGCCTACAAACGACAAATGCTGTTGATAATGGGTAGCAGTTACACCCGCTTTGCCGGTTTGCTGAATGCCCTTTAAGTAATCAATTCTATATTGCTCAAGGCTGGTGAGCTTTTGTTTCTGTTGCATCACATTCTGCTGTGCTTGTTGGAACATTTGCGCAATGCGTTGCTCTCTTTCTCGTTCAAATTCAGCGAGGCGTTCTAATTGTTTAGACATAATTGATTACCCTTGCCCTAGGCCTTTCGCTAATGCCGCCATGCCTTCTAGACATTCATCGTAAGGCAATACGTTCTTCATGCCTTGTTGCAGGAATGCATTAATTGCAGGCTCTGCACGAATGGCTAAATCGATACGAGGATCTGAACCTTTGGCATAAGCACCAATGGATATAAGATCTTGGTTTTGTTTATAGTTTGAATAAACTTGTCTTACTCTTCGTGCCATCTGTTGATGTTCATCGCTGACCACCATCGGCATAACACGGCTGATAGAGGCTTCAATATCGATGGCGGGGTAATGACCACTGTCGGCGAGAGTCCGTGATAGCACAACGTGACCATCTAAAATAGCCCGTGCGGCATCGGCAATGGGATCTTGTAAATCGTCACCTTCGGTAAGTACCGTGTAAAAGGCAGTAATAGACCCTTGCTTCTCACTACCGTTACCCGCCCTTTCTACCAATGCAGGTAATCGGGCAAATACCGAAGGCGGATACCCTTTTGTGGCGGGAGGCTCTCCCACCGCTAATGCAATTTCACGTTGCGCCATGGCATAGCGAGTTAAAGAATCGATAAGCAGTAAAACTTTTAAGCCCTGATCACGAAAGTATTCAGCAATGGTGACTGCCGTTTCGCAGCCCTTTAAGCGCATTAATGGTGAAGTATCAGCCGGTGCTGCTACCACTACCGCACGTGCGCGCTCTTCTTCGGTTAAGATATCGTGGATGAACTCTTTTACTTCTCGGCCCCGTTCTCCCACCAAGCCAACCACAACCACATCGGCTTCGCAGCCACGGGTCATCATACCGAGTAAAACACTTTTCCCCACGCCACTACCTGCAAAAAGCCCCATGCGTTGACCTACGCCAACGGTATTTAGTGCATTAATAGCGCGAACACCCACATCCATAGGCTGAGTAATGGCACGGCGAATTAACGGGTTAATAGGGGGGCGCGTAGTAGGTACGCGGGTTTCAGTTTGAATTTCGCCAAGCCCATCTAGCGGGTTGCCATTACCGTCAACCACACGACCCAACAGCCCCATGCCAACGGCAAGGCCACTTTGTCGGTTGAGCGGCATTACCCGACTTCCGGGTACTATGCCCCGCACTGCTTCGGTGGGCATGAGATAAGTAATATCGGCGCCAAACCCCACCACTTCGGCCTCAATTTCGCCTTCAATGGTTTGCACAAGGCACTGACTACCGACTGGTAGTTGGCACCCAACAGCTTCTAGGGTAAGGCCTATGCCTCTGACAAGTTTACCTGCCGCCACAATAGGCGGTGATGACACTTGTTTCTGCAAGCTGTCAAAATGGGCATGCCAAGGGCTAGTCATCTGATAACCCCTGATTAACCATAAATTTGTCGATGACATCGCGACAGCGGCGTTCTATTGAAACATCTACAGCGTTTTGTTCAGTCGCAATATCACAGCCACCTCGCTCCATAGTAGGCGCTTCAATGAACTGCCAATCTTTCTCTTTTAACGTAGCTTCGGAATAATGTTCGGTAACTAGCGCTATATCATCCGGATGCATATGAATTTGATACCGAGTTTGATTAACCGGCAGAGCTTTCATTCCTTCGCTAAGCGCTTGTAAAATCACTTGCTCGTTTGACGTAATTTCGGTTTTGATTACAGATTTAGCAAGAGTAACTGCAAGCTTAACCAGCTGATCGCGGGTTTCGTCGTTAGCTTGTGATAATGGCGTATGAAGTTTTTCAATAAGTTGCTGCCAAACTTCAACTTGCGAGGAAATTAAGCCCTTACCTTCTTCTAATCCTTGCTCAAGCCCCTCAGCATGTCCAGACTCACGACCTTCATTAAGTCCTAGCGCTAGGCCTTCGGCTTTCCCTTCTTCAAAACCTTGCGCTTTGCCTTGTCCGTAGCCTTCATCGTGAGCAGCTTGTCTAATAGCTTCGATTTCTTGTGCAGTAGGAGGAAGGATTTCAGCCTCTTCCTCTTCTGGTGGCTCGTATTTCCAATCTGAACGGAAATTTAGCGCGTTGGTTTTATCTTTATCTTGTGGCTTTTCGGGCTGTTCAACGAAGGGCAAATCCCAAGGTTTTGCATCGCTTAATTCGTCGTCGCTGAAGCCTTTATTTGATGACATCAATCTACCCAGGTAACGTTCATGAGGCCTTTAGCAAACTAGCGCAAAGGCCTATTTTAACCACAATAGCGAATAAATAATGAAGGGTTATAAGAACTCTTCACCGCCTCCGCCGCCCAGCATAATTTCACCTGAATCGGAAAGTCTTCTGGCAACAGAGAGAATTTCTTTCTGTGCAGTTTCAACTTCAGATATACGTACAGGTCCCAAGGCTTCAAGGTCGTCGTTAAGCATTTCTGCCGCACGCTTCGACATGTTTTTCATAATCTTGTTCTTAAGCTCTTCGTCCGCACCTTTAATCGACTTAAGCAGCGCATCTTGTTGCACTTCGCGCAAGATAGCTTGAATACCTTTGTCGTCTACATCGACTAAGTTGTCGAATACGAACATGAGATCTTGAATTTGCTGACTCATTTCTTCGTCTTGTTCACGGATAGCATCCATCAACTGACCTTCAATAGCGGTATCAAGGTAGTTCATGATGTTCGCAGCAGATTTCAGGCCGCCCATTTTAGCCGCTTGCGTACCCGCTTGACCGGCGAACTGTTTCTCCATGATTTCGTTAAGCTCTTGCAGTGCAGCAGGCTGAACTTCTTCAAGGTTCGCAATACGCATAAGTAAGTCTAAGCGTACTTTTTCTGGGAACTGTGCCAATATTTCGGCACTCTGTTCTGGCTCTAAGTACGACAATACAATAGTTTGAATCTGAGGGTGTTCGTTTCGGATGATACTGGCTACTTGCTTCGAGTCCATCCACTTCAACGAATCGAGACCTTTCGCCCCACTTCCCATCAGAATTTGGTCAATTAAGTTAGCCGCTTTATCTTCACCTAATGCAGCGGTAAGGGCTCGCTTAACAAAGTCTTGGCTTTGGAAGCCGATAGTACTGTAGTTTTGAATCTCTTCAATAAAGTGTTTATGCACAGACGTAATTTTTGTCTGTGTCATATCATCTACTTTTGCCATCTCAGAGCCCAGCTTTTGAACTTGCTTTGGCTCAAGATGTTTTAAAATTTGTGCAGCGTCTTCTTCAGACAAACTCAGAAGCAAGATAGCGGCTTTTTCAACCCCTTCTAACTTACTGACGTCATAGGACGCTTCTTCAGTAGTGGCAAGTTCTTCAGCCATAATACGCTCTCACTTACTCATCTTGCATCAGCCAGCCCTTAACAACCTGGGCTGACAATTCAGGTTCGTTCGCAACCAGTGCACGAACCGCTTTTAATACGTCTTCATCTTTATGTAAATCTGGCAGCATTAGTGAGCCATCTGCCGCAAAGCCCACTTGACCTTCATCGAAATCAGTAGATAGCATACTAATGGTTTCGTCACCAAGATCCAGGCCTTCGTCTGCATCAAAGTCATCCGCTTCTTTCGACTCATCTGGGTTAATCAAGCGACGTAGCATTGGTCTTATCACAAAGATGATAAGCACGATAATAACCAAACCACCAATAACTAGCTTAAGTATAGGCAAAAATGCAGGCTGTTCCCATATTGGCGCATCTTCAACAATACCATCATCCATACGGGTGAAAGGCACACTCACGACTTCTAACGAATCGCCACGGGTCACGTCAAACCCAACACCACCTTGTAGCAGACGGCGAATGTTTAGCAAGGCTTCTTGATTACGAGGCTCTGCCGAGGTAGTGCCATCTTCACCAGTAACTTGAAGATAGTCTACCGCCACCGATACGCTTAACCTGCGGATTACGCCACTTTGTTTTTTGGTATGACTAATGGTGGTGTCCAGCTCGTAGTTTCGAGTAGAGACTTTCGATGTGCTGCCTGGCAACGTAGCTTGTGCACCTGCTTCTGGATTTTCAGGAATATTTGAGTCTAACGGAGGTTGGTTAGTTAGCGCACCAGGAATACCCATGGCACCACCACCCACGCTATTTTGTTCGTTGATCATTTCGCTACGAACAGCAGGTAAATCAGGGTTATAACTGCGCTGAGTTTGCTCAAGCGCAGTAAAATCCATACTGACATCCGCTTGCGCGGTGTAATTACCGATGCCTAGAACTGGAATAAGAATAGCATCAATTTTTTCAAGGTATTCTTGTTCACGCTGCCTTTCAATTTCATATTCTTTTCTTGCTCGAGCGCTTAGTGAGTCTTGTGAACCCGAATTTAGTAACCGGCCATTGCTATCGGTAACCGTTACCGCAGAAGGCTCCATGTTTTGTACCGCTGACGCCACGATATCGATAACTGAGTCAACTTCCTCTCCTGCAATCACTTTGCCGCGCTTGGCGGTTAGTACTACAGTAGCCGAGGCTTTTTTCTCACGGCGAGCAAACACATTTTCTTTTGGCATCGCCAATAGAACCCGAGCTTTTTGTATACTTGAGATATCTTCAATAGTCGCAGCGATTTGTTGCTCACGGGCGTGTTTCAAGCGTTCCATCTCTACCCGCTGACTTACACCGAATCCCATGTCCTGCATGATAATATCGGTTCCAGCATCAGAAGAGCCGGTTAAGCCCTGACGCGTCATGCCTAAACGTATAGTTTGAAATTCGTCGCTTCGAACGTATACCGTATTTCCCTCTAAACGATATTCAATTTGGTTAGCGTCCATGTAATCCAAGGTTTCAATAAGCTCTTGGGTTTCCATTTTTGCTAACGGACGAAAATCAGGCTCTTGCGCCCAAATTAGTATGAAGACTGCAATGGCGACACAAATGACAAGCACTACCACTAACGCCATTTGGCGCATCATGTCTGCACTGCCTAAGGTATCCATGAATCCTGATTTATTCTCAGGCTCGCTATCGTTCCCCATGGAAGGGTCGTTAACGGTTAAATTTGTGCCTGTTGCTTCAGCCATGACTTACTCCAACTACACCGGCATGTTCATAATGGTTTTATAAGCTTCAAGTACCTTGTTACGTACTTGCACTGTGGCCTCAAAAGCTATGCCTGCTTTTTCTTTAGTTAGCATAACTTCGGCAAGGCTTAGTGACTTATCACCCATTTCAAACCGCTGCTGTAAATCTTTAGATTCTAATTGCATACCATTAACCCCATCTACCGCTTGCTTAAGCATGGTAGAGAACTCGTTGGCCGAGGGATTAATCTCGTTTGATGGTTGAAGTTCGTTTGCAGGCATACGAGTTTGCCCAATCATGCTTTGCATTTCTTGGTACAAACTATTGGCTTTAACGTCCATAACCACTCCTTCGAATGTCGGTGGGGAATTGCCGCTTAACGACAATGCGCTTTAATTACTTATGTTTAACTATAAGCAAGCGGCAAGCCAACTTTAAAAACCATTTAAAAGCAATAGGTTATAGCGTTTTTTAAGGGAGTTGCCAATTTTATGACAGAGAGGAAAAAATAGCGTCAAGAAAGTGAATAGACGTAAGATTATGTAAATACGCGATGCAAAATGCTTAATGGCAGCGCAGAAGGTATACCGCGTTTCCGTGACGCCCGGTCCAAGCAAGTATAAATACAAGCGCAACTGCAAGCACAATACGAAAAGCACCGCAGCTAAAGCATTAAAAATAAGGGGCTAACCGCCCCTCTTTATTACCAAGCTAGTTTAAGATGTTAGGCCGGTAATTCAATCCCATCTTCACGCATTCTGGCTAACTTATAGCGTAAGGTTCGAGGGCTAATACCTAGCTTTTCAGCTACATCTTTACGCTTACCGTTGCACAGGGTAAGTGTATCAAGAATAATTTGATGCTCCTGCTGGCGAAGCTCCGAGCCTAAGCGACTATTGTCTTCTGGCTCATCCTGCTTTACTTCCATCTCCTCATGCACGGCCATATCAATCATCAAGTCACCAGACTCTATACTGCCGTCTTCACACAGTATAAGCGCCCGCTGAATAACGTTTTCAAGCTCTCGCACGTTACCTGGCCATGTGTATTGCGCCAACTTATTTCGTGCCGCTGCACTGAGACGTACATTACCTAAACCTTGCACACTCGTGTGACGATTAATAAGGTGTTCAGCGAGCGGTACAATATCACCTGGACGTTCCGCGAGCGGACGCCATGTAATAGGAAACACATTTAAACGGTAATATAAATCTTCTCGGAAGTTTCCAAGCTCTACCGCTTTACGTAAATCTCGGTTACTGGTTGCAATAACCCGCACATCTAATTTAATTGTTTTACGACCACCAAGCCGCTCTACTTCACGCTCTTGAATAACACGAAGTAGTTTCGCCTGAAGCGCTAAATCCATTTCGGTAATTTCATCTAATAATAGCGTTCCGCCCTGGGCTTGTTCAAACTTACCTGGGCAAGCTTGAACAGCGCCAGTAAACGCGCCTTTTTCATAACCAAATAAGGTAGCTTCAAGCATGTTTTCAGGAATAGCTGCGCAGTTAATGGCCACAAAAGGTGCATCTGCGCGAGAAGACTGGTCGTGTATATAGCGAGAAAGTACTTCCTTACCAGAACCACTTGGCCCAAGCACCATTACGGTCGCTTCTGACTTCGCCACTTTTCTTGATAATTCGAGTAATTTTAAACTTGAAGGGTCAGCTACTATAGGCGTGCAAGATTCTACTTTTTGAGCAGGCGCATAGCGTCCAACAAGATTAAGTAGCACTTCAGGGGCGAATGGTTTGGACAAATAATCAGTAGCCCCATCTCGCATGGCCTGCACGGCGTCATCAATGGTGGCATACGCTGTCATTAATAACACCGGAAGTTGAGGGTATTTCGTCTTGATGCTTTTTAGTAAAGCAAGCCCACTCATTTCACCCATTTGGATATCACTTACCACAAGATCTATCTTTCTCCCCGCTAATACCATTAGCGCAGCCTCGGCACAGTCGGCATCCACAACATCGTAATCGCCTAGTAATAAGGTGTCGTACAACGCTTCGCGTAATCCAGCATCGTCTTCCACGATAAGAATAGTTGTTTTAGACATTTCTAATTCTCCTAGCAATTAAGCGACATTTGAGTGAGGCTTATTGTGTTGCCCGATAGCATGAGTATTACAAGGTAATGAAAGCGTAAAGCAGGCACCACCTTCATTAAGATTTACCACGCTAAGCGAGCCGTTATGTGCTTTAGCTACCGATTTCACCACGGCTAACCCCAGCCCTGTGCCATGGGTTTTGGTGGTAAAAAACGGCTCGAATATTTTATTGATTAAGGTATTTGGTACACCAGGCCCCTTATCATTAACGCAAAGCAGTACGCTATCTTCATGTACTACCGCATTAATCGACACCGTGTAACCCTTGGGCGTAACCTGACTCGCATTTTGGATAAGGTTCAACACAGCACCTTGTAGCGCAGTGAGGTTGCCCGTGATAAGTGCATCGGTTGAATCGAAGCCATTAAAAGTAATTTTTTGTGCATGCTGCGCGGTGATAGTTTGCGCGTTGGGCTCAATAGCTTCTCGCAAACTGGCAAGCGATAAGGTATTCACCACTTGTTGCTCGCCGGATTTGGCAAACAGCAGCATGTCATTAACTTGGCTTTCTAACTCTTTAAGCCTGTCTGTCATCTTTCGAGCAAATTGCTCAGATGCATGTTGCGGTAAATCTTTTCGCGTTAAATTAGCGGCATAGAGCATAGCTGCTGATAAAGGCGTGCGAATCTGATGCGCAAGCGATGCCACCATTTTGCCTAATGAAGATAAACGCTGCATATGACTGACACTGGCTTGAAGCCGACGGGTTTCCGTCAAGTCTGTAATTACAATAAGCTGCCCTGGCTCGTCTTCTAGTGGCGTTATAGAAAGTTTAACGCGACGACCATCTACCAATGACACTTCATGACCATCGTCTGCACGCGGGTTAAATGAGCGAGAAATGATGCTACGCCATACTTGTTCTTCTAGCGGCTCGCCCAGTAATGCTTTAGCTAAATCATTGGCTTGACGTACAACCCCTTTGCCGTCAATAACGATGACGCCTGCAGGCATGACTTGAAGCAAGTTCTCCAAACGACTGGCTTGGCGACGAAGTGAACTGACTTCTGCTTCACTCACATACGACGGTGTTGCAGCCTCAAGCGCATGCTCGACACTAGGCACATCGTAAGATGATGTGAATTGTTCAGAAGATGAAGTACTGCTGTCGTGTGTGCTATCAAAAATCATATGGCTCTCGTCAATTTAAAGACGGTTTGTGTATATGATTTTACATTGCAGAAGGCATGCCAGTTTTTTAGATTATACTTATCAGGTAGTTACAGTAAATTCAGAAAGAAATTTAACGTCAATTACCTGACGTTAAACTTCTTCCATACGCTGAATATCGTACTTACGCATTTTCTCAACAAGGGTGGTTCTGCGCATTCCTAGCTTATCTGCAGCGCGAGCGACAACCCATTCTTGTTGTTCTAAGGCTTGGCGAATGAGGGTAATTTCAAGTTCAGATAAGTATTCTTTTAGATTAACCCCTTCCTCAGGCAACGCAGAGGAAAGCGGCAAACTGCTTTCTTCCTCAGGTTCATCAAAGTGTTCTTGAGAGGCTGATTCAGCAAAAAGTGCATTAAAGGCATCTCGCTCTAGCAATTCTTCAGGGTAATCTGGTTCGTACGCTTGAATTTCACCGTACTGGTATTTCTCTGGAAGGTCGGCCACATCAACGATTTGACCTGGATATAAAATACTTAAACGCTCAACAAGGTTTGATAGCTCTCGTACGTTACCTGCCCAGTTATGCTCCATCAACGATGCAATGGCGCGCTCAGTGAAACGTACGCTTTCTACACCATCACCTTGAATACGACTATTGAGTTCTTGCAATAGCAAAGGAATGTCATCTTTGCGTTGACGCAGTGCAGGGCTATCGATAGGGAACACATTTAAGCGGTAATAGAGATCTTCACGAAACTTATCTTCTTTGATCATAGTTTCTAGATGACGATGGGTAGCCGCAATAATACGAACATTGCACTGTAGAGGCTTACTGCCACCTACTCGCTCATAAATACGCTCTTGCAGCACCCGAAGCAGTTTGACTTGCATCTGCAACGGCATGTCGCCAATTTCATCTAGAAATAATGTTCCGCCTTCGGCTAACTCAAAACGGCCTTTACGAGCACTTATCGCACCGGTAAACGCGCCTTTTTCGTGACCAAACAATTCACTTTCAAGAAGCTCGCCGGGAATAGCACCGCAGTTAACCGGGATAAAAGGGCCATCTTTACGTTCTGACAAGAAATGTACATTACGTGCCACCACTTCTTTACCTGTACCAGATTCACCCAAAATTAGCACTGTAGCCTCTGTTGGAGCTACTTGCTCTACTAAACGGCGTACTATCTGAATCTCGTCGCTTTTACCCACCAAACTTCTAAACAGCCGAGTTTTAGAACCACCAGCGCGTGTTTTACCCGGCTTTCTGCGGCTATATTCTTGGCATCGGTGAATTGATTGCGTAAGTACTGGGTAAGTAAGCGGTAAAGTGATCACGCTGACTAAATTGCACGACGCGGCCACTTCGCCATTTGAATGTAAAATGGCAACGAATGGTATGTGTGGAAAACGAGCAACCAGTGAATTTATCACTGACGGCGACGCGTACTCAATAAGCACCGCATCTGCGCCCTTTTCTTTCAGGTAACTTTCACAGTCAGAAAGCCCTCGTGACTGACACGACTCTCCCAAAAAGGTGACTATGGTTTCTAAGCTATGAATTAGTTCCTGGCTATCACTAACCAGCAAAATATCCTTCATCAAATCCCCGAGAACGCTTTGTTATTATTTACAGTTTAGCGCATTTGTAAATTGTAACGACAAAAGATCGCAGCGCAACTGGTGTTTTCGGAAATGTAGCAATAAAAAAAGCAGGTTTCCCTGCTTCTTTCGAATAACTCACTCAAATTTAATGTTTAACTGAGCAACGCCAAAACCTGCCCTTGCTGCTGATTAGCTTGGGCTTGAACCGTTAAAGCCGCTTGTCCTTGCACATCATTTGCCGCTTGTTGAGAGCTTGCTTGAGCGTAATCTAAATCTTGAATTCGGCTACGCGCTTCTGCCGTGTTTACATTGGATTGGGTTAAATTTCGAGCAGTACTAGCCAAACTATTTTGCGTAGCGCCTAAATCGCCACGTGCACCACCTAAAATTTCAATCGCTTCGTCGGTAGCGTTTAACGCATCATCAACACTGCTACCAGAGGTTAAATCGATAGAAAGAACGTCTGATAGCTGGCTGCCAATATCTTGGGTTTTAACGTCAACTGAATTGCCAGCATTCGCCCCAACTTGAAAACTCAACGCGCCATTGTCAGACAACAAGGGTTTACCTGCAAAATTGGTTTGCTCAATGGTAAAGCTAATATTTTCTTGAAGCTGTGATATTTCAGATTGCAGCGCTTGACGGTCGCCGTCGCTTAAAATGCCATTACCTGACTGAATAGTAAGTTCGCGTATACGATTCACATCATCGTTGATGTTACTCAACCCGCCTTCAGCGACTTGAGCTAACGATATGCCGTCATAAACGTTGTTCACAGCCTGACGATTGCCTTCAACCTCAGAGGTTAAACGGTCAATAATTTGCTGGGCAGCGGCGCCGTCTGATGCGCTATTAATTTCTTTTCCGGACGCAAGTTTTTCCAAAAGCGTATTTTGCTTTTCTTGTACTTGCTGAAGAAGCGAACTGCCGATGTCAGAATCAACTTTCAACATTTTAACCTCCGGTTAAGTGTTAATTGTGGTAATTAGTTCAGTAATTATACAGCATTTTCGTAAACCCAAGTACCCCACTACATTATTAATAAGTATACATTGCCATACTCATATATGGATTAGCGTGCTAAATTTGTGTTTAAAAGCGAAAAATAGCGAATAGGAACTGTTAAAAACTAATGGTTTATGGCATTCGCGCCGACACATGATATATTTATTTTCATAATGATAAAAATAGCGAGCGAGACATGTTCGACGGTAAATCAATACTGATAACAGGTGGCACTGGGTCTTTTGGCCACAAATACACAGAAACCTTGTTGTCTCGTTACAAACCAAAACGCTTAATCATCTACTCTCGAGATGAACTCAAGCAATACGAAATGCAGCAAAAGTTTAATGCACCTTGCATGCGATATTTCATTGGTGATGTCCGTGATAAAGACAGGCTAACTCGTGCTATGCAAGGCGTTGATTACGTTATACACGCTGCCGCAATGAAACAAGTTCCAGCCGCAGAGTACAACCCTACCGAATGTATTCGTACCAATATAGATGGCGCAGAAAATGTTATAAATGCCGCCATTGATAACGGTGTGAGTAAAGTCATTGCATTATCCACCGACAAAGCGGCTAACCCAGTAAATCTCTACGGTGCAACCAAATTGGCGTCAGATAAATTGTTTGTTGCAGCCAATAATATGGTTGGCGGTAAGAAACCTCGATTCTCAGTGGTTCGCTATGGCAATGTGGTGGGTTCAAGAGGGTCAGTAGTGCCCTTTTTCAACAAGTTAATTGATGAAGGTAGCGACCATATCCCCATTACCCATCAGGATATGACGCGCTTCTGGATAACCCTTCAGCAAGGCGTTGATTTTGTATTGAAAAACTTCGCTCGTATGCTTGGCGGGGAGATTTTTGTTCCTAAAATCCCCTCTATTCGCATTACCGAATTAGCAAAAGCGATGGCACCTAACTTACCGATAAAGATTATTGGTATACGACCCGGTGAAAAACTACACGAAATGATGTGCCCCGGCGATATGGCATTTCACACTTATGAATTTGACGATCATTTCGTGATTGCGCCGGCTATTAAATTCTTTCACCGCAGCAATAATTTTACTAGCAATGCCCTTGATGAAAAAGGTAGGCCAGTAGCAGAAGGTTTCGAATATATTTCAGACACAAATCCCTCGTTTTTAACTGTCGATGAGATAATTCAGTTTAACGAGGAATCTGAGGCATGATCCCTTATGGTCGTCAGCATTTAGACGACGATGATATTGAGGCAGTAGTGTCAGCCCTAAAATCTGATTGGCTGACACAGGGCCCGATGGTGCCAAAATTCGAACAAGCGATGGCCAGTTATTGCAATGCCAACCATGCAGTGGCAACCAACAGCGCCACTTCTGCATTACATCTTGCCTGTTTGGCACTAAATGTGGGGCTAGGCGATTGTGTATGGACATCCCCAAACTCGTTTGTCGCATCGGCAAACTGCGCGCTTTACTGTGGTGCAGATGTGGATTTTGTTGATATTGATCTTACCACCGGCAACATGTGCATGAGCGCGCTTGCTGAAAAACTTGAAGTGGCAGAACGCAACAACACGCTACCCAAAGTACTGATACCCGTTCATTTTGCAGGGCAGTCTTGCGACATGGCTGAACTAGCGAAACTTGCAACCCGGTATCAATTTCGAATAATCGAAGATGCTTCACATGCGGTAGGTGCTCGCTATAACGATAAATATGTAGGAAGTTGCGAATTTTCAGATATTTGTATCTTTAGTTTTCATCCCGTCAAAATTATTACCACAATGGAAGGTGGTATGGCGCTTACTAACAACGAAGACCTGTACAATCAAATGGCGCTGCAACGAAGTCATGGTGTATCTGCCGATCCGGCTTTATTCACCGAACCTTCCCACGGCCCTTGGTATTATCAACAGCACACGTTGGGTTTCAACTACCGCATGAATGATGTAGAAGCGGCACTAGGTCTAAGCCAACTTACAAAATTGTCCCAGTTTGTAGAGAGGCGTAATCAACATGCTAAGCGCTACAATCAATTATTTTCTGAAATGCGCGCGGCGTTCGCCGGTAGTCAGGTTGAATTAGCGCCTCTAATGGTCGAAGAAGATTGCTACAGCAGCTATCATCTTTACGTAGTGCGCTTCATTGGTATTGATGACGCTCAGCATCGCGATGCAATAACGTTCCTGCGAGAACAAGGTGTTGTAGGGCATGTTCACTATATTCCGATTTACCTGCAGCCTTATTATCAAGCCTTAGGCTTTAGGAAGGGCTATTGCCCAAATGCCGAAACCTACTACTCGCAAGCCATTACCCTTCCACTATTTCCAAGCCTTACGCCTTCACAAATTTCATTTGTGGCCGATAAAGTCAAAGAAGCACGCTTACTCGTCGCTTAAAAAATGCTGCGAGTAAAAACTACCAAGCCATAATGCAAGCAAAGGTATAGAGCACGTATCAATGAATATAGCCATTATTCCAGCCCGAGGCGGAAGTAAGCGCATTCCTCGAAAGAATATCAAGTTATTTCGGGGCAAGCCTATTATTGCCTATTCGATAGAAGCTGCCCTTAGCAGTATTGCTATAGATAAAGTCGTGGTCTCCACTGACGACGAAGAAATTGCCGACATTGCTATGCAATATGGTGCAGAAGTGCCTTTCTTAAGAGAAGTTTCACTGGCAGACGATAAAACAGGCACTACGCCGGTAATTCGCAGTGCGCTTGAATCGTTAGTCGCGCTCGGATGGAATGTTGATGTATGTGCGTGTTTGTATGCCACTGCTCCTTTTTTAACAGGTACGTTGATTAACGATGCAGTTCACCGGCTCCAGCAAGACAATGCTGAGTTTGTTTTTACGGTAAATCAATTTTCTTTTCCCATTCAACGGGCACTTTTGCAATCTGAGCTTGGTGAAGTGATGCCATTCAACCCTGAAACTATTGGTAAGCGATCACAAGACTTACCAGACACCTTTCATGATGCTGGACAGCTATACGTTGCTAATGCCAACACATGGTTGGATAAAACCAAGCGCGTATTTTCACCTCAATCTCGCATGATTAAACTCCCATCACACCTTGTTCAAGACATCGATACTCCCGAAGACTGGAAGCGTGCAGAAGTCTTGTATAAAGTACTTAAAGAGATGGGTGAATGCTAAAAGTCGTTTTTCGAGTTGATGCTTCAATTGCTATTGGAGCCGGCCACGTTATGCGTTGCCTTACTTTAGCGCACGCACTTCGTGGCAAGGCCTATTGCGAATTTGTTGTCAGTAAAAGCGGGGCTGCACTTTCATTTAAGATAGAAAATGCTGGGTATAATATTCATGTTATTGATGACATTAACAATGACCCAGCGCAACACGCGACAAATACGTTAGCAGTAATATCGCCTGAAACCGACTTGATCATTATCGACCACTATAGCTTGGACAAGCGCTACGAAACGCTTTTATACAACCACGATTTGAATGTAATGGTTATTGATGATCTTGCCGATAGAAAACACCATTGCGACCTTTTGTTAGATGGGAATTTATTGCCCGACTATCGTTCACGATACGATGGCCTTGTATCGAATAACTGCACTATGCTTTTAGGGCCACAGTTCGCGTTATTAAGAGAAGAGTTTTACGCGCCTGTACAAACAAAAAGACCCAAACACCTACCCAATATCGCACTTAAAACCAACGAGAAACAAAAAAGAAAGCGTATTCTGGTTTGCTTTGGGGGTACAGATCCGCAAAATGTAACCGATAAAACCCTATCAGCGATAAGTAAGATAGACGCGACCTTTGTTGACGTTGATGTTGTTATTGGTAGCCAGCATGAGAATTATGCTCAGATTGTTTCAAAAGTGGCGCAATTTTCTACTATGACATTGCACGTAGATACCACGCGAATGGCTATCTTGATGCAGCAAGCGACAATAATGATTGGTGCGGGTGGCAGTATGCACTGGGAACGCTGTGTATCTGCCCTACCAGGCATAATCATCACTCTCGCTGCTAACCAGGTTGCGACGACAAAATACCTATCAGAGCTGGGGGCGTGTGAATGGCTAGGGGAAAGCGACTCAGTAACAGAAGAAACAATTAAGCGTTCCGTAATAGCATTGTTAAATGATTCATCAACTCAGCAATGCATGTCTCAAATAGCATCGCAGCTTGTACCTAAAGATGGCGGGGTTGATGCAGTGGTTGATGCGATAATAGCAAAAATGATTCAAATAAAAGGCGAGTCGTTGTTAAACAGTAGAACATTAAGAGAGGAAGGCTAACGTGGATACATTTTCAATTGGTCACCATACCATTGGTGACACACAGCCCCCTTTTATTATTGCGGAATTATCCGGTAATCATAACCAAGATCTTGATGTTGCATTGGCCATGGTAGACGCCGCTGCAGAAGCTGGTGTACATGCATTAAAGTTGCAGACTTACACTGCGGATACCATGACATTAGATATTGCTACTGGCGAGTTCTATATTGATGATGAGAATAGCCTGTGGCACGGTTCGTCGTTGTATCAGCTATATGAAAAAGCGTTTACGCCATGGGAGTGGCATAACGCTATTTTTGAACGAGCGAAAGAAAAAGGGATGGTTGCCTTTAGCACGCCGTTCGATCTTACTTCAGTCGCATTTCTAGAAAGTCTAGAAGTACCTTGTTATAAAATAGCCTCATTTGAAAATACTGACCACGCGCTCATTGCTGCTGTGGCTAGAACGGGCAAACCCGTTATTGTCTCTACGGGTATGGCGAGTTTGACAGAAATTTCAGAAGCGGTAGATGTATTACGTAACAATGGCTGCGAGAATTACGTGCTACTTAAATGTACTAGTCAATACCCTGCCGACCCAGTAAACGCTAACTTAATGACCTTGCCCCATTTAAAAGCCATGTTCGGATGCCACGTGGGACTATCTGATCACACCACTGGTATAGGGGTAGCCATTGCAGCTGCCGCACTAGGCGCGAGTGTAATTGAAAAACATTTCGTTATTGATAGAAATGCCGGCGGCGTGGACGCGGCATTTTCTTTAGAACCTAAAGAATTTAAACAGCTAGTAGAAGAAAGTCAGCGCGCGCGCATTGCAGTAGGGGAAGTTAATTACGGCTGTACCGAGGCAGAGGTGAATTCACGGGTACACAGGCGTTCGCTTTATATCGCTAACGATTTGAAGGCCGGTGATGTTTTAACCCCCACAAACTTGCGTTCAATTAGACCAGGCCTTGGTTTGCCAGTTAAAAACTTGCCCATGTTGTTAGGGAAGCCTGTCAAACAAGACGTGGCAAAGGGTACCCCAATGAGCTGGGACCTTATTTAATCCCATGACGCATATTCCCGAAACACCTAAACAAGCAGCATCTAAACCAGCAGCGCCTCTTTCAAAAGCAACTAGCGCAAAAACTAAAACTTCGCCTAGTAGTCAGTTTATACCATTGAACGAGACACACCTTGAAACGGTGCTTGGGTGGCGTAACTTACCGCACATACGCGAAAACATGCACTCTACTGATGAGATAAGCTGGCAACAGCACCTTAGTTGGTTTGAAACACTTAAAAACAACGCGGAAAAGCAGTTCTTCGTCTTTATGCAAAACGAGCGCCCTATTGGTGTATTAAATTTCACTTCAATGGGCGCTATTGAGAATAACCCTGAACTAACAACGCCCTGCATAGAATGGGGATGTTATATTGGTGAGGACAATGTGTGGCCGGGGTCAGGGTTGCTATTAGAAATTGCCGCACTCGATTATGCATTGATTAATAAAAATGCAGCGGCCTTATATGCCGAGGTGCTGTCGTCCAACCAATCCGTGCTTAAAATGCACAAGTTGTTTCAATACGAAGCACTTGAAGATCGAATAGACGAAAAACCAAAGAAAAAAGACGGCACTACTGTTACGGTTAAACGCTTTTTATACCAACAAAAGCAGTGGCTTACCAAACGGGAAAAAGTGCTTTCAATGTTACCAAAGCAAATTGGCGCAGCGGCACAGCATATACACTTTGCTAAACCTTAAACCATTAATAATGAACGAGACCAATGAGCGATTTAAACAGAACTGAGTTAGCGCAAACTATTTTAGATACCATGTCCAATGTAGCGGTTATTGCAGATTGTACGCTCATCGATACCATTACTGATGAAACCGTACTGCTTCAAAGCGGTTTAGATTCACTAGGATTTGCCATGTTAGTGGCGCAGCTTGAAGAAGACTTAGGTATAGATCCATTTAGTGAAATGCAGCTAGCGGTGTACCCGCGCACCTTTGGCGAGTTTACCGCGCTTTATGCAAGTGCATTAGAAGGCTAACAGGGTGTTATCGCTGCTTGAGCAGGTCTCAAATTTTACCGGTGTTGCACTGGTTCACAATACCAAAGCAGATAGCAGCGGTAATGATGACGCTCAAGCTATTCAATGCACCACTTACGAAACCCTAATTGTCGAAGCCAAAGCATTACGCGCTAAGGGAAACTTGCCTTGCCAGGCGGTACTTTCTTTTGAAAATCTAACCACCTTTGTAACCTACTTATTAGCCTATGAAAGCGTGGTGGCAAATTTATATCTACAACCTGAAGTTCCGCTTGCCCTCCCTAATAAAAGCAACGCTAATAAGAGTAGCGCTAGCACGCCAGATAGCGCAGATAAAAACACAGCTGCAACCGTGTGGCATTTACCAACGTCGGGCACAACAGGCACGCCGAAATGGATTGCTCATACTAGCGCAAGTTTATGCCGCGCGATTAAACAAGGACAGCAGCATCAGCAAACCCGCTGGGCATTATGCTACCAACCTTTTCGCTACGCGGGCTTGCAAGTACTCTTACAAAGTCTGCTTAATGGTGCCACGTTAGTAGATTGCACCACCGCCGATACCACAAAAAAAGTAGACATTATTAGGCGCGAAAAAGTAAATGCGATTTCCGCCACGCCCACCCTTTGGCGTCAATTTTTATTAAGCAGTGCTTTTTCAGATAGCTCGCCTCCTTTCACTATTGAGAAGATAACTCTTGGGGGAGAAATTACCGATGCCCCCTTGTTGGCCCTATTAGCCAGCCAATTTCCGAACGCGAAAATTATGCATGTATATGCTTCAACCGAAGCTGGTGTAGGGTTTGCGGTTACTGATAGTCAGCCTGGTTTCCCAAAACAATGGTTAACTACCGGCGTGAATGAGAATAGCTTAAAAGTGGATAGCGAAGATGTGCTTTGGATCAAGGCTAATGCAGCGCAAAATACTGAATTAAAAAAGATAAATAACACCATTGTAGAGGTTGATTCAGAAGGCTACGTAAACACAAATGATGTAGTTATGATTAAAGACAATCGAGTTTACTTTAAAGGCAGAGCAAATGGTGCCATTAACGTCGGTGGGCAAAAAGTGCACCCCGAGCATGTAGAACAAGTGCTTTTACAATCGCCATTAGTGTCACAAGCTCGAGTCTACGCGAAGAAAAGCAGTATCATGGGGCAACTTGTTGTGGCCGATGTTGTGCTTTCTGCTAGCAAAGACATTGAGACAAAACCCACGATAGCGTTACTGCTACATTGTAAAAAGCATCTTGCCCGATTCGAAATGCCTACAAAAATTAACGTTACTGATAGCATAGCCATCAACGCATCAGGCAAGATAGGCAGAACACAGCAAGCGTCAGCAGAGTAAATTTATGCCACAACCAACATCAAATAAGAAACTAGTGATTGTAACCGGCGCGAGTCGAGGATTAGGCCTTGCAATATGCCACTTATTGGAAGCAGATAACTACCAAGTGGTGGCGATTTCACGGGCAAGCAGTCCCGCCCTTGATGCATTGTGCAGTCGCAATGATGTTACCCATATTCCGTTTGATTTAGGGAACCTTGATTCACTTCACGAACTGACTAAATCAATAGTGAAAACACATGGTAGACCTTATGCGCTTATTAATAATGCCGCCGTAGGTTTTGATGGTGTGTTGGCCACTATGCATAACAGCGAGATAAATACACTGCTGAATGTGAATGTTCAGGCGCCCATTTTACTGACCAAATATTTGTCTCGCGCCATGCTACTAAACCGCACGGGGCGAATTATCAATATTTCTTCAATTATTGCTAACACCGGATTTAATGGTTTGAGCGTCTACGCTGCCAGTAAATCGGCGCTTGAAGGATTTACTCGCTCCCTTGCACGGGAAGTTGGAAAAGCTGGCATAACAGTGAATTGCGTAGCCCCTGGCTACATGCAAACGGATATGACAGATAGCCTTACTGGCGATAAGCTTGAAGCAGTGAAACGCCGTAGCCCTTTAGGCACGCTTGCCACGCCTGAAGATGCGGCGGGCGCGGTATTGTATTTATTAAGTGATAGCGCAAAATCAATTACCGGTACAACCATAACCGTTGACGCTGGCAGCACGGCTTAATTAAATAGCTTAGCTAGTTGGCTTAACACAATATGCCTTAAGTATTACGCTTATCTATTAGGCTTAAACATCTGGCTTAAATATTTGGCTTAGCAGGCAACGTCATAAGAGCGTTTTATTATCTATTAATGTTAGTCACGTACTCGATACGGATAGCGATACGGATAGGACACCCATTGGCATTGGCGAGAGCTTAGCGAGAACGCATTACTATGCAGAGCAATATTAATACCTCACAACCAGTATACGTAGCACCAGCCAACCCAGCAGGAAGGGCACTTGCGAGTGCGCTAACGGCTGAGGGGTACAACGTATGCGGGCTAGCTGATAACTTAAAGCAAGCCGATGGAATAATAAACTCACACGCTCAATCAAAACCTGATGCTATCGTTATTATTTGCAACGGCCCCTACACGCATAATGTTGCCAAAGGGCTTATGGCAAGAGGGTTTGCCCCCCACCAGCTTTACACTTCGTTTAAAGAAGATGTCGACACCACAGCGCCAACGTCAAGCTCTGGCGCAAACAGTCACTCGAACACTCATTCGAACATTCACCCGTATAAAACGCCGATAAGCGAAAAATTTAAGTCATTTCGATTTAGGTTATTATCGTCCACCATTAAGGTATTAAGAAGCATAGTGCCGCAACGGGGCTATGTGTATTACGCGGAGCAGTTTTTTGATACCAATATGCTGTTAGCGTACCGACAACACCGCAGACAATACCCTGATGAACCTTGGTTGATAGGCAGAAATATCAAGCAAGATTTAACCATGCTGGATGCCGATAATCATCTACTACGCTTATTTTCGCTTCTCGGGCTTTGGAAAATGGTACGTGCTAAAAAGATGGTGGTAGATCATGAGTTCACCGGGAATACCTTCACCCTTTTTAGAGAATTTATTCCTGTTGTACAGCTATGGCATGGGTTACCTTATAAAGCGTTGAGCGGGAATATTCATTACCCTGATATTTGCGATGATGCCTTCATCTCTAGTTCATCATGGTTTAATGAACACATCTTTCCCACTATTTTTAGGGCCAAACGCTATTTAGATTTCGGATACCCTCGAAATGATGTGTTTAGTCAATCACCTGAAGCGCGAGACTGGATAAACGCTGAGCCTCTTAGCACATTGACTCATATTCAAAATACCACAGGTAGTATTGTTGTTTACGCCCCCACCTACCGCGACTGGGGGGATAACGATTACCCGTTAGATTTAGATAAGATAAACGCGTGGTGTGAGAATAATAAACGCTCTTTTGTTTTAAAATTTCACCCGTTTATTTCACGTCAATTTGGGGATGCCATGGCACTGCCTGATAGTGAAAATGTTCAAGCGCTTCCTTCCCATCCTCATATTTATTTATACCCTAGTGGAAAGAATATCTACCCTTGGCTGGCCGATGCAGAAACCTTGGTTACTGACTATTCCTCAATCGCGTATGACTTTTTATTAGCGGATAAACCGATTATTTATTTTCAATATGACAAGCAGGATTATCTGAAATTACGTGGAAATACATTGGTGAGCGACAGTGATTTTATTGCGGGGGAAGTGGCAGAAGATGTGGATAGTATGCTCGTCTGCCTTAGTAGGCAAACCTCGGCAACATTAACCCTACAAAAAGCGCTTAAGCACAAGTTCAACATCCAGTCTCAACAATCTGCATCAATGATTGTATCTTACATACGTGAATGAAGGTAGGCTATAACCCAGTATCACATGATAGGGTCGGCAAGCTTTATCGTTCTAATACGTGGTTCTTTATCGATGTACTTATAAACTGTCTCCAACCCTTGAAGGTTATTACACGCAGTAAAATTCCAAACATGTGAGTCTGCTGCATCTTTCCATGTGCTCATTAATGGCTGAACGCACACGACGTCTATATTGGGAAACATACGAGCGCATGTGAATAGAGCCGTTGTATGATAGCTAATTATAGTCGCAGGCACTTCTTCTCTCTTTGAAAGCTCATTCTCTATTGGCTTATCGAAGCGTTTAACAGTAATCCCCAACGCTTTAATCTTACTTAAAAGCAGCTCACTCTCTATCCGGTGAGGAACATAGACTATCGCTTTTCCTATAAATTCCAGTGCGGTCTTTGCAATCAAATCTACGTACTTTTCAAGTGTAATGTAACCTACAGTCACCGCTCCGACGCCTAGGATAAAAGCCTGCTCTTGGTTTAATTTTTTATCGGTTCTTTTAAGATGTAAAAGAGGATTTTTAACGACAGAAAGCCATGGCAGCGACGCTAAATTAAACATCGTAAATAGCGATAGAGTTGATAATTCTTTTGTCTTTATTCCTAATTTTTCCCGAGTTTGTTCGGCTAATTTTCGCCTCTCGTCGTCGCTATCAAAGGGAAAATCAAAAAATTTCTGATGCGTAAAGAGATACTCATAAAATATCACGGTAGCATTACCATCATCCATGAGAACCGTATTTTCAGCTTGTAAAGTACAGACAATATCGCGCTGCCATTGTTGGCGTATCGCACTAAAAAAAACGTTTGTATAGCCAGTTTGGATAAAGGACTGTATGAACCTACCATAAGCTTCTATACGTTCAGATATATTACCGTCAACCCGGGGCACTTCGAAAAGCTGTGTTGGGTTAAGCTCAACTAGCCTAGCTTGTAACTGTTGATAAGTATCAACACGATTGCAGTCGTTTATTATTACATCGTAACTGTCTATCTTATAAACCGCGATAGCATCCATGATGTTGTAAACTTGAGAAGGTGTATCTACGATAAAAAGTGTTCGCATTAATTACCCTAAGCGCGTTTGCTAAACAAAAATTCGGCGAACTCAAAATCAAGCTTGTCATCAATATCAACCGAATGAGATGGCTCCATAACATAAGCGTAGCTATCTGGAAGATTAAAGAAGCTTTTATCAGTTTCAATGGTCGACATTTTAGCAATATAAATTGCACCATTTAAACGGAAATATGAAGGTAAATCCTGGCTTCGAATACCTACAACGTCATCTCGAATGAACGAACTCATACTCTTGTCTTCATTCAATGTGTTCGACCAAAGAGGGGAATGCTCACATTCAGTAACCGATACCACCGAGGTCGCGTTCTTTTCTTCAAACAAACGAAATGCTCCCTCAATATCTTCTTTTGTTCTCAAAGGCGAGGTAGGTTGAAGTAAAATCACACCCTCATATGGTTTGTCAGATATTTTTGCTTCTGCAATAGCATGGAATAATACATCCATTGAACTGGCTGTGTCCGATGCTAGCGCTAGAGGCCGGTCAATTATTGTTACATATTCACTGTATTGCTTAGCAACGTTTTTAACTTTGGTATCATCAGTAGTAACAACTATATCTATGTCGATACCAGCAGTAATAGCAGACTCTATTGTCCAAGCTATTAGTGGTTTCCCATTGATGACACGATGATTTTTACCTGGTAATCGCTTACTCCCGGCCCTTGCAGGGATAACAGCTAGGTAGCATGGTTTACAATTCACTGAATGCTTCCATCACAAACTGTTGCGCTTTTTTAAAATCACCTAGGCGACCTATATCTAACCAGTCTTCACTTATTTCATAATAGGTTACTTGGGAATTAGCCTCAATTAACCGGGTAACAATTGTAGGTACATCCACCCTTACCCCTTTATCAAGTGCACCAATAACATTAGGTTCCATCACGTATATTCCGGCGTTAACCAAGTATTGATTCGTAGGCTTCTCGATAATGTTAGTTACGGCACCATCACTGGTATTTACCACACCGAAGGGGACTTGCTGCTCGTACCCTCTTAAACACATGGTCATACTTGCTTCTGAAGTTTCATGGTGTGCTAGCAATGATAAAAAATCTAAATTGGTTAATAGATCACCGTTCATCAATATGAGCGGCAAATTGATTTCTTCTTCTGGTAGTAGAGATAAGGCCCCACCTGTGCCTAAAGGCTCTTTCTCATCGATATAACTAATTTGAATATCCCGTTCATGCCCATCGCCAAAATAATCTTTTATGGTATCGGCCATGTAATGAGTAGAAATATAGAATCGCCAGAAACCAGCCTCAACAAAACGCTCTAGAATGATTTCTAATATCGGTTTATCACCTACATTTAGCATAGGTTTAGGGCAAGTATCGGTAAGCGGCTTAAGTCGTGTTCCAAAGCCTCCCGCCATGAGACAAACAGGATTATCGATACGAGGTTTTTTTAACAGTTCATATAGAAATGAGATACCCACTACTTGCTGATTTTCATCAACAATTGGTAGTTGAAGTAAATCAGTCCTTTCCATAAAAGACAGCAGTCTTAATCGGCTCCACGCTTTAGTTGCGTAACGTGGTTTTGTATTCATTACACTTGATACACGAGAATTAAGATCTATTTGTCTAATTAACGCTCGACGTATATCACCATCGGTCAACGTGCCTAAGAGTATATTGTTTTCATCTACCACGACAAGGATGCGCTTTGCACCGTGGTCTAACTTTTTAACTGCATCCACCAGCGATATACTGGGCTGGACTAGCAAGTCTCTCCAATTAAACTTCTTATTCATCTCATCACCGCTGTGTTACTTACCAGGTTTAGCAGGGCACCCTTTTACACACGAAAAAGGCTGAATGTTATTAACGACTACCGCACCCGCAGCGATTATCGAATCGTGGCCAATGCTCACACCTTGAATTAAGGTAGAAGAAGCGCCGACATACACATGTTCGCCAACTTTCACGTCACCGCACAACGTCGCATTAGGGGCAATATGGCTGTGTGCCGACACATGAGTATCATGATCTACACTAGCGCACGTATTGATAATAACGTTATCGGCACATACTGCATTTGCTTGAACTATTGCTCCGGCCATTACCTGGGCTCCTTCACCGAGACAGGCTGAGGGCGAAACACTGGAAAATGGATGGATAAGTGTTTTAAACTGAAACCCTCTTTTTTTAAAAAACATATAAAGTGATTTTCGGGTGTCGCTATTAGGTATACTTCCTAAGCCTAGGACTAAATCTACTTCATTAGATGAAAAACGGGTTAAAAAGTCGCTTTCACAGATCAATGGTAATCCGCTCCATACCGTTTGGTTCGGTGCTTTATCTACGACCGCAATACAGGTGAAATTCCGCTGCAAAAGTATATCAAGCAAAACCCCTGCATGCCCACCGGCACCAATAAGTGCTATTGGCTTTTGAACTGACATACCGGTTCCATAGCATCGTAGTTTCGAGACGCAGTTTGTCCAATAAAGCTCCAATATTCGCTGGCACAAATGCCTATTGGACTTCTAGCAGTGGTGAGGTTTTCTTGAGTAAATAAAGCCCCTTCACTAATTTCTTGCTTAGCTACAATTCTCTGCCTTGCAATTTTTTTTGTTTCAAACTCGTTAGGCTGAGGGAATTTAACAGTGCGCCCCAATGACACCTCGGTCTCTCTGATCATTGAAACCATGTCACAGAGCTCTTTTGGCTCTAGAGAACATAAATGATCAGGCCCCTCCATCTCGCGCGACAGTGTAAAGTGTTTTTCGATACAAACAGCGCCTAAAGCTACAGCAGTAGATGGTGTAACGACGGACAACGTGTGGTCACTAAACCCAACACTGACATCAAATGTTGTCGCAAGCTGAGCCATACTTTTCAGATTTGCCTGATATAACGGCGTTGGGTATTCGCTTGTACAGTGGAGTAAGGTTACATCAGAAAGCTTTTCATTAGCATTCAAAGCTGTAGCACGATAATGCATAATTTCTTGTTCAGATGAAGGCGGAGTCGCATTGCCACGGCTATATTGGATAAACGCTAGCGCAAAATCAATATCCCCTAAAGTCGCCATACCAGAGGATATTATCATTGGTTTACCCACTTTCGCTGCGTGCCACAACAGCAGTGCATTTCGTATCTCACCTGAAGGTATTTTAATAAACGGCATATCAAACTGCGAAAGAAATGCTAGGCTTTGTACGTCGAAGGCCGTTGACATGAAAGCAATTTCTTTTTGTTTACAATATTCATAAAGCGCTAAATGCGCTTCTTTGGAAAGCTCAAGTTTAGCTAACATGGCGTGCTGACCGTCATCTACTCCGGTATTTCTAACTTGATATTTGGCTTTTGGCGTTGCTTTAGTTACCAACGCACTCGCATCAAATGTTTGAAATTTGACTGCATCTGCTTGAGCTTCTACCGCAACATCAATCAATTGCTTTGCCAATGCAATATCACCATTATGATTCACTCCTGCTTCAGCAATAACATACGTCTTACCTGTTTTCATCATATCTAAATCTCTTTGTGTAAAGGGTAGCCCTGCTGCGCAAGTGATAAATTAAAGTGGCTTTGCATTAACGCATTCGATTTTGCGAACTGGGCGTGTATTACACGCTGCCTTTCACTTTCTATGTGTAAGTTCGACGAAGTAAAAATACGCCTGATAATATAGGGATCAATATATTCTTGAAGGTACTTTCGAATATAAAACCTTGAGCGTGGTTGACGGGTAAACCGCTTTGGACCTAGTGAATTGAACCGGCTTGGAATGATATAATTTAACAGTCGCAAAAGTGAAAGTGTTTGGCGAGATAAACTCACATTTTCATGTTCAGAAGATATAGTAGAGAGTGGTCTGTCTGTGTCTAATTGCATCCATTGAAATAACCTCTCAATTTCATTTTCCGGAGCCTGCTTTAGTAATTCGTACGTCTGAATATATACGTTGCTTTGACCAAACAACTCGCAATATAACGAAGCCACCTTAAAATAATCGAGATAAACTAGATTAAGCCCAACACGATAAGGGTAATCTAAAGACAGAAAATCTTCTAATTTCCACGTTCCACCTTCTTGAATGTATTGGGCGTAAAGCGACTTAATAAGTGATAACTGCTCTCTAATATAGAAAATAACTTTCGCGTTCGGGAAGCATTGCTTTAAACGGTTTGCAATTCTAACTAATCCATCTGAATTGAAAGCGGAATCGCCTAGTAAATGCTCCCAAGAGATAACCACTTTCCTCTGATTGGATTGGGACACAATTTTTAAAACCTGCTGAACAACAAATTCAGGGTCAAAATCTAAATCATGGGCAGCCACCAAATGTAGCCCCCAATCACTCAGCTTATAGCTATTCCCTATCTGTAATAAAGAAGGCTCATCTTTATATACGTGAGTTTGCATCCACGTGGTTGCTGTTTTCGGATACCCCACGTGAATGAATAACTCAATGTCATCTATAGTTAGCATTACCAGCGCTGCCGAAGGATTACAAAAGCCTCTGCTGCATCAACAAACGCTTGTGAACCTCTTAATATTTCAAGCGCTTCTACAGCCTTAAAGCTTCTAGGGAAAGGGTGGGCATGCATTTCAGACCCATAGCATTTTAAAATTTGGTGCTTTTGCTCAATAAACTCAGATGTGTCCACATACATATTGGGTTGAAACTGCGTATTTAGCGGACTCAGTCCGTAATCGGTTTCAGATAATGTTTCATAACAGATTATTGATGAAACGTAAGGCGCTCTGAATGTTTTCGTTACTGAAATAATGGCCTGATATACAACTTTATGATCACTATGAACATCAAACGCATAGGGTAAATATATTGTATCTGGCTTAATAGACTCTAACGTATCTTTTAACGCATTAAGTAACTGCCCCATTGGAACATTATCTAGGCCAGCAGGCTGAAAGCCTAAGTTGATAACAGAGTTAAAGTCATACAATTGAGCAACTTGCTTTATTGTATCCTCCCTCTGTTTTTTTTGTTCCGACGTATACGAGTCGCTGACGCTCATATCGGTAACAATACACCAATGCACTTCATGCCCTAATGCCTTGTGCTTTAAGAGTGTTCCGCCACACCCTAAACTTTCATCATCAGGGTGAGGAGCGAAAACCATCACTTTTTTGTTCATTTATAAATGCCTCTATCAAACTGCTGTTGCACTAAACTGATAACAACGTCTTGAGATGCATTAGATAAACAAGGGTATAATGGGATGGATACGTTTTTATTGAAAGCCGATTGTGCGTTAGGATAAATCGACAGGTCGTTAACCCAACTCGTTACCGGTTTGACCATTTCTACTTGCGATCCTAGTGACATTATCAATTCATCTGCTTTATTCACTGAAATTACGTAACGATACCACACCCTATTTTCAAGGTTACCCACACAGTATTTTGCCAGCGGGTTATTGCCAAGGTAACGACTAGCTAAATGCTTTCGGCTTTTTAATAACTCGTTCGCACCATTCACCTTACTTAACGCTAAAACAGCATTAAATTCATCAGGCTTAACGTTTAGACAAAACCCATCAGGCTTCTCAGAATACCCTACTCTACGCGCCTTTAGTTGCTCGTGAGCCTCTTCATCATTAAGCAACAGTACGCCCATCTCTACAGCACCAAATAGCTTGGTGGCATAGAATGATTGAATCGCTACGTCACCTTGAATATCAGGGTGATTATCATCATTTAGCGCAAAGCCATGGGAACAATCTTCTATAACAAATAGCCCGTTGGCTCTTAATTCAGTAATAGCAGCGGGGATCCCAAAGGTATTTACAGCAATGACAACATGCGCCTTGTGGCTATTTGCTAAAGAAACGGCGTGTGAAACATCAATATTACAAGTATTAGATTCTATCTCACAAGGGAGCACATTCGCGCCAAGAGATAATACGGTATTGCAAATTGCGCTGCAGGAGTAAACGGGAACAATTATGTTATCGCCATGCTTAACGCCCGCGGCGATTAACGCTAAACGCAGTGCCATTGAGCCGGAGGATACGGCTAGCGCATAGGGTTTGTCATAATATTGCACACAAGCGTCTTCAAAAGAAGCCACTGCTTTGCCCATCGTATAAAACTCAGTATCAACAACCTCGTGCAAAGCACGCTTATCCGAGTGGGAAAAATTGATCACATTATGAAGGATCACGTTATTTTCTCTTCTTCTATTTTTGTTTTTAATGAATTAAAGGTTCTGATCATCACATCGTTAGAGAAAAAAGTACTCGGCTCAGCTGAACCCACCAGATGTATATTGTTAAACGTATCTGTAATTTCATCACATAATTTGCGGGCGTTGGATAGAGCTCCTACCCGCTTAATTGGAAAACCATTAAGTACCTGTGTTTCATGGCTACCAATCACTTTCGTATCTGCTGATACTATTCTCATCTCTACAAGTTGACGAAAAATTTCAGCTTCATTAAGACTAGGGTTCTGTGCTCGTTCGCCAATCACTTCAACGGTACATCTGTACAATTTTTTCTTATCTATTCTTCCAGCGAAATTTTCGTAGAGGGTTACTCGATAGGGGTCAACGTGGGTATCAAAACAATTCACGTAGTGACAAGGCGTTAAATAAGGAGTGTCGAACACAAAATGGAAAAGCTTAATTTTAGTTCGTTGATAGTAGCTGGAAAATTTTTCACTACTTTGATGTGAAACCAAAGGAAGTAGTGTTTCAATCGGCGCAGACCAAATCACCTGATTACAGATAAAAGTTGAGCCATTATCGAAAATTAATTTTTTAATTTTATGGTTATCAACTTCAAATCCAACGGTCTTTTTCCCATGAAGAAATTTAACCCCTAGTTGGTCTAACTGCCTTTTTAAAAGTGCTATCCAATCGCTTACTCCCTTTCCGTTTGACGTGTAGAACGCAGTTGGAATTTTTTTTCCCTGAGGGTGTATTCGTGAATCAGCTAAGCGGGTATTTGGGGAAGCACTGCCACCATGTTGGGATAAACGGTCTAAAGCAAAATATCGCTGAACTTCTGGTTCAAGCTTTTCAGCCTCGCATGGAATAAATTTTTCTAGGCTAGGTAAAAAAACATGGTTAGTAAGATACTTACCGAACCTGAAACGATAATCATCTACACAATTTACTTCTTTTTCGGGAAGTTTCACGTTGTCATCGAGGTCATCATAGGTAGAACGGCTTAAAATATTATGATGGTTTTCGTCTAACTGACCATCGTAATAATTTCCGCCATTAATCCGCGTAATTTTTTGCCAAGCATCGTTTTCATATAGTGCGCCAAATAACCACTCATCTAATTCATCAATCATGGTTTCAGCGGGAATGTGGGTACCGATGTCAAAGCTTAAGCTGCCTATTTCATGGGAGACGCCAAGTAGACCGCCAAGATTAGGGCTAGCTTCAATAACGATGACATCATGTTTAGGGTGCGCTTTTTTTAAAGTAAATGCAGCAACGATACCACCGATACCGCCCCCTACAATTGCAATTACAGACATTATTATTCTCGACTAGAAATTCTTAATTAAAAGGTAATTTGTTTGGCGAACACTTTTTTCTTTATCGGCAGTTCCATTAAAATCTTCAATACACGAGCGGCCATTAACCCATCACCATATAAGCTTTGATTCGGATTTAATTGCCCTCGAAATGTTTCATCGTACAACGCGGTTTGTATCGCTTTTTCTACAGCATCTTCGTTACTTTCACAAAATATAACGTTGCCTGAATGTTCTCGACCGCGCTGCCGCTCACCTATATTAATAGCAGGCAAGCCTAGATAATCTGCTTCATGAAACGCAAGCGATGAGTTACCCATTAATAAGTCAGCATGTCGGAGCAAATTTATAAATGCATCTCTTGATAGGTTTTTATATACCTGAACACCTTCGAGTCCATTTATAAACTTCACGATTTCAAAAGAACCAGGGTCCGAATTAGGGACACCAATAATCACCTGTAGTCCAGCTTCAATCGCTTTTTGAACACCGGCGCTAATTTCTATTTTGGCAATGGCAAAATCACCATTTAATGGGTGATGGATAAATACAGCATAGGGAGATTCAGTATTTAGTTCAGTGGCTCTTCTTAATTCATCACGAGACAGGTGAGATGTTAAACGCAACCTATCGACACCGCCGCTTCCGACAGTGTGCACTCTCCAAGCCTCTTCACCCAATTTTAAAATTCTCTCGCTATGAGAAGAGGTCATCGTTAAATGAAGATGACTTAACTTTGTTGTTGCATGCCTTGACTGCTCATCAACATTCCCCCCTTCCGGGTTGGTACTGTCACCCCCAGCGAGATGAACAATGGGCACGTTCATATAGTTGCCTACCATAGCAGCAACCAGCGGCTCTTCACGGTCTCCTAACACTAAAAGAAGATCTGGTGAGTTCTCAGCAACCGCTTCCCCGAGGCCTTTCATCAATAATGAGCATGATAAGACTCTATTTGTGACGTCGTCCTGTTCGATGGTGGTTTCAATTCGTGAGCAGATAGTAAAACCATCTTGTTCAATTTCTTTGACTGAGTAATTATGAAGTGATGTAAGGTGCGCTCCAGTGACAACCACCGATACATCAAAATAAGCAGAATTATGCATTTCCTTTAACAGCGGGTACATGAGGTCATACTCACTGCGAATACCCGTAACTGCCATTACAGAAATGCATTGGTTGCTCTCGTCTAGTAAACCAAGACTCTCATTTTTCATAGTGGAAAACCCAGTGACGTGAATACGTTTCGCCAAGTAAGGGGCTTTGCATTAGGCCAATATCAATCGACTCATCTACAATATTTTTAACACTATTCTCGCAAGGGAAACAAAGAATTTTTGCGCCTTTTTGACTGGAAATTTGAGATTCAAATTCATGTTCATTTAGGGCCTTAGCACTATTATGAGAAACATCACCATAGGCTGGAACTGTGCCTAGCATTTTACCACCGGGCTTTAATACTCGTTTGAATTCTTGAATTCGCTTATCTAACGAACGCATCGAGTTGTACCCTAGAACATGCCAAGCGTTAATAAATGAAAAACTATTATCTTTAAAGGGTAATACGTCTGAATTTATATTGAAAAGTTCGGCTTCAAGCGACTCATCTTCTAATATCTGCTGGTTGATTTCTATCACCGCATCTGAAATTTCTATTCCCGTTACTTTATGACCGCGTCTTAGCATAACCCGCATATTCGCCCCACCACCAAAGCCATAATCCAATACAGAAGGATGGGCCTCCACGCTGGTGTACCTATTTAATAACGTGACAAATGTACTGTCAGGGTATTTAAGTAGAGATTGCTTTTGCTGGTAAAGTTTATCCCACACAGATTCATTCACATTATGACTCATAATGGTACTCTCCTGGTTTATGTAGATAATCTATTATCGACTCAATTTCGTCTTGCATTAACCAGTCTAGTATTGATAAGCCTGATGCTTTCTCTCGGTGCATTTGATGATAAGTATTAAGTTCATTGTTGAGAAAGCGTAGCGTAAGGTTATTTGCTTGAAAATCGTCATGCGCCAAATACGCTTTCGCGCCAACCCCAGACAAATAAATAGCACATTGAGTTTGTAGACAGGTATCTACTACTAGTTGATTTTTTTTGCTACTCACATTCAACTCAGACAATAGTACTAATTTATTTTTTATTAAAAAAATAGAACGAAAATAATTAATTAGCGCAAAGTTGATATTATGCAAGCTTCCTTCTGTATCATTAATACGCTGTGCAATATCGTCAAAGTAGCGTTTAAAAAAAGGGGCTTTTCCATAACTACTTCTGATACTTTGTATATGCTTTTTTTTCCACTTACTGTCTATCGGCTGCTTTTGCTCAATAGTGTCTTTTAAGCTTCCTGATACTGGTACAGTAAGCCACAGCGGTCCGTTGTTAGAATTAATTTGATTTCTATTTTGCACACCATTTTTCTGGTATTGCACATTATCCATCAAGACGAAAGTATCCGCTAAAGCCATCTTCCTGAAATAGGGAGCCCAAGGTAGATATTGACTTTGGTGCATGGCAAGGACCGTATTGCTCAACGTCAAACTCTCCACAAACTACCCCCTCACCGAACTAGGTAAATTCACTAACCGTTTAGCCAGCCACTCAGTGTTATCTAAGGGGCCTCGAATAGATTTAGCGTACATAGGAAGAAAGTGCATAGGCGTCCATACAGGGCGGAGCATGATGCCAGCATCATTACTCGATGACAGTAGCAAGTTTCTTTGGTTTTCGTCTTTGCAAATAACTGCATTTAACCAATAGTTGGATACACAGCCTTCTGGCTCCTTCACAAAGGTATAAGGTCCTTCAGAAAAGAAATCTTCGTAAATTGACGCTAATTCACGTTTGTTTGTTATAAATTTTTCTAATTGTGCGAGTTGCGCGCACCCCAAAGCGGCATTCAAATTTGGCATTCGAAAATTGCAGGCAACGTCATCGTGGAAAAATTCAAATCTATGCGGGACTTTTGCGGTAGTAGTAAAATGTTTTATCTTTTTATATGCCATTTCACTTTTACACAAGATGGCGCCACCGCCTCCTGTAGTGATAATTTTATTACCATTGAAACTCAAGGCGCCGTATTGGCCAAACGTACCCAAAGACTTGCCTTTAAATGAAGAGCCTAAACTTTCAGCCGAATCCTCTACTAGTGCAATACCCCATGTTTCGCATATTTTAGCCAATGCATCTATTTCAGCGGGGTGCCCAAAGGTATGCATTGGAACTACCGCTTTCACAACTTGTTCAGTTTTCTTGTATATACACTGCCCGTCTAGATAATCACAATGCGTACTCAAAAATGTTGAAAGTGAATTAGGGCACATTCCCAACGTCTTCATACTGACATCCACGAACGCAGCTTCGCCTCCCAACCAGTGAATGGCATTGCAAGTCGCTACAAACGTTAAAGACTGTGTAACAACAATATCATTAGCCCGAACGCCGGCTAAATAAAGTGCGGTTTGAAGTGCAGCAGTACCGTTTACAACGGCAACACTATAAGGAGCTTGGCAAAAAGCGGCCAGTTCACTTTCGAACGCGTCAACATAAGCACCAACACTTGAAACAAAAGTTGAATCTATTGTCTCGGTGATATTATTCTTCTCGTCGCCACCGAAAAAAGGAGCATGAAGAGGAATATTATCGTTAGTGTTGAAAACGTCTCTTATGAAATTAATAAGCGTATTGTGCATATAAGTTTTTACTTGTTGTACCGGTCGGTTTTATATTGAGACAGGTTTTTGGGGTTCGAAAACCAAGATACGGTTTGCGTTAATCCCTCATCAATCGATGTAGAAGGTGCAAAGCCCGTGAGTTTTTTTAACTTCGCATTATTACCCCACAATCTAAAGACCTCAGAGGTTTTAGGCCTTAGCCGAGCATTGTCAATCTCAAACACAACCGAACTGTTCATAATGTCACGTATTTTATTTAAGGTGGCTTCGACAGAAATTTCGTAGTTAGTACTTATATTAACTACCTCACCTACCGCCGCTTCGCACTGACTAAGTTGCCAAAAACCTTCACAGGTATCTAATACGTAATTGAAATCACGTGTAGGGCTAACATCCCCCAATTTAATCCTATCAACCCCAGAGGCAATCTGACTAATAATGGTAGGAATAACTGCTCGCGCTGACTGCCTTGGACCGTAGGTATTGAAAGGTCGAGCAATAATCACCGGCAGGTCAAAAGCATTAAAATAACTGGTAGCAATGGCATCTGCGCCAATTTTCGAAGCACTATAAGGTGATTGCGCTTGAAGCGGATGATCTTCATCAATAGGAACATATTGTGCGGTTCCATATACCTCACTTGTAGAGGTTTGTATGAAGCGTTTTATACCATGGCGTTTTGCAGCCTGGCACATATTGAGTGTGCCCGTTACATTCGTGTCAACATAACTATTTGGAGCACTATAAGAATAAGGAATAGCGATTAGCGCAGCTAAATGAAATACGATATCAATAGATTCACAAATGGTGTCACAAAAATGAGGGTCTCTTACATCTCCAAATACAATCTCGAGATTGTCTTCAGTTTTTTTTCCTTCCAACCAACCTTGAGAGTTAAAAGAGTTGTATTGACACAAGGCCCTAACTTCACAACCTTTAGACAATAATAATTCTGTAAGGTGTGACCCGATAAAACCATCAGCCCCCGTAACCAATACCTTCATAACATTAACCATTCCATTTATCAGGCGATAATATGCAAAAAATCACTTATCTAATAATTATAATATAATCGTATTTATTGGCGCTTCTGAGCGCTAACACTTACAAACTCTTTTTCAGTCTTGACGCGAACCACAAGCAGTTCTTCTGTTAGCCTAGGTCGATACGATAGCCTATCTCCAAAAGCCAAAATTAATGCATCTTCTCTAAGTAATTCAGGGGTTAGCAACAGAAAATCTTGCGTTTCATATACAGTATAGTGCTGTAAGGCTTCTGTTACCGCTTTTAGGCCATCAACCCTGTTATTCTGATAAACAATGAGTTTCGGAATGACGATAAAATCTTCAATAGCAGAATATAAAGCATTTACACTATGGTGAATTTGATCAAACTCAGGAGGAATAATACTAATACCAACATCTGGGTTAACGCATGCTAGGCTAAGCAAAACTTTTCTACTTTTACTCTTATTTGGTAGCAAACTGGACAGAGAGTTAACGATGTAAATTGCATCTTGATCTAGTTCGACAGTAGGAATACCAAATTCAATACGCCTCCCCTCAAGACCATAAATTTCGCTCAGTTTTATTTTCTGTATATCACACCATTTTTCCAGAGCATGAATTTTCGAGCTAGGTGAAATATTGATTTCTATGGAATGACTTTCAGAAAGAGTCTTCAAATAAATATTTCTACGTAAACCGTAAAAACTCCCGGAACCATCTAGGCCTATTTCATCATTTCCCATGACGGACATGATATCTTCAAGGTACCTTCCCCAGCTTCCTACTATCGTAGTTCCCACTTCTATCAATAAATCATCATCACCGATATTAAGAAGCTTGCTTAACACACTGTTTATATAATTTAGTGTTCCGTTAAGCAAAAAAAACAAAATCGATTTTTTTCTAAATAGAGACGATACTAGCAAATCTCTTTGCTGTGAAATGACTTGGTCGATATCTTCGCGCGTTTTCAACTCTTGTTTCAGCAAGTGTAAAAGGGATAACAATTCCTCTGATAGAGACTCATTACTAAATCTTTTGCTAAACTGCTGGTTAAATTCTTCTCTATCTACAGGTGCAAATGCCGTGAGACTTATCGTATCTATTAACTCTTTTTTTAACTCAGCCGTTGATAGCACCAATACATCGTCACTTTTAAGCCCTATAGCACCATTAATCTTGGCCCCATCACTTAAATTATAAACACTAGAATGGGTGCTGATGAGAGACTGTTCAATGACAGCTTTGGACACTTTAAATTCAAATTTAGAATTAACCCACGGTCGTAGATTTCCGGGAACCAAAATTGATGTATTATTGCGACCTGCGTAATCGTAAAGTTCTTGACCATTATCCTGATAGTACCCTGACATTTTCGAGTGATGGTAATTAGGATCTTTAAAACCTAAATCAATGCCGAATAAATATATCTGTTGAAACCCCAATGTAGTAATTAGGTCTACCACAAAGTTCGAAACTGTAGGATAAGCGTGATTTAAATGCGCAAACATTTTCTGATTATGAAGCTCAGCACATGCCACCGTAGAGGCTTCGCCTTGTTTAAATGCAAGTAGAGTACTGCCATAGAGTCGCATGGTATCGGGATGGACCCCGTTGCAGCTTATTAATCGTATTTTTTGCAAATACTCACTATCTTGTATCCGAGTAGCCCAATCATGAGTTGCTCTGTTCATCTCAATTTCAGCGTGAAAGTCGGGCGTAATTCCGTTGCGATGAAGTGACTGCAAAGCGGTACCGCATGAAATTATCACCACATTGTCTTTTTCACTTTTCAATACATCTAATAGATTATCCAAAGAAGGACCATTACCTACTATAAAAATAGGCACTTCTTTCAAACCTGCCGATATTTTAGAACTCGCATTATTTAATAAGAAAGGAGTTTCTCTTTCGATGGCGACACGTGTGTGAGCAAGTCCATACTTTGCATTGTCAAAGTAATCCCCCATCGCAATGATGACTTGAAGTTGCTCTCTCATTTGAGAGATGGCAGCAACTAACCTTTCATTGTAATACCCCTGATAAAAATAGGTATTAGCTAGGACATATGGACCTACCGATTGAAATTGCACCAATAAATCGTCGGTTAGATTAGTTCCATCATCTCCTACATTCAAATACAAACGCTTATCACCGTCGTCAAAACAATGAAGAATTTCATCCCAATTTACAGTGAATAGTGACGCATAGAAAAAGTCTTTATTTGGTTCGCAAATGAACAATTTATCTACGCTATGATTATCGATTAACTCGTTAAGGGAATAGCCCGCACCTAACCCAAAGAAGATTAATGAGCGTACGCTTGTCGGTAACGTCCCTTTTACTTCATCTAAGCCACTCATAATAGATTCGCATTCAGACACCAATCTATAATGAAGGTAATTGCGAAGTTTTATTCCTTTGTATCCTAGGATTAAGCCATCTTTATTAGGGTGTTGTTCAAAAAGCGAAAAGCTATCTTTTCCGTCTTGGCTGGGGGAATAATCGTAAAAAAGAGCACCTGTTGATTCGTAGCAGAGATTTGTTTCACCCGATTCATTTGCCACAGGCATCCAAATGCGAGGGATGTAATTTAAAAACTCTTTGTATAAGTCAGGGAAGTACTTCGCAAGCGCTGCTAAATTTTCTTTCTTTTTGCTGTGGTCTAGATACTGGTCGCTCCAACTCCCACTTTCAATATGCAATGTCCATGGAGGAACATAATCAACTAATGACGACTTTATTGAACGATTTGGAACCCAGCTTGCCATCTCTTCCCACTTATGGGATCTGAGGAAGCGTTCTAGATTATCAAATAATGGGCTGTTTAAATGCTTATAAATCACCATTCCCTGCACAGCAAGGTTTTGATTAAGCTCTTCTACATTGTTATATAACTCACTTGCGTCTTTGCCAATTTGTAGAAATAGAGCAATGTTAAATTCATTAGCTTTGCGTAATATGGACTTCCAATTGATAGCTGATAATGATGAAGCAAAATAGTCTTCGTTTGGTTCATAAATAACAATGTATTTGTATTTACGACCTTCTATCAAATCAGACAAATAATAGCCGAGCCCCAACCCTAAAATCACCAGCAAATCTGCACTCTGCAAGCATACTCCCCCCCCTGAAACATCAATGATTGAGGAGCGTGAAATTGCTTCTTTTATGTGATTTTTGCTTTCTTGTTCTGGGTTTAATCCATAAAGAACATTTCCGCTAAGGTAATCGATAATATTAATATTACCCAGCCGATTACAAAATACCGTGGCGGAACGAGAGCGATTAGACGTTAAAGAAGGGAGTAGGTTAGGAATATAACGCTTGAAAGCTTCGACACCTTCGTGATTCCGCCGTTGGATTAGTTTTGCAGCCTCCATTTCAATTTGTTGCTGCTTTTGCTCGTTTTCATCAATATGAAATTGAATTTTGTTTAGCATGATTATTTATATTTCTTTAATGCTGCCCGCCCACGAGAATATTGAACGGCTTCGTCTTTAGCACTATCTAGCAAACCACGCGCCAATTTCTCCAATTTATTATTTATCTCTAACTCTTTAGCAGCGAAAGCTTTTTCTACTTCAGCGTCCATTTGCTTCAGCGCCCGCCTGATTACACGGTCGCGTAATTGAACCAAAGATCTAAAATTTTCAGTAGGAATGGGGGCGTCAGAAGGCACCAAACAGGCAGCTAATTTTTCATTAACTACCTGTAAGAATAAAGGAGTGAGTTCGTGATTAAAAATAACCTGGTTCACATAGCTTGACGATTTTGACGCTGAGCTTCAAAGGCCTCTTGCTTTGCAGTTTCAGGAATTTGAACCCACGCGTCTCGAATAGGTGTTAATAGGCTAGACACTTCATCAAGTAACTTCAAGTCGTTATTTACATGCGCATCATTTAAACGCTGAATCATATAGTCATATAGATTAAACATGTTCTGCGCTACTTCACCGCCAATTTCAAGATCTAACGTGTCACGCAAGTGCATGAGGATAGCGCTTGTTTTAGAGATAAAGTCTGCTTTGGTAATAAGATCTTTTCTTTCCATTGCACCTTTAGCATAGGCGATTCGATCTAACGCGCCTTGCAGTAGCATGAGTGTAAGCTTATGCGGATCCGCAGACGCTATATCTTGTTTTAGGTTACCTTTGCGGTAAGCGTTAATGCCTTTAAGTGCCATAAAATCTCCGAAAACTTCTTAGCCTAGTGAAGCAAGTAGTGCCGAACTAGTCTGGTTTAGCTGAGCAACAGTTTGGTCTAAGTTCAGATACTTATCACGAAGTATTTCTTCATAGCTAAGCATTCTTAATTCCAATGTCTCTCGCTCGTCGTACAAATCATCTCTATCGTCTTTGGCCGCAGTTTCGCGCAAACTAATTAAGCCACTGTACGAGGTATATTGGTTAGCAAAATCATAAAGCCTCACCGCAATACCTTCATCGTCATCAGTAAATAGTGATGCTATTTCATCAAAATTATCTTCAAGAGCATCAGCTAGACGATCTTCACCTGAGCCCAATCCATAGTCTGTTGTGCCAATTTCTAGTTTACCGTCGTCATCAAATTCGATACCTAATTGGAACAAGCCCCCCAACGCAGATGCGCTGTTACTGTCACCAACTATACTGGCCAAACCGGATTGAATTCCGCGTAATAACGAATCTCCAGCCAATGCGCCATCATCTTCTAATTCTGACTCACCGTATTTAGTTAGCAGGCCTATTTCGTCAATCAAACTATTATAGTTTTCTACGAAATCACGAATTTTTTTATCTAGGCCTTCTTTGTCGTAACCAATTTCCAATTTGGTAGAAAGAAAATCACCGACGGCGTCTTTAGGCGAAATTTCATTGACTTCAAAAGACACGTTTTGAATGGTGTTTTCAAACTCATTAGATTCACTTTCAACCGCAATACCGTCTATATAAGCAATCGCATTTTGTGCAGATTCAATATTCGCAGGGTCGATGCTACCTGCACCACCTGTGGTGGAAAGCCTATCTAACTCCGCGTTACCATTATCATTGGTGATAACCAAATCGTTACCAGTACCTGTTTCGCTAGAGCTAAACACTAAACGAGGGCCGGCAGCTGTACCGGTATCGATAATGTTGGCAGTTACGCCGAAGTTATCATCTGCGTTATTAATTTTTTCTCTGAGCGCGGTTAATGAAGTACCAGCAGTAATATCGATGGTAAAACTGTCACTTCCGCCCACATCAAACGTAAGTGAACCAGTACCTGACGTGAGTACTGGATCTGAACTGGCAGTAAACGCGCCATCATCGGTAGTAATTCGGCTGCCCTGGGCTAATTGCTCAACCACAATATCGTAAGAACCACGAAGGGCTGAATTAGATGCTTCTGCAGAAAGTACATCGTCATCTTCAGAAGGGTTGGTAATAGTGGGTTCACGACCATTGATGTCGTTATCGCTTCGTAAATCATCAACCGCATCTTTAAAATCAGAAAATTTGGATTTAATCTGACCTAAGCCTGAGATTTCAGCTTCAATCTGTTCTTCTTTCGCATTCAACCGGTCTTCTTTGGGCTGACGCTCAGCGGTAAGAAGCTGTTGAACTAGGTCGTCAAGTGCTAAACCTGAACCTACACCTAATGATTGAATTGTCATACTTTACCTCGTTAAACACGGTTGTTAAACACGGTTGCTAGACGCGATTATTAATAAATACCCCTACACTGTCGCCTACATCTTGCTGCAAATCTTGAATACGTTCAGCAAGCGCTAATACTTCTTCAGAGGGTATTTGTCTTATTACATCACCAGACTCAGAATCTTTTACCGTAACAACCGAGCGCTTAGTTTCGTCATCAATAGAAAACGCCAAATTCCTATTTTGCGTTTGCAAGAATGATTCAACTTCTTGAACTGCGTTCTCTAGCGAAGCTTGATTCTCTGCTTCTGATACTTTATCGGCTGAAGGGTTAGAACCTTGAGCCAAATTTTGTACACTAGACACACCGTTTTTTAGCGCCGTATTTGTTCCACTACTGTTTGCTTGCTGTTGGCCAGCACTATTATTTTCACTGTCGTTGCTCGCTTTCCCTGAGCTCTCGTTTGGCGCCACTTTAGACACCGTTGCGGATTCAGAAGCTAATGCAAAAGCTTGACCAGTTTGATTATTTACAATTTCCACTTATTTCACCCCCCTTTTGAAACGACAAAACGGGCCCTTGCAAGTAAGCAAGCACCCGTTACATTCCAACTAAGGTATTAAATTATAGCTTATCCGAGCAAAGATAGCGCAGTTTGAGGGCGCTGGTTTGCTTGACTTAGTACAGAAATAGATGCCTGCTGAATAATCTGATTACGTGTTAGATCTGCAGTTTCAGATGCAAAATCGGTATCACGAATCTGAGAACGTGCAGATGACAGGTTCTCACTGATATTGCTCAAGTTACGAATAGTTGATTGGAAACGGTTTTGAAGCGCACCCAGGTCAGCTCGAACTCCCCCAATACCTGATATCGCAGCGTCTACATCAGATAGAAGCGCAGACGCGCCATCTGCTGTGGCAACACTGTTGGTAGTAATACCCAACCCAGTTGCACTAAAGCCGCTGATAGAACCAAGATTAGTTGAAGATAGGTTCACAGAAATAGTTTGGCCAGCATTTGCACCTACTAAAAATTTAGCAGAGAAATTACCGTCCAAAATTTTCACGCTTCCGAATTGAGTATCGGTCGCGATGCGCGAAATTTCAGTTCTAAGCGCAGACACTTCTTTTTGAAGTGCTAAGCGATCAGCTGAAGAGTTAATACCATTTTGTGATTGAACTGCTAATTGGCGAATACGCTGTAAGCTAGACGTTACTTCGCCAAGCGCACCTTCAGCAGTTTGTGACAATGAGATAGCATCGTTCGCATTACGAACAGCTTGGTTCAAACCTTCAACTTGAGACGTTAGACGGTCAGAAATTTGAAGACCAGCAGCATCATCAGCCGCACTGTTGATACGAAACCCAGATGACAATCTCTCAAATGACGTGTTCAATTTATCACTCACGTCAAAAAGCTGACGTTGAGCGTTAATTGATGACACATTAGTATTTACAAATAAAGACATTAGATTACCTCCTAGGGATTCAATGATGCCTGTGCTATCATTAAATCCTTCCAGTTCAAATTAGCTGGGTCACTACTCCCGACTAACTTCCTCTTGCAAAGTAAATTACATTACCCCTCAACAATAGGTATCGGCCAAGTCTTTAGCTTCTTTAGTTTTTTTTTGTCTTTTTTTTAAAATAAAACAAAAAAATAATTAAGTCACTGAGTTTTAAGGATTTAATACCCTTCGATTTTTGTGAATTTTTATCTTTCCGGCCACTAAAGCGACACAAATGCTAATCTATTTATGATTAATCGATTCACATTCTGGCTGGCAACATTTGCTTTTAACGGTATTGCGGCATCATTAGGTTTAACAATGATTCGTAGATTGGAAACATTAAGTGAATACACTTGGCATAGAAGGTGCATTTGAATTTGTGAATCATTAATTTTGCTCAAGTTAATGATTTCAGTTTGGCAGGGTGTTTCGGCTTAGAATAAAAAAAGGCCGAGACATTAAATCTCGGCCAATCTGCTCACGTTAGGAGATTGAGCAAATACTGTTTCAGTCGGCTGGCAGGGTTTTAGTAGGATAAACTGGCCTCTCAACCAACACTTCTACACTCTCAGTCCTGTTAGTCGGCGCTTTCTCAAAGGGGGCGGCCTTAAATGGCCGCCATTCCTTCATTAGGGGATGGCCTCTCAACTCCTTCCCAATTAAAACGCCTTATTTACTTCTTACCCTAGTAGTGACAATGCCGCTTGTGGACGTTGGTTCGCCTGGGCAAGAATAGTTGTACTTGCTTGTTGAAGAATCTGGTTACGGCTCAACTCTGCCGTTTCGGTGGCAAAATCTGTATCTTTAATTCGTGATCTTGCCGCAGATACATTTTCAGAAATATTACTCAAGTTTCTGATGGTAGATTGGAAGCGGTTTTGAAGCGCACCCAAGTCTGCACGCAGGCCACCTATTGCAGATATCGCATTATCTACTGAACCAAGCAATGCTGATGCATTCGTTTCTGTTAATACATCATTATTCCCACCGGTAATTCCTAAGCCTGTCGCACTAAAGCCATCAATGCCTGCACGGCCTAACGCTTGTGTAGACAAGTTAACAGAAATCGTTTGCCCTGCGTTGGCGCCTACCAAGAAACGAGCTGAAAATGCACCAGATAGTACGTCTACGCCAGCAAACTGGGTTGTGGTAGCAATACGTGAAATTTCAGTACGAAGTGCCGACACTTCTTTTTGAAGCGCTAGTCTATCCGCAGAAGAGTTAATACCATTTTGCGATTGGATAGCCAGGGTACGAATTCGCTGCAAAGCTGTGGTGGTTTCTTGCATTGCACCTTCAGCGGTTTGCGATAATGAAATCGCATCGTTTGCATTACGTACCGCTTGGTTTAGACCTTGAACTTGCGAGGTCATACGGTCAGTAATTTGCAGACCCGCTGCATCATCAGCGGCACTGTTAATTCTAAAACCAGATGATAAACGTTCAAATGCAGTATCTAAGTTGTTGCCTGTTGAGAACAACTGGCGCTGCGCATTAAGCGATGACACATTAGTATTTACGAATAGACTCATGAGAGGTCTCCTAACAGTTTAAGTTTTGCGCTATTGATTTTATTATTTGCGCGAGTTAATTAAATATTTTGGCATAGCTTGTGCTTCACATAATTGTCAGGATTTTATTCTGACGCTTTAACGGGTCACTCCCGGTGAAGCTTGTTATACAGAGAAGGAAACTTCTCTTTTGCTGACTGTCGGGTTTGTTGTTCCAGACCTCAAACCTCTCACTACCTCCTGGCTTCATTCTCGCCAGTCAGCAGCCCAATCAGCAAACTTAACTCTTTATCGACTTACCTCACCATTTCCTTTAGAACTTTATGAAAATGATTTTTCTGATTTTAAGCTATTGATCTCCTGACAATATCTAAAACCAAGTAGTCAACTAACACTCGTCAAAACCTCTTAAACTTATTGCTTTTATTATTCGTTTTAGGCTTTAAAGAGAGGAAGTAATGTTTACCTTCCCTTTGTTATAGTTATCGTACCGGACTGCCGTTTACTTTAGGTTTTTTTGATCTTTTTGAAAAAACCTTTTATTTCAATATTTTAATTCGCAGAAATAAAAAAAGGCCGATTAAAAAATCGGCCTTTTTAAATTTAATTCACTGTAGAACAGCTGAGGTTAAAGGTTCACTACCTCCTGGCCCCATTCTCTCACTATTAACGACTGGGGTATTAACCTAGAAGCTGAAGTGCTGCCTGTGGACGCTGATTCGCCTGAGACAACACAGTAGTGCTCGCCTGCTGTAGAATCTGGTTACGAGTCAAGTTAGCTGTTTCAGTAGCAAAATCGGTATCTTTGATTTGTGAACGTGCTGCTGATACGTTTTCAGAAATGTTACTAAGGTTACGAATCGTTGACTGGAAACGGTTTTGAAGCGCACCTAAGTCGGCACGAAGACCACCCACAGCTGAAATAGCGTTATCTACGCTAGCTAACATGCTTGATGCATTTTCACTGGTTAGTACGTTATTTGTACCGCCAGTAATTCCTAAACCTGTAGCACTGAAACCATCTACACCAGCGTTTGACAACGGGGTAGTTGAAAGATTTACAGAAATCGTTTGGCCAGCATTTGCACCTACCAAGAACTTGGCAGAGAAGTCACCTGACAATATATTTACACCAGCAAACTGAGTTGTGGTTGAAATACGCGATATTTCAGTTCTTAGTGCAGATACTTCTTTTTGAAGTGCTACACGGTCAGCAGAGCTGTTGATACCGTTTTGTGATTGGATTGCTAGTGTACGAATACGTTGAAGAGAAGTAGTCGTTTCAGACAACGCACCTTCAGCGGTTTGCGATAGTGAGATCGCATCGTTAGCGTTACGTACCGCTTGGTTTAGACCTTGAACTTGTGAAGTCATTCGGTCGGTGATTTGTAGACCTGCGGCGTCATCTGCAGCACTGTTTATACGGAAACCCGAAGACAGACGCTCAAAAGACGTACCCAAAGAATTGCTTACATCAAATAATTGACGCTGAGCATTCAATGAGGAAACATTGGTATTGACGAACATAGACATAAAGTCTCTCCTACACTCTCAGTCCAGCGTGAGCTGGCTGCCGGGGATCCGGCTATTACAATTTTAATAGTCACCAATACCTGAGGGGTAATGATGAACTGGCTCTCTCAGTGTTTGTATCGACATAACCGCAGTTCCCTTTAGAATTATTTACAAAAATTGCCGTAGTGCGGTATAAAATTGCCGTCTACGATTACATAACAGTCGGTTTTTAAAAGAGTATTAGCGTGAATATAAATTTGAAGATTAACGCGGTTGACCGAGTTTCATCTGAAGGTGAGCACTGCGCGTTTACTGATTTAATCGAAAATCCCTTCGACATTAGTCGTAAGTCACTACTGAGCTGCTATCGACGGGGCGTAAATCATATAAGCCCAGATGGTGTTGTGATTGTCTGTAAAGTGAATATTGATACTGGGGCAAAAACTTACCAACGACTGGCACTACCCGCCTGGGATTTACGCGATCCAAAATTTTGTTTTGATGGACGAAAGTTAATCATCACAGCCTACGCTAAGCACAAAGACGTAAATACCGGTGCGATAACCACTAAAATGGTGAGTTACTTTTCTACCACCGGTGAGTCTTGGTCAACACCCCACTTTTTCGGACATTCAGGTTGGTGGCTTTGGCGCTTAACATGGAACAAGGGAAAGGCTTATGGGTTTGCCTATAATCGTAAAAATCAAAGGATTGATTTATTTGAAGGCAACCCACTCAAACAACTTTACCTTCAAAAGAAAGGCGCTATGTCTTTTGAAGAACACAAATTTGGCTATCCGAATGAAAGCCATATATTGTTTGATGATGCTGATAGAGCGACGGCGATTGTACGCCGAGATGCAGATAGCTTCAGCGCCAAATTAGGCTTTTCATCACCGCCTTACACGAATTGGAAATGGCATGATTTGAAACATTATATTGGCGGACCGGTTATGCTATCACTAACAGAAAATAGCTATGTGGTAGCAGGTAGAAATTGGGATGGTAAAAATCTGACAACGGCAATTTGGTTACTTTCATTAACTGATTATTCGCTGAAACTTCTGATTACCTTACCGAGTAAAGGAGACAATAGTTACCCAGGCTTGGTATGGCAAGACGACACTTTGTATGTCTCTTACTATTCAGATCATATCGATAATAAAACCCGAGTATACCTTGCCACACTATCGGGGATGAATACCTTACTAGATGAAGTTGAACAAGGATAAATTAGATACTTGCGGGAATGTCGCTAGCGCCGCACTGAGTGCAGTTTCTTGTTTGGCAAATTCCGTAGAGGCTTCTGCATAATCAACATCTTGGATTGATGAGCGAGATGCCTTTGCCGCAATTTCCATATCAAGATTACTTTCGTAAGTGGATTCAGCGATATTTAAGCGACTACCTATAGAGGCGCGTTCGAGAGATATTTTTTCTAGCCCATTATCTAACCCTACTAACGAATCGGCAATAGCCTCTTGCAGCGCACTATCATCAATGGTGCTGTCCATGAGTATGGTTTGAATTTCATGAAGCGATTGGGCCATACTCTTTTTCTCAGGCGCATCCAAAGAAAAATTAATGGTATCGCCAACGGCTGCACTCGCTTCAAACTGCATGCCTTTGATAGTAAATGGGCTACCGGATGTATAATCAACCGTTCCCACAACAGCACCGGTGCCAGTATTGGTTAGCTGTGCTTCTCCCGATGCCAAAAACTCTACTTGATAGTCATTATTAGCACTGGTTACAGGGTCATAATTCTTGTTGAAAAAGGTATCGAACGTACCTTGTTCTTTTACCACTGTGTTTTGTAAGTCCGCGACTGTACTGCCGGTTACAGAAAAATCAAAACGTGATAGTACGTTCTCAAAAACCTCATAACCGTTGCTGGTAGATTGTATTTTTGAGCTAGACGATAGCTGAATAAAACTTACACCAGCATCACCTGAAAACGTGATGGCATTTCCTGATGAGGCGGGGTTATAGGTAAAGGCTTGGTTTGCAGATTGATAACCTGCATACATATAATTTCCATCGGCGTCTTGGGTATTCATTAAGTCGAAAATCTCCAACTTAATTTGTTCTAACTCAGCCCCAATGGCGCGTTTATCAGGGTCGTCAAGAATGCCTGAGCCCGCTTGAACAACTAATGTTCTAGCGCGATTAATCGAATTGGTAATATTTGTAAGCACTGCTTCTTGCTGTTCTAGAGAACCTGTTACCAAATCATTATTTCGTTGAAACTGCGTCAGCCCATCAAGCTCTTCGGTCAAGCGCAATACTTTTGCAGCGCCCACTGGGTCGTCTGCCGGCGTAAGGATCCGTTTTCCCGTTGCTAACTGCTCTTGTGTTTTAGCCAACCCTTCTTGGTTTTCCATAATGGAGCGAATGCTTTGGTCGTAAATTTGACTCGTTGATATACGCATAATCTGTTACCTCGCTGCACTTAGAATAGTATCGAACAACTCTTGCGCTGTGCTTAAAATTCGTGCTGCGGCAGAATAAGACTGCTGAAACTTGACTAGGTTTGCCGCCTCTTCATCTAGGCTTACCCCAGATACTGACTCAAACCAATTTTCTGATTGAGTTTTCATTGCTTCTGCTGAAGTCAAAGAAATGTCAGCCATGGCTGCGTCTTCACCAATCCGCCCTACCATAGATGCATAAGCATCTTGAAAGGTACGTTGCTGATTGGTTGATTCACTACTCACTTGCACTAAGTTCTCGTTTTGCAAAGCTGCAATTTCAAGTGCATTACTGTTGTCGTTAAAACCATCGGTATTGTAACTAATCGTAAAACTATCACCCGCTTTAGGTACGCCATCTAAACTAATGTCATAACCTGGGTAGTCATCTAATGATGAAAATGCAGCAGGCCAAGCAGGACCGCTGCCGTTGCTTTGTGCCTGAGCGAGTAAATTGCTTAAATTAGTGGCGCCGGTCACATTGGTAATGACATTAGGCGGCGTTTCTCCATCTAGCACTTGGTAGCTATCTTCGGCGGTAAAGACAATTTGAGCTGGGGCGCCAAACGTACCGCTAGGTGAGCTAGCTAAATCATGTATACCACCTGCACCATCAAATGCAGATTGTTCAGTACCACCGCCGACTTCAGTGTTTGTAATTGTTACCCCACTCACATTGGCGCTACCTAAATTCGTGGCATCCGCTTGTGCCCTTACTGGCGCGGCGAACGCGAGATCTTCAGGTCTGTTTGTGGCTAACTCAATGGAAGATGCAATCGTTTTAGTCGGCTGCATCAAAAACTCATCCCCTACCGCATAGGTTGAAGCCCCACCAAATTCTACTTCAATACCGCCGGGTAACTCATTAAACCCACTAGTAACACTGTAGTTTGAAAAGACAATATCATTTCCAGAGCCGTCTTTTTGCGGGGTTCCATCAGGATTTAAAAAAGTAATTTCTATTTCGCTGGGAACACCTGCCGCTACAGCAGTTACCTCTATTTGATAATCGGCATCAGTCAGTTCTGCCCCTTTACCTGCGATAAGTTGACCAACAACCTGATAATCCCCGCTGGTATCCTGTGTTTCTAAACCTCTAAACGTAGGGATGTCAAAAATATTGCCGCCCAATTGGCCGTCTAAATCCATCCCGAGTTTGTTTTGGGTATTAACTGCATCGGCAAAAGTGACAGCAAGTTGGCCCACATCGCGCATAGCAGTGCCAAGCACTTCATTTCTGTAACGAAATAACCCGCCTAGGCTGCCACCTAAGTCACTTTCAACAACACGAACCGTAGTATCGTTCTTCGTTTGAGAACCAAAATCTGTTTCTAACTTTAGCTCTTTGCTAGTTGAATCTGCACTGGTACTTATTTCAAATAAATTAAACGCACCATTATCTAATATGAGTGATTCGCCAGTGGTCAAATTTACGGTAATCGCTCCGTTTTGACTCTGACTCTCTTTCACATTGATAGCCATAATCGAGGCGAGTTCTTCAACAGCGGCATCTCGTTTATTCATCAATGCACTGGGTTCGTCGCTGGTGTTATTCCCTTTGGCAATGACAATATTTTTGTTTAGTTCGCCAATAGAGCTAATCAAGCTATTGGTTCTGTTAACCAACGACGTGACTTCAAGATTAAACTCTTCTTCCTTTTCAACCATGTAATCTGACAGGGTTTTCATACGCTGATACAGCGATTCTGACTTTCCTAATACCTGTTCACGAGAGGCCAAGTTAGTAGGGTCGTCTGAGGCAGTTTGGACTGCTGCAAAATAATCACTAATGCCTTTAGAAAGGGAGTTCGCTTCACTCGCAAGTAGGTTATCAATTGCTGACGTTTTGGAAGAAAAGGCCTCTAGTTCACCCACCGAAGTTATATCGCGGCGAAGCTGGTTTTGCGCAAATACGTTAATAATTCGTTCTGTATTACCGATTTCAACACCAAATACATCACTATTAACAAGCTCGGTTCGTTCGCGTACGTACCCAGGCGTATTTACATTGGCAATATTATTACTGGTCGTTTGTAAAAGCTTACTACTGGCGTTTACACCACTGGTGGCTAGGGAAAATAAATCAACTGCGCTCATATATTAAACCCCTCTTCTTACGGCATTAAGCCGTTAAGCCTATCGCTGTTGTAAACGGCCATAATTTTACTGGCATAATTAGGATCCGTAGCATATCCAGCGCTTTGTAGCTCACGGGTATAGCTGTGGGCATCTGAGGCTTGTTCTACAGCTTGCTGATAACGGGGCTGAGTGACGATAAAGCGCCCGTAATCATGAACTGCCTCTTCTAATGATGCATAAGAACGAAATGCTGCTTTTTGCTTTTGTGGAATGCCGCTATTAAATTCAAGTGTATCGACAACTGCTTGGCTGCCTTCCCACTGCGCATTCGCTTTTATACCAAAAAGATTGTGCGAACTTTCGCCATCCGCGTTATGAATAACAAACTTACCCCAACCCGTTTCAACCGCAGCCTGCGCAATAATAGCTTTAGCATCCATACCGTACTTTTCAGCCACTTGTTCAGCATAGGGGCGTAAGGTTTCAACAAAGTCTTCAGGGCTATCGAACATGCTGTCTTTAGTGGCCGATTGCACACCTTTAGATTCAGAAGCCAGCACAGTTTCTTGGGCTTGCTCTGTGGCAATAACACGGTCACGGTTGAGCGAGCTCAAGTTGCCGTCACTGCGAATTACGCTGGCAGGTAAATAACTGTCTTCAGATTGACCCATTTGTTTTACGATAATATCAGCTAATCCCAAACCGCCGCCTGACGTTAAATCAGTTGCAAGTTGTTGGTCGTGCATATCGCGATAGAACTTAACTTGTTGAGAATTGAATGGGCTATTTTCATCGGCAAGGGCGTCTTGTGCTTTACGCATAGACTTCAGCATCATTTGCACAAATATGGCTTCAAATTGCTCTGCCGCTTCTTGCAATACACTTTCATCACCCGAAGCAATGGCCTCGCGCATTTTGTTGATACTGCCAAGATCGTGGACATTGCGTGCCATATCGAGCTGATTTTTTGAGCTGAATGCTTCCATTAGATGATCACCAATTCACCATGAAGTGCACCGGCCTGTCTTAATGCTTCTAAAATCGCCATTAAATCACCAGGTGCAGCACCTACTTCGTTGACGGCTCGCACTAGCTGATCGAGTGTCACCCCAGGCTCAAAAGAAAACATGCGACTGTCTGATAAATCCACATCTACAATCGACTGTGTGGTTACAACCGTTTCACCATCCGCAAACGCGTTGGGTTGAGTAACCTGTTGGTTTTCTGAAATTGTCACGGTTAACCCGCCATGGGTAATAGCGGCAGGCAGTAAACGTACGTCTCGACCAATTACAATCGTACCGGTACGACTATTGATAACAACCCGCGCAGGCGCATCAGCCGGCGTGAATTCAAAATTTTCTAGTGTGGCCAAAAAGCCCACTCGCTGACCAACATCTCTTGGCGCGGACACACGTACTGACGCGGCATCAATGGGCGTTGCTATGGAATAGCCTTTTTCTGGCTGTGCACCTAATCGCTCGTTTATCACATCAGCTAACGCCTTTGCTGTTGAAAAATCAGGGTAATGCAAGTTCAGTGTTAATGAATCGCCATTAGCAAAACCGCTTGGTACGGTTTGCTCAACCATGGCACCGTTTGGAATACGACCTACAGTCGGTGTATTCACCACAATACGTGAACCATCACCGCCTTGAGCACCAAAACCACTCACAACCAAACTACCTTGCGCTACGGCGTACACTTTGCCATCTACACCGCGAAGAAACGTTTGTAGAAGCGTGCCGCCTTGCAAACTACTCGCTTCGCCTACTGACGACACGGTAATATCAATGGTTTGCCCTGGCTTAGTAAAAGCAGGCAATTCTGCGTGAACAGCCACGGCTGCCACGTTTTTAATTTTAGGTTTGGTATTGGAGTCTAAGCTAATACCAAAATTACTTAACATGGTACGGAAGCTTTGCTCGGTGAAAGGGCTTTGCTCACCGGTGCCCGGTAGGCCAACCACTAAACCGTAACCTACCAATTGGTTGCTTCTCACCCCTTGGATACTCGCCAAGTCTTTGATGCGTTGCGCATTAGCATTGCTAGACAACACCAATGTAAATGCGATAAGTACCACTGAAAACAAACGCATAATGATTCTCCTAGCCCCGCTTAAAGCGGCCACCATGATGATGTAAAAAACTTCGTGAGCCAGCCTTTCTCTTGCGAACTGGCAAAAGAACCGGTACCGCTATATTGAATTCTGGCGTTTGCTATTTTTGTAGATAGCACTTCATTTTCGGGGCTAATGTCAGATAAGCGAATAATGCCGGTTAAACGAATATATTCGTCGCCATGATTTAAGGTAAGCCACTTTTCGCCGCGAATAACCAAATTGTCATTGGGTAGCACTTCCACTACGGTTACCGATATATTTCCCGATAGACTATTGCTTTGGTTTGTTGCTGCATCGCCGGCAAAGTCGTTTGAAGAACTTACACCGAGCTGAACAGATTGCCCGCCAATATTTAGCGCTTGCCCGCCTAAACCGGTAATTGTGTCTAAATCTACTGTGGTGTCTTTTGATGTCGACGTACCGGCTGATTTACTTGCATTAGTATTTTCACTTAACGTGATAGTAATAATGTCGCCCACCCTTCTGGCCGTCATATCTGAATATAAGCTGTTGGCCATATACGAGCGGAACAACGAACCATCTTCTACAATCTTCTCGCGAGGGTAATCTGGTACCACAGGAGCAAACGACGGATCATTAGCTTGTACCGGTGGCTGGTTAGTGCTTGCGCAACCTGCCAAAATTGCGACTGAAAGAAAGAGTCCGAGAATTCGCATAACATTACTCACTAAAGTTGCTGAATGACTTGCCCAAGCATCTGATCCACCGACGAAATCACTTTGGAGTTCATTTCGTACAAACGCTGGCTTTCAATCAAATTAACCAGCTCTTCGGTCACATTCACGTTAGAGGTTTCTAACGTACCTTGTGCAATAGTGCCTATACCTTGAAGGCCTGGAACACCCTGAATAGGCGCGCCGCTTGATGCGGTTTCAACGTAAAGGTTCTGCCCAATAGGCTGTAGGCCAGTTGGGTTGATAAAGTCTGATAGGTTCATTTGCCCTAGCACTTGCGGTTCTGCTTGACCACGAATTGACACGCTAATTTCACCGTCTTGTGAAATGGTAATTTGCTGCGCATCCTCTGGAATAGCCACTTCAGGTTGTAATAAAAAGCCAGCGCCAGAAGTCACTATTTGACCTTGGTCATTCATTGAAAACTGACCATTTCTTGAATACGCAATGGTGCCATCAGGCTGTAATATTTCGAAATAACCGCGCCCTTGAATAGACATATCCAATGCATTATCAGTGGTTAGCAAGTTACCTTGGGTATGCGCTTTTTGCGTTGATACCACTTTTGAACCAGAACCTAACATAAGGCCAGACGGTAATTCAGTATCAGCTGATGAACGGCCACCAGGTTGGTTTATATTTTGATAAAGCAAGTCTTCAAAGATTGCTCTGTCTTTTTTAAAGCCTACCGTTGATGCGTTAGCCAGGTTGTTCGATACCACCGCGACATCTGTTTGCGCGGCATCAAGACCTGTTTTACTTATCCACAATGCTGGGTGCATGGCGACCTCCTAACCTTTTAAGTTCGTATAACGAAATTGTTAACTAATCTATAGAATGCGTAGTAACTGGTTGCCGCGAGAATCTAGCTCGTCAGCTTGCTTCATCATCTTCACTTGAAGCTCGTAGTGGCGCTGAAGGCTTATCATGTTGACCATTTCATCAACGGCATTTACGTTCGAGCCTTCCAACATGCCAGACATCACTTTCACACCAGCGTTTGCTGGCGCTACCGTGCCGTCTTCCATTCTAAATAAACCATCAGTGCCACGTTCCATATCGGCATAGTTCGGTTTAACCAATTTCAGCCGGCCAACATCTTCAATCACATTTGCTGGTGCGCCAAGCTGTCTCATTGACAAGGTGCCGTCCATACCAATATCTAGGTTATCCAGTGGTACAGGAAGAAAGATTGGACCGTTATCACCTAAAACCGGGCGATTGTGCACATCTGTCAAAATACCGTCGTCACCCAACTTAAAGTTACCGTCACGAGAATAAGCTTCTTGGCCATTGTCGTCTTGAACGGCAAACCAGCCATCGCCTTGGATAGCAACGTCTAAATCACGACCCGTTTGAATCATAGGGCCCGATTCATAGTTGTTTGACGGACTTTCGGTCATTGAAAAAACGCGAGACGGCAAACCTTCGCCGTAGGCAGGCATTGACCTTGCCTGTTCTAACTGAGCTCTAAACCCGGTTGTTTGCGCGTTAGCCAAGTTATTGGCACGAAGCCCAGTACCTAGAAGGTCTTGAGATGCACCGCTGGCAGCAATGTAGAGAAGTTTGTCCATGACTGACTTTTGACTCTGGTTAAACCATATACAGGTTTTGCAATCCCAGTGCCAACATGCACAAATAGAAGTGGATACAAAAAAACCGCAACAAAGTTGCGGTTTTTTTTAGTTAAACATCACTGTTTATCGGATGTTCAGGATAGTCTGGTTAAGTGAGTTGTTCACTTCAAGTGCTCGAGAGTTAGCCTGGAAGTTCCGCTGTGCAATAATCATATCGATAAGCTCAGTGGTTAGGTTTACGTTAGCTTGCTCTAGCGCTGATGAGTTAATCTCACCAAACGTACCGGTAGTTGCTTCACCCGCTAATGCTTCACCAGAGAGAATACTTTCTTTCCACTCAGTGCTGCTTTGCTGGGTTAAGCCCTGCTCATTGGCAAATCTCACTAACGCCACACGTACGATAGGCTCAGACGTACCGTTTGAAAACGTCGCTCGAACCAAACCATCTGGGCCAATATCAATACCTGTTAATCGACCAACTGGCAAACCATCTTGCTCTAATGACGTAACTTCGAATGCCGATGCGTATTGTGTAGGCTCAACAGTAGTCGCATTTGAAGGGTCTAAGTTGAAATCGATACCAATTTGCTGCGTCGCATCCGCGCCGTTTGATAAAGCAGAACCAAGCGCTTCAGTCGTTAGTTTATAATCGGTAGTTTGAATGCCATCTGGTGATTCAATTCCAATAAAGTCACCACCTTGAGAAAACACAAGTTTAGCTGCTGTAACACCGTTACCTGTGTTAGTACCCAACGAGTTTACCGCTGTAGTAGGGTCGGAATCAGTACCGGTAGAATTCACTAAATCAGTAAGTTGATCGTCTACCGCTGTCGCCACATACCATTCATTGTCTGCCGCCACATCTTTAACGAAGTAATAAGTCATCACATGGCTGTCGCCTAATGAGTCGTAAACTGTTACCGAGGTTGCCGCATTGTAGGTAAGTGGATCTTGTGGGTCAAATGCTGCTGGATCTAACCCCTGATCACCTGCAGGTAAGTTCATACGGATATCAACTTCTGAGGTTTGTGCTGGAGAACCTGATGAATCTGGGATTTGTACTGGCTCTGTAGTACTTAATGCAACCGATGAGCTGGTAGAGTCTGAGTTAACGGGGAAACCTAAAAGTAAGTCGCCGTTACTGTTAACCACATAATTGTCATCATCTAACTTGAATTGACCGGCACGGGTAAACGAGAAGTCTCGTGAGGTTTCATCAGGAACCGTGGCAAAGAAACCATTACCAGTAATCGCTAAATCAAGTGCAGTATTGGTAAACTGTAAGCTACCTTGTGAAAACTGCTGAGCTACATCTTGTGTCAAAACACCGTCGCCCACCTTGGTTTTACTTCCAGCCAATAATGATGTGGCGTACACGTCGCCGAATTCAGCTCGAGACTCTTTAAAGCCAACAGTATTCACGTTTGCGATGTTATTCGCGGTTACATCTAAATCTTTTTGTGCGGCAGCTACGCCACTTAGTGCAATATTAAAAGACATGCTTCTTTCTCCTGCTAACTGCCGATTTGAATAACGTCGTCAAGACTAATGCTGACTTCGCCATCTAAATTTAAAATTACGCCCTGACCACTACCGGCCAAGCTAACACTTCCTACATGACGATTAATGGCAGTATTCAATTGAACGCCTTCACCGTTTAATTCGCCTGTAGCACTGATTACATAGTCGCCCGCTGGCATATCATTGCCTTGGGTATCTTTGCCATCCCATTCAAACTGAATGTTGCCAGCGGCTTGTGTGCCAGCATCAATGGTCTTAATCACTTCACCGTATTGATTTTCAACGGTTATCGTCATGTTTTGGACGCTTTGCTCATTAACCACAACACCCGATACCCCAGCAGCGTCGCTAGACATATGCCCTACGTTGCCCTGCACTAACACGTTCTGACCTATTAAGCTGGATGCTTGCAATGCCTGGTTAGATGTCATCGAGGCGGCGAATGACTCGAACTTATCATTCAACTGAGAAATACCGTCAGCCATAGTGAATGATGTCATTTGCGCTACCATCTGATCGTTATCTACTGGTTTAGTAGGATCCTGATTCGCTAATTGCTCGGTTAACATGGCAAAAAAGTCTTCTTGCGAAAGCTGCTGCTCTGTTCCATCGACAACCGGAACCGTCTCTTCTTGCCAGTAGAGTTCGTTGTTCAGGCCAGTGGTGTTGTTAATTGTGGTCACAGTATTTTCCTCACATTACCTATGCGGCAACTTATTGCCCTTGTCCTAGCTGCAGTACCCGACGGAATATCCGTTTGGTGGTATCAGCAACCTGAACGTTGGTTTCATAGGCTTTTGACGCCGACATCATATTTGCCATTTCTTCAACGATGTTTACGTTCGGCTTATAAATATAACCCTCTTCGTCAGCCATTGGGTTATGCGGAGCATACTCAACTTGCAAAGGCGCATCGCTTTCTACAATTCCCTTAACTTCAACACCCACACCCTTGCTTTGATCGCCCATGGCTCGCTGTAACTCAGCGGCAAACACAGGATGTCTTGCACGGTACGTTTCGTCATAACTACTGCTTACCGAGTTCGCGTTAGCAATGTTACTCGCGGTGGTGTTTAAACGAACATTTTCAGCTTCCATACCGGTACTGGAAATTGACATCACATTAAATAAGCTCATGATTACTGGCCTCCAGAACTAAGGGCTTTTTTCATACCTTTAACTTTACTATTAATAAACTCAAGTGTGGCTTGATAGCGTAAACCGTTATCTAAAAAGCGGTTACGTTCTGCCTGTACTTCTACCGTATTGCCGTCTCCGGTATCCGGTTGAGTGGGTATGCGGTATTGCATTTCAAAATTTGATGCTACCGACGATATATCGCCACCTATGTGTTTATCGTGTGTTCTTGCTAAGCTACCACCACCTAATTTGTGCTGCCCTTCTTGGGCGCTCATGGCTGACTCCATCGCTTTATTAAAGTCGATGTCTTTAGCTTTATAACCAGGGGTATTGGCGTTCGCTAGGTTTCCAGAAATGACTTCCATTCTGTCGGTGCGTATTGCTAACGCCGACTGATGAAACCCGACTAACTTGTCGAGATTAATGGCCATATTGAAAACTCCTAGCTGCGAAATTCCAAAAATACGTCGTGAATAAAGAATGACGAATTAACTATTATAGAATTTTACTAGCAAGGCAGATGCCAACCTGAAGATTGGCACTGTATAAAAAAGAGGGATGAACCGGTGAAAACCTGAACTATTACATAAAATTCAGTACGTTATATGGTTATTTCTTTTGGTAGTACAAGCCAGGATTACATTTGATCATGGCATATGTATCGCTTGCCGCACTGATAGATTCAGACGCGCCAAGGAAAAGGACACCGGCAGGTTGCAGCTGTCCGGCAATTTGTTGCAGTATCTTTTGTTTCACATCTGCCGAAAAATAAATCAGCACATTGCGGCAAAAAACGATGTCAAAGCGGCCAAGTGCTGCATAGGAGGTTAACAAATTCAAACTTCTGAATGAAACCATGTTGCGCACTTCTGGCTTAACCTGCATTTGCCCACTTTCATGAGGCTGGAAAAACATAGCCCTGCGTTGTGGCGATAACCCTCTCGCTAGCGAAAGTTCATCATATAGCCCTTGGCTACACTTATTTAGCATTTCAGAAGAAAGGTCAGTGGCTATAATTTCAACCCCTTGCCTAAGCAATCCTGGTCGCTGTTTTTGAAACTCTAGAATGGACATAGCAATAGAGTAAGGCTCTTGTCCAGACGAACAAGCTGCACTCCAAATTCTAAGCTTTTGATTTTTCGTTGCTAGTTGAGGAAGTAAATCGCGTTGTAGCAACTCAAATGGATAGGTATCTCTAAACCACAATGTTTCATTTGTGGTCATCGCATCGATGACGCTTTGTAAAAGGTTACGATCGTAACCCTTTACCACTACATCAATAAGCGCATCAGTATTGTCATAGTCATGCTTATATAACAAAGACGCAAGCCTGCTTCTTACAAGGTATTGCTTGTTTTCCCCGAGTACTATTCCACATTGTTTCTCGAGGAAGTGCCGAAACTTTTCATAGCTTGCCGGCGACACATTTTTATTATCCAACCCCTACCGCTCCGTTATTCACAATCCGTCATTAACCACTTCTGAACTGCTGTCGCTAGTTCATCGGGGTGAAATTTCGCAATAAAGTCATCCGCTCCCACTTTCTGAACCATGGCTTGATTGAATACGCCACTCAAAGAAGTGTGAAGTACAACATGAAGCTTCTGAAGTTCTGGTGTATTTTTGATTTCCGCCGTAAGGGTGTAACCGTCCATCTCTGGCATTTCTATGTCAGACACTAGCACCCCAATTCGCTTGGTAATATCACCATATTCTTCAGCGATTTCCTTCAAGCGGTTTAACGCTTCTAAACCATTCTTTGCCAGCTCAATTTCTAACCCAAGTGAGGTTAGCGCTTTTTTGACCTGGTTTCTTGCCACGGCTGAGTCGTCTGCAATGAAGATAATTTTGTCTTCTTTACCTTCCGTAGAAAGCCCTTCAGCAACATCGGCGCTTACTTCTGCATTAAGCGGTGAAATTTCATTGAGGATTTTTTCTACGTCGAGAATTTCAATTAATTCGTTTTCTACTTCAGTAACAGCGGTTAAATAACTCGCTCGGCCGGTCCCTTGAGGAGGCGGCATGATGGCATCCCAGTTGGTATTAATAATGCGCTCTACAGCGCCCACTAAAAAACCTTGTACAGAACGGTTGTATTCAGCAATAACGATAAACGCGTTTGATAAATCTTCAATACGCTTACCCCCCGTCGCCATGCTTAAATCGATTACAGAAATAGTTTGCCCACGAATATGTGCTATTCCGCGAACTAGCGAGTTCAACTTCGGCATTGAAGTCAGTGGTGGACACTGGAGCACTTCACGTACTTTAAACACGTTTATACCAAAGCGTTGACGGCCATTAAGCCTGAACAACAATAACTCAAGACGGTTTTGACCAACTAATTGGGTTCGTTGGTTAACCGAGTCTAAAATTCCCGACATATCTCACCTCTTTTTAATACTGGGCATGATCATTGCCTTCACTAAAGAGAATAGACAATATCACTAAATGTATGCAGGTCAAACGACAGAAAAATGACGGTTTCGCTGCATGTACAACTTAATCACGGACGTACGCAAGTTATTGTCTCAACCTAATTTGTCTTATAAGCATAGACAATAACTCAGTAAGTGAACACGAAAAGTGACTATGAAAAATTTAAAAAACGTAAAATCTTGGCTTACAGGAGTTCGTCTGCCACTTTTCACTGTTGTGGTGGCCGTTGCTTTAGCGCCTTACAGTTACGCTGAAACAATGCACGATGTAGTGAATAAGGGCGCAGAAGAATACCTGTTGTCGGCGCTTAGTATACACGATGAAAACACCGATATTGCTGTGAGCATTGCTGAAGTAGACGAAAGAATTAATATTCCTCAGTGCCCCACAGGATTTCAATTTCATGCGTCTGATGAATCGTTGAACCAATCGTATGTTTCGGTGCGGGTAAGTTGTGGAAATAATGATTGGTACTTGTTTACCAGTGCCCAAGTCACGAGAACGAAAGAAATTGTGGTTACATCTGGCGCGGTTAGCCCGGGCACCGTGCTCTCTGCGTCTAATTTAACGCTGGCATCGGTAGATATAAAGCGCCTTCGTTATAGTGCTTTTACCGATGTAGATGCATTAATTGGCGCTCGAATGAAGCGTCGAATTGTTGATGGCCAAGCTGTGCAATCCAATATGCTATGCTTTGTGTGCAAAGGCGATAGAATTACCATTCGCGCATCACTTGGTGGAATGGCGGTTAAAACATCAGGAATAGCACAGCAAGATGGTGTTATTGGCGATACCATAAAGGTACTCAATGCCAGTAGCCAAAAGCCTGTCATAGCGGAAGTCGCCAGCGCTCAAGAAGTCGTGGTACACTTGTAGTTCAGCGTGCTAAAAAACTACGTTTTCGTTGTATAAAAGCCTAAAGAAAAGAAGGCTTGTGCCGATAACTTATACAGAGGCGAAAAGGTAGTGGAGAAATATTATGGCAATTAACAATGTAAACAATGGGTTACCAAAAACTCCCGTTGATAATACTAAAATTTCGCAACAGAATCAGACACAGCAGTCGCAACAGCAACAAGCGACTTCTAACAATGCTTCTGTTGCTCAAGCACCACGACAAGATTCAGTATCTTTGACTCAGTCTGCACAACAGTTGAATCAAGTTCAGAAAAAAGGTTCTGAAGCGCCTGTTAATCAGGAAAAAGTCGACCGTCTTAAAAAAGCGGTTTCCAGTGGTGAATACCGAGTAAACCCGGAAGTGTTAGCGAATAAAATCGCTAAGCTTGAGGGTGAGATCTTTGGCCGCAAATAATTAGGTTTTTATGACTAGTCATCTTTATTCAGCATTATCACAACAGGTCGCTAATTTAGAGGGCCTGTGCTTGTTGCTGGAAAAAGAATTACATTTGATTAGCTCACGAGATGCAGAAACCTTGATGAGTCTGTTAGAAGATAAGTCTGCACTATTAGAGTCTATTCAGGCTGCCGACCAAAAAGTCGAGGCCTTATATCGTCAAACTACAGACGAAACAATTAGTGCAGATGAACAAGGGTTAATGGATAAAGCGAAAAGTCTGTTAGAAGACTGTAAGTATAAAACCCAAATTAATCAGAAAGCCGTAGAGCAAGGACAGCTTCGCCTCACACACTTACGGAATCTGATGTTGGAAGTTCGCGCTAAAGAGTCGTTAACCTACGATAAGAAAGGCAAGCCAAATGCTGGCCGTTTAGGTTCAGGTATTAGCGCCTAAATAATGCACTCGTCACAAAATGTCAAAATAAGAATACAAAAAAGCGCGTTTAATACGCGCTTTTTTGTGAGTGCTATTTAGCCATACATCTAAATACTTAGTAGTATTTAATGTCTTTGATTCTTTGTGGCTTCGCAGTCGTCAAATAAATGTCGTAAACGCGATGCATATCTAGTTCAAGTTCGGTGGCATAGGTATCTTCACCCACGGGGTAACTTTTTATTACCCTAGCCCCTCTAATGACTCCCTCGACAGAAGCCCGTAAGGTTTCATTATCCACCACAAGGCTAGACAGTGATTGATTACCTTCAATACGTTGTCCGTACACCTGCTCTGCAAGTTCTCTGTAAGCCTCTAGTTTTGACGCTTTGATTGCCATCAAGGTTTTCACCGTTTCGCTATCACCCCGTTGCGACATAATAGGGGCATAGCCTACAGCACTTAGCACAGGGTAACTGTCTGGCTCAACCGTCTCCCATTCCACATGTTTATCTACAAATAAACTGCATCCTGGCAAACCTGACAGGGCAGCGAATAATGCCGCTATCATCCATGCTCGGCAACTTACCAATTTCTTAAAAAACACCATCAGAGAAACCTCATTCTCAATTTTTCTATTAATGGATAAGCAATGTTTACGCCTAAATTTTAAATTTGAAACATTGGCATCTATTTCGCTTATATAAAATAGAGTAAAAATAGACACAAAAACTTAAAAAGAAACTGTTTTAAAAGAACACTGACCTAAATTAACTGATGTAGTGCTCCTTATCGCACTGCAACAAAAGGACAAGACTGTGCTTGGCATACGAACATTCGCTAAATTGTTTTTAGTTAGCATCTCTTCTGTTAAAAGAAGATATCAAGCTAGATACGCCAATGTCGCCTTTTTCATGGCGCTGTTTTGCCTTGCTACAGTAACGATAGGGCAAAGCCATGCCGCCTGGTATGAAGCCAAAGGCCAAGCCGTCATTGTAAATGGCAATAAAGAAAAAGCGCGTAGAGACGCCACTGAAGAAGCCCTAAAACAAGCTTTGTTATTCGCAGGTGCCTCGATAAGCAGTGTTCAGCAACTCACAAATGGGTTACTTGAAAGTGAAGATATTACCATTAGTAGTACAGGTGAAGTGGATCATCTCGAGCTTACTGATGAAGTGTGGCACAAGGATTATGTTACCGTAAGCGTCAGGGCAGATATCTTTCCTGCGGCAAAACAATGCACCGCAGTTAAGTACGATAAGAATATTGCCACCAGTTACTTTATGGTGGAGAACCGCAATCATTTGGTTGAAGGAAAGATACCTAACTTTTCAGAAGCAGTGACAAGAAAACTAGCGACCGAAATGTCGTCGCAGGCGCAGAATTTAAATTTAGCGTACATTGCTCCGCACACCACACGATGGGGAGTTAATGGGCTTGAAGAAAATGTGCGTGCATTGTCACAACAATCAAATGCACAGTTTGTTTTAATTGGTAGCATTAGTGACGTTAGTGTCGAAAGACAACGACCCTCTTCGTTTGCGTTCTGGAAGGAAGAAAAAGCCACCCGATACTTTTCGCTAAGCATTAAGGTTTTCGACGGTATTAATAGTGGCTTGCTGCTACAGAAAGATTACATTACTGAAGCCAAGTGGCCTTTTGACAGATTTGCTGATGTAGACGAATTTTCATCGATCTTTTGGCGAACAGAATACGGTAATGCAATTAAAAAGCAGATGCAGCAGTTAACCGCAGATATCAACGAGACTATTGCTTGCCAGCCAATGACTGGCCGAGTACTTAATGTTGCTGGTTCGCATATTTCAGTATCATTGGGGCGCGATAATGGCATAAAGAACGGTGATGAACTTTTTGTCTATCAAACCAGTGAGATTATCGACAGACACGGCAAGGCCTATTTGCAGTACCATATTTATCCTGGTGCATTTGTTGTCGAAAATGCCTATGGCAATACCGCCAGACTGATTCATAAAGACAGTGGCATTATTGCGAATATCCAAGAGAGTGATTTCGTTATTAAACGGTAACCGTAATAATTCTCTTCTACGTAGTACTTGGTTTCACATTTCCCCCATGCTATACCTATACTCAGGTATGAATATCTATATATAAATACAGGAGCACCGTCTATAAGGTGCTTATACTTTCGTATAATAAATAATTAAAAAAATAAATCATGACCCTTTCGATATTTGCGTCAAACTGCTTCGTAGTTTTAGCTCTTATGTTGACAGGACAGCAAATGAAGGATCATCTGTCTATAGAGTTCCCCGTTTTAGAAATGGAAGTAAAAACACGTTTTGGGGATGATAAAGCTCTAAATGTCAAAGCGTTAGAAGAAAAACTAAGTCAGCTAAACAATCTTTCAGTATCCACTCAGTTAGAAGGTGTGAACCGCTTCTTTGACGAGCATATTCAGTACGCCACCGATGATATTGTTTTCAAACAAAAGGACTACTGGGCTACCCCCGCCGAGCTTTTTGGCCATTCCCGTGGAGATTGTGAAGATTACGCCATTGCAAAATATATAGCTCTGCTACACTTAGGCATTGATAGTACTAAACTTCGCTTAATTTATGTTAAAGCAAAGATTGGTAGAAGCCGCGTAACGCAAGCTCATATGGTATTAGGTTATTACGAAACTCCGTCTTCAGATCCCTTGGTCTTAGACAGCCTTGTTTCTGAAATATTGCCTGGTTCACAACGAACCGATCTCATGCCTGTATTTAGCTTTAATGACGCTGGCATTTGGTCGCCTGGCAAAACCAAGCAGGTTTCCACTTCTACCAGTAGACTATCTCGGTGGCGCAACGTTATTGAGCGCATGAAAAGTGAGGGAATAAAAAGACAATCCTGAGGAGTCTATGTCAATAACAAGAGAGTTGTGGCTTGCCATTATAGCCGTTGTCCTTGTTGCCATTGTGGGGAGTGTATCCATTCACGGCGCAACAACAAAAGGCTATGTAGAAGAGCAGCTTTATTCTAAAAACCTCGATAATGCTAACATGCTGGCACTTACGCTAAGTGGTTTAGAAAAAGACGCTGATACACTAGATTTATTTATCATGTCCCAGTTTGATGTGGGGCACTATGCGTCAATAACACTGCAAAAGCCTGATGGCGAAATCATCTCAAGCCATACTCACACCACACAGCTAGATGAACAAACACCGGCTTGGTTTGCTTCATTGTTTAGTCCGAATGTCGAACCAGGCGTAGCTCAAGTCTCTGAAGGATGGGGCCAGTACGGTGTTGTTAATGTTCAAACCGATACTAGCTTTGCTGTGGCCTCTATGTGGAAAGCCACACTCCGGTTAATATTGGGGTTGTCTCTTGTGGGCACGGTGGCAGGTCTTATCGGTGCGTGGTTTTTACGCCTTATTATGCGCCCTCTCGACCAAGTTGTTGAGCAGGCTGAGTCTTTCAGCCAAATGCAGTTTGTTCAAGTAAGTGAACCACGAACCTTAGAATTAAAACGCGTAGTTAAAGCCATGAACTTCCTTGCACGTAATTCCCAACGAATTATGGATGAGGAAAATACACGTCTTGATCTTCTTCGCCACAAAACTCAGTTTGATGTTGAATCTGAATTAGCCAACCGCGACTATTTTATCTCTATTCTTAAAGGCCAGTTGGCATTTAGAGATACCGAAGGTGTGAATTGTATATTTTTTCTGAGGGTCGTGGGGGGCCGAGAAGCCTTTCTTCGCTCGGGGCCAGAAAACCGTAGAAAGCGACTTTTGCAATTTATCGCCAGTGTGAATGAATGCCTAGCACAGCACCATCATCACTACACCGATAGCAGAGTTGCTCGAATGCAGAAAAATGAAATTGCCATACTACTAACGGAAGCTCATGACGTAGTGACAATTGCTGAAGCACTTCATGGTGCCTGCTTATCTGAACTGTCTGAGCCTGGCGACCCGAAATTGTATCAGTCTGTTGTGCGGCTTCGCCCTGAAGATGATGCTTCATCGGCATTAATGCGCCTCGATACATTACTTGATGACGCTGAAGATAGAAGGATGAGTGACCCATATTTAGAAGGCTCTCTCGACACCTCTATTTCGCTAGTGGAAGAAAACCGTTGGAATAAACTCCTTAAGGAAGGTATTGCTAATCAAGCGGTAGAGACATTTAACTTTCCGGTATTAGATGCTGAAAGAAAACTAGTTCATTATCAAAGCTGGGCGGGAATTGAAATAGATAATGACTTGAGAAAAAGTGGCTATTATACCCACTGGGCGAGGTATTTGGGCTTACTGCCAGCGTTAGAGCTAGCGACCATCAGCCACTTATTCTCTTATATTAGCAAAACTCGAACTAAGGCAAAGTTTGCCTTTCTATGCTCTGAGCAGTTTTTGCTTGATCAAGAAACTTTAGCGCAACTGTATTTTCAAGTGAAAATGAACGAAAGTATTGCCCCACAACTTAACTTCGAAGTAAGGGAATCTACGGCGGCTCGCTTCCCTCACGAGTTCGAATCATTTTGCTCTACGCTGAAAGCGAAAGGGTGCGGCATCGGATTAAAACGGGTTGGAGAATCATTTTCTCAATTAATGAATGTGCAAGAAATTGGACTCGATTATGTGGTTATTGATTCTGCCTTTATGGCGGATATAGATCACAACCCTGCGAATCATGCCTTTATTAGAGGCTTCTGCTCACTCGCTCATACGTTTGGCATTCATGTTTACGCTGACGGTGTGAAAACAAATAACACTAAAGAGCTATTTGTCGAATTAGGTGTTGATGGCGTGGTATCACATATTGAAGTTATAGAGCACCTTTTAAATGACTAAACTCGCCAAGAGACAGTAACAGCCCAATTCTGTCTTTTGCGTTTAACTTCTTTAAAAGCGAGCCAACATGCTCTTTAATTGTTCTTTCTGTGAGCTCAAGATTTCGCGCAATTTCTTTGTTGCTTAGCCCGTCAAGAATTCCCGTTAGTACATCTTTTTCCCGCGCCGTTAATGTCGCGATTTCAGGTACTTTTACTTTTAAACTCAGCGTGGTCGCAACAGCTGACGTTGTATTCACATAAAGCTCATTGGGTACCCAAATTCCGCCTTCTTTTAGCACACGGCTAACCGATTCAAAGAGAGATGGTTGGCCTAGTGCATGACAGTACGCCCTTGCGCCCAATAATAACGCAGTCTGCATTTCCGGCCTATCGTAATGATATGTCAATAAAACAACATTTCGACACTTCCCACTAGCGGCAATAATATTTTCACGCCAATTTTTATGAAATGTCGACACCCAAATACTGTCTTCTTTCCCGCAACGTATATTTTCAATATCAGAAAACTCAACCCAATCTATTGCGTCAACATCAAGGGCCTTTTGGGATGTAATCATAATGTAATGCTTCATCTATCGCTCCCTAAGTGCAGATGACGTAACGGTGAAAAGTGGAGACAGAATGTAATTCAACACCGTCTTTTTGCCAGTCAAGATATCTACCTGAACAATCATGCCTGGCATGATATCTAGCGGTGCATCAGCAATGGTTCTCTTGGTTTCTAGACGGACTAGGAAGTACGTCTCATCTTTCTCATTGGTAATTGCATCAGCGCTTATATGCTTTACTTCAGCATCCATACCACCATATATAGTGAAATCATAAGCGCTAAATTTTAAGATGGCTTTTTGCCCACCTCGAATGAACGCAATATCTTTAGGGGAAACCTTCGCTTCTACAATAAGTTGGTCGTCTTGAGGAATGAGCTCAATGACCGCACTTCCCGGTGTAATCACTCCACCAACGGTGTTAATTAGTAGACGCTGAACCGTGCCATTAATTGGCGACCTGAGTTCAGCTTGCGAGACTACATCTTCTAACGTGGTTTGCGATTGTTGAAGGGTTGCCATTTCACCCACCGCATCGGTTAATTCTTGATTCCACCGATTGATGAGTTTTAGCCTACTTTCTTCTTTACTAATAACCTCTTCTTCGATGGTGGAAAGGCCTCGTTCGATAGCCACTTGTGACATGGCTATGTTTCCTTCAAGTTCTACAATTTGTCGCTCTAATCGTAAAATTTCAATTTCAGACACCGCACCAGAAGCCAACAAGGGTTTGGTAACGCCTAATTCTTTTTCAGTTAACGAAAGCACACTCTTGTATTGATATAGATTAGCTCTTTCTTGTTCAACATCTTGTTTGCGTTGTTGTATGCGACTATCTGAGCCTGCTGCTACTTCATTTAATTCAGCAAGATTTGAATCAAAAAGCTTTCTTTCGTTTTCAACAATTTTAGGAGCTTGTTCAACTAAATCGGGCGAGAAAGCTAAACGAGTATTGTGCGTTAACGCTGAAAGGCGCTGCACCTTGGCGGCAAGGGCGGCAAATTGTGTTGTATTCTCTTCTAAACTTGAAATGTAGCGCGTAGGGTCGACACGAAGTAATACCTCGCCTTTTTGTACCTGTTGGCCTTCATTCACCAATATATCTTGAACGATACCACCATCATATGATTGGAGGATTTGCAGCTGTTGCGAAGGGATCACTTTCCCTTCCCCTTTAGCAACCTCGTCTATCTCTGCAAAATACGCCCAAATTAGCAATATGAGCAAGGCCACTGCTACGCTGTACAAAAGCCGTTTAGCTTTTGCAGGAGTTTGCATGATTCTGGCCCATTCAGCTTCAAGTACCCAATCTTGACCCGAGGGGGGCGCTAGCCAACCTCTAACTAGCTTATGTAGTATACTATTTTTGTCGTCACTTTTAGTTTTCACTGTGCCGTCCTTTGCTTAGCGGGTACCGGCTTAAACTGAGGTAGAACGTCCTCTTTTTTACCATCAGCAATTATTTTTCCGTTTTCGATAACAATGACTCTGTCGACCAAATCCAGCAACGTAGTGCGGTGGGTATTGAGGATAAATGTTTTTCCTTTGATCGCTTCTCGAATAGTTTCTTTCATCATGGCTTCATTCGCTGAATCCATAGCGGAAGTAGGTTCGTCCATAATGAACATCGCGGGGTTGTAAATCAGTGCACGGGCCAGTGAAACAGATTGGCGTTGCCCACCTGACAATTGCTTCCCACCTTCCCCAACTTGCTGTTCAAAACCGTTTCCGTGACTATTAACGACTTTCGCTAAGCCGCATTGCTTAGCGATTTCCCATAGCCTCTCGTCATCTACCCCTCGGTGTGCCGGCAATATACTTTCTTTTAGCGTGCCAGAGAAAAGATTCACATCTTGCGGTACATAGCCTATGTTTTGCCTAAGAAGAACAGGATCGTATTGATTCATGTCAATCTCATCGAGTAACACTTGACCCGATTCGGCTTTATAGAACCCCATCAGTAAACGATTCAATGTAGATTTACCGCAGCCATTCTTCCCCAGAATGGCAACGTGCTCACCTTGCTTAATTGAAAAATTGATATCTTTAAGTGCCAAGACGTTTTCATTAGGGTAGCGAAAACAAAGCTGCTTAATATCAAGGTTTCCGCTTAACTGGCTGGCGTTTTTAACCTGCTTGTTGTCACCACCTTCTGATGGCAGTGACATGATATCGTCTAACGCATTTTTCGCAGTTTCAGCTTGATGATACTGAGCTAAAAGCGCAGCAGCTTGAGATACAGGCCCCATAGCCCGACTTGAAAGTAAGTACGCCGCTATCAGCCCACCTTGGGTAATTTCACCTTCAATAATAAGGTACACACCGGTAAGAATTATCACTACACCAACAGATTGTTGAATCCATAGTGCAGAGTTGTTAACCGACATAGAAACCAAGCGTAATTTAGCATTCACTTTGGCCAAGAAGATGGTTTGCTTTTCCCATGCACTTTGCGTTCGGCTCTGATATCCAAAGGCTTTTAAATCTTCAAGGGCAGTAACACTTTCAGTAATTAATGAACTTTTTCTGGCGCTAATCTCCATCGACTCTTCAGACAATGAGCGCATGACTCGCTGTGCTTTTAGGGCATATAGAAAGAGAATGACCGTGCCCAATAAAATAGGGATGATGAGATAGATATCTATCATCGCGATGATAAACACAAACAGTAAACCAAATGGCAAATCAACCAAGGCGACCAAGGTCAGTGAGCCAAAGAAGTGACGAATACTCTCAAAAGATTGCAGGCTATTAATAAACGCACCACTTTTGGCGGGCCTATTGGTTAAATCGATTGAAAGTACTTTTTCCATAATCTTTGCAGACATGGTGACATCTAAGCGACTAGCGGCAAGCTCTACAAAATATTGTCTTAGGACACGTAAGAGAAAATCTGCCGCTAATACTAAAAGCACACCGATGGCTAGTGCCCACAATGTCTCCATTGCCGCGTTGGGCACCACACGATCATATACATTCATCACAAACAGCGGGAGTGCTATCGATAACAGGCTAATGAATATTGATGCCAGTAGAACATCACGATATAAGTCATAGGCAGATTTCACTGATGACCAAAGCCAATGACCGACAGGGCTTTTTTCAACCTTGCCAGATGACGTTTCAGATTGGGAAACCGGACGTGCGAAAATTATGTAGCCGGTGAACTGGGAGGCGACTTTTTCACGTTCTACCGATACCACAGCGGTGTCTAACTCTGGGTAGGACACTTTCGCACTATCATCGGTTAATTCGTGTAAGACGCAGGCTTGTCTGCCTTCCATAATTAACACGGCAGGGAGCAAAGCATCGTTAATCTGCGTAATGTCTCTTTTTGCAGTACGACTTGCTAAACCAGCACGTTGGGCGGCACGCTCGAAGCCCGTGGGAGATAACTCACCATTATCTAGCGGCAAACCACTGAGTAGGCTTACTCGAGAAACCGAAATATTATGTGCTCGACAAATAATCATCAAGCAATCCATCAGCACGCCACCTTGATTTTCCAAATAAGACAGCGCACCATTTTCTCCCTGAACCATTAACCCTCCACGTCCTTTGCGAATTAAAGCTGGATTATCGTCGCTTCAATTCGACGATTTTTTGCATTTGCGGCTATTGATTCTTCATCAACTAAAGGCCGCGTTTCGCCATAGCCTACCGAGGTAATGCGACGGCTATCTATGCCAGTAGATTCAATTAATAAAGCGGCAACAGCACTTGCTCGTTGTTCTGAAAGGCGTTGGTTATATGCTGCATCTCCGTCTAACGAGGCATGTCCGTGAATAATAACGCCGGCATTATCATGCTTTTCCAGCGCATCAATAACTTGAGAAAGTGATGAAACATACTCAGGCGAAATTTTGGATGAATTTGATGCAAAAGATATGTTGATACTAAATGACGCTAAAACTTGTGCATCGTCTAAGGTGAAATCAGCAGCACTGGCTTGGGGTGTCATGGCTTGAGGCTCAGGTGTGCTTGCTTCACAGCCAAAATCATCCACCAAAGCACCGGGGGCGGAATTAACGCAATCGTCCCATAGATCGACTATGCCGTCTGAATCCGAATCTCGCTTTAAGATATTGCGCTCATCATCTAACGATGTACGGGTAGCTGGGCACACGTGATTGGGATCGTAACGAAGCTCTTTTTCTGCTAATTCACTTACACTTGCTACACCATTTCTACTCACACCCAACGCTTTAACCAAAACGCCCGACGCAGCCAGTAGCCGTGCCCTCGCTTTTTCTAATGTATAGGTGGCTTGTACATAAGCTCTGCTCGACTCGTAATACTCATTTTCTGAATCAAGCAAATCAAGAAGTGAACGTTCGCCGATGGTGAACTGATCCATATACGCCGATTTAACTCTGTCGGAAGACAATCTGTGTGCATTTAATGAAGGGAGTTGCTCGCTAATATTTTGAATATCGTTACGAGCAATTTGAATTGTTTGGCGCATATCAACACAGGCTTTATCTCTTAAATCCTTTGCTAAATCTACCTGTGACAACGCTTGCCTAATTGCCGCCCTATCTGCACCACCGTTGTAGATATTGTACGAAAAGTTAACCCCAACACTGGCCTCTGAAATAGTGTTGTTTAATGCTGCTTCATCTCGAGTTTGCGCCCCATAACTGGCGGTGAGGTTAATTTGTGGATGGTAACGACTTCTCGCGCTATCAATAGCGAAACGCTGTGCGTCAATATTATAAATTGTGGCATTGAAAGACGGATTGGTTTCATACGCTGCTAACAAGATAGACTCAATATCCATTTTAACCGATTCAGGCATAGCCTCAGAAAGAGACACCTCGGCTAATGCTTCTGCAGGTTTTTCACCTACTAGTCGTAAAAACCTAGCAGTGACATCGTGAAGGTTAGACAGCTCAGTTAATACATTTGACTCTGACAGCGAAAGCCTACCGCTAATTTGTTCTAAGTCCGCTCTTCTGCCCACACCAGCTATTACACTTTCTTCGATTTGTTTGAAGACGTCCACATGCGTAATTAAGTTTTTTTCAGCTAATGAGAGTAACTCTCGATATAGCTGCACATCCAAATATGCTAATGACGTATCAAGTGATTTTTGTTCAATTTCGCCCATCAATTCATAGTAGCGAACTACCTGAGCTTGCTTGAATCTACTTACTTCACTAGAAGTAAAAAAACCATCGTAAAGTAATTGCGTTAATCTAATTTCAGCAGTGTGACCTGCGTAATCTTGGTCTAATCCATAATTTCTTTCGGTATAGGCACTAGAAGCTAGAACGTCAATAGAAGGCAAATAACCTGATTTGGCAATGTCGACATCTTTCATGGCAATTTGCAGTTGTCTCCAACTTGCCTGAATTTCAGGGTTTGAATTTATAGATTTACTTACGTATTGCTCCAAAGAAGCATTGCGCATTACAGGTGAAGACTCTTGCGCTGACAAGGAAAGAGTGACTAATCCGAGTGCCCCAAAAATTAGCATTTTACTCATACTTACAGTACTCATATATGTTATTAAAATCAGAAGTGAAATTTGTCTTAATCTGAACAAAGCCTAGTAGTAAAACTGAATTTTTGCCAAGTGACGAAAGTCTAATTCTTGCTTAAAATTAATAAATTAGGGGGAAATACCTAGAAATTCGACGAAGGTATACCAGTACCTGTACCACGGTCCGGTAACCAATTTCATTTTCGCTGCTAGTCTTAATTTAAAGAGTTTCAGTGATATATGAAAAGGGTTCAAAATGGCCGATGTAATTGTTGTAGAAGTAAATGGTAAAGTTTTGGTAGAGCGCCCAGAAACGGGTGAGCAATTTGCAGCCAGTGAAAACACGACCTTATTGGAAGGAGACAGCCTTACTATCCCCGATGGCAGTACAGTGCTTGTCAGTATTGATGGCATTGTGAGAGAGTTACCTGCCGGCCAAACTGTTACTTTCCCTCTTCAATTAACCTTTTCAGATGTTGACAGCGATGATGAATTTGCTGTTTTCGACGACAGCCTCGAAGATCTTAATGCATTGCTTGATCAAACGGGAGATAGTCAGGATCTCGACCAAGATTTTCTAGACGTACTTGCTGGCGATGATGATATTTTAGAGTCGTTAGAAGCAACCGCTGCTGGTTTAGATGGTGGCGGCGGTGCAGGAGGCAGTAACTTTGTTCGAGTAGACAGAATCAACGAAAGTGTAGATCCCGTCGCTTTTGAATTCGAGCAAGGCGCCAACGATAACGAAGAAATCACGTCAGAACAGTTTGGTGACGGCGGTGACGAAGCCACAGACATTACCATTACACTCGACGCTATTCCTCTTAATAACGATGCTACCCCCACCTTATCGGGTAATACTGACGCGACGCCAGGTTCTACCGTCACCCTAACAGTGACTGACAGCGCGGGTAACGTACAAACGCTTACGACCACCGTGCAAGCTGACGGCACCTTCTCTGTTGATGTGCCAGTTGAATTAGCGGAAGGTGAATATTCTGTTGAAGCCACGGTTACTGATGCCGCAGGCAATACTGCCACCGATGCCAATACCGGTGAAATTGATACTACCGCACCGGTAATTTCGTTAGATGCACAAGGCACTGACAACGACACTACGCCTACGCTCTCAGGCACCACTGATGCCGCGCCAGGCTCGACTATTACTCTCACGGTGACAGACAGTGCGGGTAACGTACAAACGCTTACGACCACCGTGCAAGCTGACGGCACCTTCTCTGTTGATGTGCCAGTTGAATTAGCGGAAGGTGAATATTCTGTTGAAGCCAGCGTTACCGATGCGGCAGGCAATACAGCCACCGATGCCAATACCGGTGAAATTGATACTACCGCACCGGTAATTTCGTTAGATGCACAAGGCACTGACAACGACACTACGCCTACGCTCTCAGGCACCACTGATGCCGCGCCAGGCTCGACTATTACTCTCACGGTGACAGACAGTGCGGGTAACGTACAAACGCTTACGACCACCGTGCAAGCTGACGGCACCTTCTCTGTTGATGTGCCAGTTGAATTAGCGGAAGGTGAATATTCTGTTGAAGCCAGCGTTACCGATGCGGCAGGCAATACAGCCACCGATGCCAATACCGGTGAAATTGATACTACCGCACCGGTAATTTCGTTAGATGCACAAGGCACTGACAACGACACTACGCCTACGCTCTCAGGCACCACTGATGCCGCGCCAGGCTCGACTGTTATCTTAACGGTGACAGACAGTGCCGGTAACGTACAAACGCTTACCACCACTGTGCAAGCTGACGGCACCTTCTTTGTGGATGTGCCAGTTGAATTAGCGGAAGGTGAATATTCTGTTGAAGCCAGCGTTACCGATGCGGCAGGCAATACAGCCACCGATGCCAATACCGGTGAAATTGATACTACCGCACCGGTAATTTCGTTAGATACACAAGGCACTGACAACGACACTACGCCTACGCTTTCAGGTACGACTGATGCCGCGCCTGGTTCGACCGTGACCCTAACAGTGACTGACAGTGCCGGTAACGTACAAACGCTTACCACCACCGTGCAAGCTGACGGCACGTTTTCAGTAGATGTGCCTGCTGCATTAGCGGAAGGTGAATACTCTGTTGAAGCCACGGTTACTGATGCCGCAGGCAATACTGCCACCGATGCCAATACCGGTGAAATTGATACTACCGCACCGGTAATTTCGTTAGATGCACAAGGCACTGACAACGACACTACGCCTACGCTCTCAGGCACCACTGATGCCGCGCCGGGATCTACTATTACTCTCACGGTGACAGACAGTGCGGGTAACGTACAAACGCTTACCACCACCGTGCAAGCTGACGGCACGTTTTCAGTAGATGTGCCTGCTGCATTAGCGGAAGGTGAATACTCTGTTGAAGCCACGGTTACTGATGCCGCAGGCAATACTGCCACCGATGCCAATACCGGTGAAATTGATACTACCGCACCGGTAATTTCGTTAGATGCACAAGGCACTGACAACGACACTACGCCTACGCTCTCAGGCACCACTGATGCCGCGCCGGGATCTACTATTACTCTCACGGTGACAGACAGTGCGGGTAACGTACAAACGCTTACCACCACCGTGCAAGCTGACGGCACGTTTTCAGTAGATGTGCCTGCTGCATTAGCGGAAGGTGAATACTCTGTTGAAGCCACGGTTACTGATGCCGCAGGCAATACTGCCACCGATGCCAATACCGGTGAAATTGATACTACCGCACCGGTAATTTCGTTAGATGCACAAGGCACTGACAACGACACTACGCCTACGCTCTCAGGCACCACTGATGCCGCGCCGGGATCTACTATTACTCTCACGGTGACAGACAGTGCGGGTAACGTACAAACGCTTACCACCACCGTGCAAGCTGACGGCACGTTTTCAGTAGATGTGCCTGCTGCATTAGCGGAAGGTGAATACTCTGTTGAAGCCACGGTTACTGATGCCGCAGGCAATACTGCCACCGATGCCAATACCGGTGAAATTGATACTACCGCACCGGTAATTTCGTTAGATGCACAAGGCACTGACAACGACACTACGCCTACGCTCTCAGGCACCACTGATGCCGCGCCGGGATCTACTATTACTCTCACGGTGACAGACAGTGCGGGTAACGTACAAACGCTTACCACCACCATGCAAGCTGACGGCACGTTTTCAGTAGATGTGCCTGCTGCATTAGCGGAAGGTGAATACTCTGTTGAAGCCACGGTTACTGATGCCGCAGGCAATACTGCCACCGATGCCAATACCGGTGAAATTGATACTACCGCACCGGTAATTTCGTTAGATGCACAAAGCACTGACAACGACACTACGCCTACGCTCTCAGGCACCACTGATGCCGCGCCAGGCTCGACTGTTATCTTAACGGTGACAGACAGTGCCGGTAACGTACAAACGCTTACCACCACCGTTCAAGCAGATGGTTCATTTTCAATAGATGTGCCAGTTGAATTAGCGGAAGGTGATTATTCCGTTGAAGCCAGCGTTACCGATGCGGCAGGCAATACAGCCAGTACCGAAGAACAGGGCGCTATCGACGTGACTGCGCCAACCATCTCATTAAACGACCCTGGAATAAATGGCGATGTTACACCTACGCTTTCTGGTTTAACTGATGCCGTACCCGGAAGCACAATAACGCTTACCGTTACTGATAGTGCAGGCGTTACTCAGACCTTTACCACCACCGTACTAGCCGACGGTACTTTTGCCGTTGAAGTTCCAAATGCTGTGGCTGAGGGTACATACAGCGTAACTGCCGAAGTGACAGATAACGCAGGCAATACGGCGCAAGCAACAACGAGCGGCGATTACGATTCTACTAGTCCGTCGACTACCGTAAATCAACCTGCGCCAACGAACGATACTACGCCAAACGTTTCTGGTGAAACCGATGCCCCTCCTGGCAGTGAACTCGTCATTGTTGTTACAGATAGCGAGGGTAACGAACAAACAATCGTCACTACAGTGGGCGCTGACGGCACATTCAGCGAAGATATACCAGCGGAGCTTAGCGAAGGTGAGTACACGGTTGACGTTACTGTTACGATACCAGCAGGTAATAGTTCTACCACCACAGTAACAGGTGAAATAGACACCACAGCGCCAGTGATCAGCCTTGAACCCATTGGTTCAACGAATGATGACACACCAGTTATTAATGGCGACACTGATGCAGAACCAGGTGCGGTAGTAACGCTAGATATAGTGCATTCAGATGGCACTACGCAAACCATTACTGCAATTGTGCAAGAAGACGGTAGCTTTAGTGCTGAAGTTCCGCAAGCACTCGCAAACGGCGACTTTACTGTTACCGCTACCGTGTCTGACGTGGCGGGCAACACCTCTTCAACATCTCTCGATGCGGTTATTAATACCCAAGGCCCTAGTATTGTTATTGAAACTGGCTCGCCTACCAACGGTAGTGAAGGCATAGGGGGATCATCGGATGCACCTAATTCAGAGGTAGTGGTAGTTATCACCGATAGCGACGGCAACAGCCAGACAATACCGGGGTCTACAGATGAGAATGGCGATTTCAACGTCGTCTTCCCCCCTGGATTTGAAGAGGGTGAATACGACATTGAAGTGACGGTGACAGACGAAAATGGTAATAGCTCCACTGCCACAGCTACTACCGCGCTTGATACTACCCTACCTGTGGTGAATATCGATCCGCAAACGGATACTAACGACACAACACCTACTATCTCGGGTAATACAGATTTACCAGCGGGCAGCGAGGTTGTTATAACCGTAACCGATAGTGAGGGTAATACGCAAACCGTCACCGCGGTTGTGGATGAAAACGGGAATTTCAGCGCCGATGTGGGTGAAGCTCTGGCGGAAGGAAGCTACGAAGTTTCTGTCGAAGCAACTGATGCTGCAGGCAATACAACTACCGCAGTCGACAACAGTGGCAATATAGACACTGCGGCACCAGTACTTACTCTAGACCCACAAATCGACGGCAGCGACACTACGCCAACCATTTCTGGTTCTACCGATTTACCGTCTGGTACAGCAGTAACTATTGTGGTTAGCGACAGCGCGGGCAACGCGCAAACCATCGATGCAATCGTTGATGATAACGGTAATTTTAGCGTCGACGTGCAAACGCCGCTTACTGAGGGTGAATATACCGTTGAAGCCAATGCTACAGACGATGCAGGCAATACAACTACCGTTACTGAAGATGGCGGCAACATTGATACCCAAGCACCTACCATTTCTCTAGAGCCACTTGGCACAGGTAACGACACTACACCTTCAATTAGCGGTTCGACGAACTTAGAAGCAGGCAGCACAGTTACACTTACCGTTACCGACAGTGCAGGAAACAGCCAAACCTTTGCAGCCACTGTAGATGCTAACGGTGAGTTTAGCGCGGACGTTCCTGTTGAACTCGCAGATGGTGACTATACTGTCGAAGCAACAGCTACCGATGCTGCGGGAAATAGTGCATCTGCGTCTCAATCAGGTGCCGTGGATACCAATGCACCAGACCTAACCCTTAACCCATTAGGTGATGACAACGACACCACGCCTACTGTTGCTGGTTCTACCGATTTACCAACTGGCAGCACTGTCACACTGTCAGTTACCGACGCGCTTGGCAATACACAAACTTTCGCGGCGACGGTAGACGGTTCGGGTAACTTTAGTGTAGATGTGCCCAATCCATTAGCGGAAGGTGAATATAGCGTAACGGCTACGGCAACCGATGTAAACGGCAATACCGCAACGGCAACAGAAACTGGCGGCAATATCGATATCACGTCACCGCTAATTAACTTAGATGCCCAAGACAATACTAATGATACTACGCCAACCATTTCCGGTAACACAGATCAGGCACCAGGGAGCAGTGTTTCAATCACAGTTACTGACAGTGCAGGAAATACACAGACTTTTGTTGCCGTAGTCGAGAGTGACGGCACCTTTGCTGTTGATGTGCCCGCAGAGCTTGCCGACGGCGACTTTACCGTCACCGCCACCGTCACTGACGATGCGGGCAACCAAGATTCTGCATCAACGCAAGGCAATATTGATACTGCGGCACCAACGCTTACTCTCGATCCACAAGACGTGGGCAACGATACTACACCACTTATTAGCGGAACGACTGATTTACCACAAGGTAGTACGGTTACACTAATCGTTACGGATAGCTTAGGTAATCAGCAAACCATTGAGACCCTTGTTGATGAAAACGGAGGCTTCAGCGCAGAAGTACCTAGTACGTTGGCAGAAGGTGACTACACGGTTTCAGCAACTGCAGTGGATGACAATGGCAATACCGCGAGTGTAACCGAAAATGGTGGCAGCATTGATACGACGGCGCCATCGCTTTCCCTTGACGCTGTGGGTTCTGGCAACGATACCACACCGACTTTATCGGGCAGCATAGATCTGCCTGAAGGAAGTATTGTCTCGCTAACGGTCGTTGATAGCGCAGGCAACACGCAAACTATCAACACCTTGGTCGATGCTAATGGCAATTTTTCTGTGGACGCACCACAAGAACTGGCTGATGGCAACTTTACGGTTACTGCTACGGCAGAAGACGCTGCAGGTAATGAAGTGACCGACAGCACGACAGGTAACATCAACACGAATGCACCAACGTTAGTGCTAGATGAACAAGGCCAAACTAACGACAATACGCCTACGATCTCAGGTTCAACCAGCTTACCTGAAGGCAGTGAAGTAACGTTAACCGTAACGGATAGCGCTGGTAATACACAGACTATTACTGCAACAGCGGGCACAGACGGAAGCTTCACTGCTGATGTTGCGTCACCACTACCTGATGGCGCTTATACAGTCACCGCCAGTGCGACCGACGGTGATGGCAATACGACAACGGTGACCGATAATTTCAGCACCATTGACACTACCGCGCCAGTGCTAACCCTTGAAAACCCTGGCAGCACCGGTGATACAACGCCTACGCTTTCAGGCACTACTGACCTTCCTGAAGGAAGCACGGTCACGCTTGTCGTGACTGATAGCGCTGGAAACACGCAAACTGTTAATGCCTTGGTCGATGCAAATGGTAGCTTTAATGTAGATGTGCCAAACGCATTAGCCGACGGCGACTTCACGGTTACCGCCAGTGCAGCTGACAGTGCAGGAAATACCGCAAATGCCAATACAACAGGCAATGTAGATAGCCAAGCACCACTGTTAACCCTTGACACGCAAAGCTCTACCAGCGACGTAAGCCCAACTATCTCAGGTACTACTGATGTTACTCCCGGCACACTTGTCACCATTACCGTTGTGGATGCCAATGGTGACTCGCAAAGCTTCCAAGTTACCGTGGAAGCAGATGGAACATTCAGCGCGGACGTGCCTAACGCATTGGCCGAGGGCGACTTCACCGTTACGGCAACAGTAAGCGATGCGCAAGGTAACACCGCGTCTGCAAACGAGACAAATGGAAACATTGATACACAAGCGCCTGTTGTTAGCGTCAATCCGTTAGATTCAGGTAATGACACTACACCGACTATTTCAGGTAATACAGATTTACCCGAAGGTGCTGTCGTGGTGATAACCGTAACCGACAGCAATGGCGACACGCAAATCATCAACGCATTGGTTGATGCAGAAGGCAACTTCGCTACAGAAGTATTGTCTTCACTGCCAGAAGGCGACTACAGCGTAGAGGTTACTGCAACAGATGATGCTGGTAATTCAACAACTGCATTTGAAGACGGTGGCAATATTGACACCACCGCCCCTGTGCTTACGCTAAATCCGCAAGGCACAAGCAACGATGAAACGCCTAACATATCGGGCAGCACTGATTTAGCACCAGGAAGCACGGTAACATTAACCGTCACTGATAGTGCAGGCAATACGCAAACCTTTGATGCAATTGTGGACGCGAATGGTTCATTCAGCGCGGATGTACCAAACGCTATATCAGATGGCAGCTACACGGTGACAGCAAGTGCCTCAGACGATGCAGGCAATACAACCACCACCTCTGATACCGGTACGGTAGATACTAGCGCTCCTGCGCTGACGCTAGAGGCTCAAGCTACAGTTAGCGATACTACTCCAACCATATCGGGTACGACTGACCTACCCGCCGGTTCAACCGTTACGCTTTCCGTCATTGACAGTGCAGGCAACACGCAAAGCTTTACTGCACTAGTTGATGCGAGCGGTAACTTTAGTGCTGACGTCCCCGCGCCTCTTGCCGAGGGCGATTACTCAGTAACAGCTACCGCTACTGACAGCAACAGTAATAGCGCTTCTGTCACTGATAATGACGGTATCGTCGATACCGTTGCTCCGGTTATCTCGCTAGATACACTGGGTTCAAATAACGATACTACGCCTACCATTTCGGGGACTACGGACCTGGCAGTAGGCGAGAGCGTTACGCTTTCGATTACCGACAGTGCAGGAAATACCCAAACCGTTACGGCAACGGTTGATGCAAACGGCGACTTCAGTGTGGATGTGCCAGATGCAGTGACCGAAGGTGACTATAACGTTACCGCTACGGCTACCGACGATGCAGGCAACAGTGCGTCAGCCAATGCAGCGGGCACAATTGACACCACAGCGCCCACCTTAACGTTAGACCCTCAGGGGCTAGGCAATGACACAACACCAACCATATCGGGTAGCACTGATCTAGCTGAAGGTAGCGTTGTATCCTTGGTTATCACGGATAGTACAGGCAACATTCAAACGGTCACGGCAACGGTTGATGCTGCAGGAAACTTTACGGTGGACCTACCCATTGCACTGGCTGAAGGTTCGTACAGTGTTGAAGCAACAGCCACTGATGAAGCAGGTAACAGCACATCGATACTTGATAATTCAGGCGCCATCGACACAACACCACCTGAGCTAAACTTAGATGAATTAGCGCCTGAGAATAACCTAACGCCAACTATTTCTGGCACCACAAACCTTCCTGCTGGCGCCATTGTTACCCTAACGGTGGTCGACAGTGCCGGTAATACGCAAACCTTTGCGGCAACGGTACAAACCGACGGCAGTTTTGCAGCAAATATACCTTCACCATTAGCTGAAGGAGACTATACGGTCTCCGCTGCGGCTCAAGATCCGGCGGGCAACCAAGGTTCCGATTCTGAAACGGGCGGTAGCGTAGATACCACTGCACCCGTTATTAACCTAGATCCATTTGGTACAGGAAACGATACCACGCCAACGATTAGCGGTAGCACAGACTTGGACGCAGGCAGTACAGTGACTATCACGGTGACTGACAGTACAGGTACTCAGCAGTCATTTAATGCAACCGTAGATGCTAACGGCGACTTCAGTGCAGATGTGCCTAACCCTATGGTTGATGGAGATTTTGACGTCACTGCAACCACTACCGATGAAGCGGGCAATACCGCTACAGATACAGTAAGTGGCAATATAAACTCAGCAGCGCCGACCTTATCGCTTGAACCATTAGGATCAGACAACGACACCACGCCGACCATTTCAGGTAATACCGATTTAGCGCCAGGTAGCACCGTAACGCTAACCGTATCCGACAGTGCTGGAAACACACAAACATTCACCGCAACAGTACAAGGTGATGGTAGCTTTACGGCCGATGTACCTGCAGGCTTACCTGAAGGTGACTATTCTGTTAATGCGACAGCCACAGATGGTGCTGGTAACAGTGCATCGGTGACTGAAAATGGGGGTAACATCGATACAACGGCCCCATCAATCACCATTGATGCACTAGGGCTTGATAGTGATGCAACGCCGTCTATCTCTGGTACCACAGATCTCAATGCCGGCGATACGGTTAGCATTAGCGTAACGGACAGCGCTGGAAATACCCAGACATTCACAACAACCGTTCTAAACGATGGTACTTACCGTGCTGATGTACCTGCTGATTTAGCGGAAGGTGGTTTCAGCGTAACCGTCACAGCTACTGACGGTGCGGGTAATTCTGCATCGGCAATAGATAACAACGGTGTCATAGATACTGCAGCGCCAACACTATCGTTAGACGCACAAAGTTTAACCAACGATGCCACGCCGACTATTTCGGGAACCACAGACTTGGCTTCGGGCAACACAGTTAGCATTAGCGTGACTGACAGCCAGGGCAATACGCAAACCTTCACCGGCACAGTTCAAGCGAACGGTAGTTTTAGCGCTGATGTGCCGTTTGACCTTGCACAAGGTGATTACTCAGTAGAAGTAACGGCGATTGATGATGCGGGTAATCAAAACACAGCAATTGACAACAACGGTACTGTCGACACCATCCCGCCTGTTATCAACTTAAACCCTGTGGCCAACGGCAATGACGCTACGCCAGGATTAAGCGGTACTACCGACCTTCCAGAAGGAGCAACCATAACGCTGGTTGTCACCGATGCAGCAGGTAACGTACAAAATCTTACCGCTACGGTTGATGCGGATGGCGCTTTCTCTGTTGAACTACCCAGCGCGCTCGTTGATGGCGATTACGATGTAACAGCCAGTGCGAGTGATGCTGCGGGCAATAGCACGACTATCACTGATAGCGGCAATATCAATACGAGCGCCCCGGACATTACGCTAGATACCCTTGGCCAAACAAACGACGCTACGCCTCTCATCTCAGGCACAACTAACGCCCCAGTTGGTGCCACCGTCACCTTAACAGTGACAGATAGTGCAGGAGCAGTACAAACCTTTACTGCAACAGTACAAGGTGATGGCACCTTTAGCGCTAGCGTACCTGCTGATTTGGCCGAAGGTAGCTACACCGTTGTCGCAGAGGTAACTGACGGCGCGGGTAATTCAGGCTCTGACTCGGAAACTAGTGGTGTGGTAGATACCACGTCACCGGCTATTGACGTGGCAGACCCAGGTATAGAAAATGATGCAACGCCAACAATTACTGGCACAACAGACCAGTCGGCTGGAAACACGGTTTCAATTACGGTCACAGATAATGCTGGCAATGTACAAACCTTATCAGCAATAGTACAAAGCGATGGTTCTTTTAGTGTAGAAGTACCAGTCTCGCTAGCGGAAGGTAGCTACACAGTTCAAGCTACGGCTGTTGATGAAGCTGGCAATACAGCGTCCGACGCAGAAACAGGCGTTATCGACACCCTTTCACCTATTATTTCGCTGGACGAGCCTGGCACAATTAGCGACTCAATCCCAACCATTAGCGGTACCGTAGATTTGCCTCAAGGCTCTACAGTACAGATAACCGTTGTTGATAGTGCCGGTAATACCCAGGTGTTCTCTGCATTGGTTGCTGCAGGCGGCGCATTTTCAGCCGACGTACCAGCGGCGATGGCTGAAGGTAATTTTACAGTCTCTGCAACCGCCACCGATGCAGCAAACAACAGTACATCAGATAATGAAGTAGGCGTTGTTGATACGCTTGTACCTACACTTAATATGGATGTTGCAGATACCACTAACGACGTTACGCCGCTAATTACAGGTACAACCGATGAACCAGCAGGTTCTGTGGTTACTATTTTGGTAACGGATAGTGCTGGTGCGACCCAGACCTTGAGTGCAGTTGTACAGGCCGATGGGTCTTTCTCAATCTCTCCAGGTACTGATTTAGCTGAAGGCAACTTCACGGTAAGCGCTACAATCAGCGATGAAGCAGGCAATACCGCGGCAGCGAGTGATGCTGGAAGCATAGACACTACCTCCCCGTTGTTGACGTTAACCCCACTTAAAGAAGGCAATGACACAACACCTACCCTATCGGGAAGCACAAACCTCGCACAAGGTAGTGAAGTGACCCTTGTGATTACTGACAACGCAGGAAATGCTCAAACCATCACTGCCACTGTTGATGTAAATGGAAACTTTACTGTGAATGTGCCCGCGCCTTTAGCTGAAGGTCCATACAGCGTTGAGGCAACCGCTACCGATGACGCAGGTAATAGCACTAATCTTGTAGACAATTCGGGAAATATTGATACAACAGCCCCTACCCTATCGTTAGATACACTGGCCTCAGACAGCGACACAACGCCTACAATATCCGGCAATACTGATCTGCCTGCAGGCGCGACAGTAACGATTACGGTTACAGATAACGCAGGTGTAAGCCAAACCTTCGATGCTACCGTTCAGGGTGACGGCAGTTTCTCGGCCGATGTGCCAAGCCCCATGGCTGAAGGAGGGTATACCGTTACCGCCGTTGCCCAAGACCCAGCAGGTAATGAGACGACTGCCACTGAAACAAACGGTAGCGTAGACACTACCGCGCCGACGATCAATTTAGATGCACAAGGCACAGGTAACGATACAACGCCAACAATTACTGGCAGCACCGACTTGAGCCCTGGCAGTTCAGTGAACATAACCGTCACCGACAGCGCAGGAGCAGAACAGACATTTACGGCTATTGTCGATAGCAACGGAGACTTCAGCGCCGATGTGCCTAATGCAATGGCAGACGGTAACTTCAATGTTAGCGCTACCGCCACTGATGCCGCTGGAAACTCAGCATCTGATACTACCAGCGGAAATATTGACACCAGCGTACCGAACCTAAACCTGGACTCGCTTGGTACAGGAAACGACACAACGCCAACAATTTCTGGAACTACAGATATTCCGCCAGGCAGCACAGTATCCATTAGCGTTACTGATAACGCTGGTAATACACAAACCTTTGACGCAATTGTTCAAGCCAATGGGACCTTCACTGTAGATGTGCCAACAGCCTTATCTGAAGGTAATTATTCTGTTACTGCAGCTGCGACAGATGGTGCGGGCAATACGGCAACTGCAAACGATAATGGCGGCATTATCGATACTACCGCGCCTGCTGCCCCTGCTGTTGATGCAGGTAACGGTACTGAAATTACGGGTACTGCGGAAGCAGGCGCAACCGTGAATGTTGACGTAGACGGAGACGGCACGCCAGACTTCACCGTCATCGCGGATGGCGATGGCAATTGGTCAGTAGCACCAACTACACCGCTGGCCGATGGTGTGGTGATTACGGCTACGGCCACTGATGGAGCAGGCAATGTCAGCGAGCCTGTATCTGATACGGTAGACGCTGTTGCGCCAATGGTTGCCTTCGATGACTTAACGACTAACGACACCACACCTGCACTTACTGGCTCGGTAGACGACCCATCGGCCACCGTCGTCGTTACCATTAACGGTATAGAGTATACCGCGATTAACAATGGCGATGGCAGCTGGACCCTGGCGGATGATATCGTCGCCACACTGGCTGAAGGTAGCTATAACGCTACGGTCACTGCCACTGATGCCGATGGTAACAACGGAACCAACTCTGGTACTGTGGTCATTGATACCACTGCTCCAGCAGCACCTACCGTCGACGCAGGTAACGGTACTGAGATTACGGGTACTGCGGAAGCAGGCGCAACCGTGAATGTTGACGTAGACGGAGACGGCACGCCAGACTTCACCGTCATCGCGGATGGCGATGGCAATTGGTCAGTAACACCAACTACACCGCTAGCCGATGGTGCGGTAGTTACGGCAACAGTTACCGATGAAGCGGGCAATACGAGTGCACCAGCGTCAGCTACGGTAGACGCTGTTGCGCCAGTCGTTGCAATCAACAACTTAACCACTAATGACACCACACCAGCGCTTACCGGTACGGTTGACGACCCAACAGCCACGGTGGTCGTTACCATTAACGGTATTGACTACACCGCCACCAACAACGGTAATGGCACGTGGACACTGGCTGACAATGCAGTGGCTGCACTTGCAGATGGTAGTTATACCGCTACCGTTACTGCCACTGATGCCGATGGCAATGTGGGTTCAAATTCAGGAACGGTAGTTATTGATACTACACCACCTGCAATCCCTACTGTGGATGCAGGCAACGGCACCGAAATTACCGGTACCGCCGAAGCGGGCAGCGAGGTCAATGTTGATATAGACGGTGATGGTATCCCTGATTTCACCGTCACAGCAGACGGCGACGGCAATTGGAGCATTACACCTGATACACCGCTTGCCGATGGCGTAATCGTGACCGTAACGGCGACCGACGCAGCGGGTAACATTAGCAACCCAGCCACTGACACGGTTGATGCGGCCGCGCCAGTCGTTGACTTCAACGACTTAACAACCAATGACACCACTCCAGCGCTTACTGGTTCGGTTAACGACCCAACAGCCACGGTGGTCATTACCATTAACGGTATTGACTACCCCGCCACCAACAACGGTAACGGCACGTGGACGCTGGCTAATGACGCAGTAGCCACGCTCGCCGAAGGCAGCTATACCGCAACCGTTACCGCAACCGACCCGGAAGGTAACGTAAGCACCAACACAGGCACTGTCATCGTTGATACCACAGCACCAACAGCGCCAACTGTTGATGCCGGTAACGGTACTGAGATCACAGGCACTGCGGAAGCTGACGCAACCGTAAATGTAGATATAGACGGCGATGGCACGCCAGACTACACCGTTGTCGCTGATGGCGATGGCAACTGGAGCGTTACGCCTGATACTCCGCTTGCCGATGGCGTTGTGGTTACCGCAACAGCCACTGATGAAGCGGGCAATACCAGCGCACCTGCGTCTGATACCGTAGATGCTATAGCGCCGGTAGTGGCAATTAATGATTTAACCACCAACGATACGACGCCAGCGCTGACAGGTACGGTCGATGATGCGACAGCGACCGTTGTGGTCACCATTGACGGGAATGACTACACCGCCACTAATAACGGTAACGGCACGTGGACACTGGCTAATGACGCAGTAGCCACCCTCGCCGAAGGCAACTATACCGCAACCGTTACCGCAACCGACCCTGACGGTAACGTCAGCACTAACACAGGCACTGTCATCGTTGATACCACAGCACCAACAGCGCCAACTGTTGATGCCGGTAACGGTACTGAGATCACAGGCACTGCGGAAGCTGACGCAACCGTAAATGTAGATATAGACGGCGATGGCACGCCAGACTACACCGTTGTCGCTGATGGCGATGGCAACTGGAGCGTTACGCCTGATACTCCGCTTGCCGATGGCGTTGTGGTTACCGCAACAGCCACTGATGAAGCGGGCAATACCAGCGCACCTGCGTCTGATACCGTAGATGCTATAGCGCCGGTAGTGGCAATTAATGATTTAACCACCAACGATACGACGCCAGCGCTGACAGGTACGGTTGATGATGCGACAGCGACCGTTGTGGTCACCATTGACGGGAATGACTACACCGCCACTAATAACGGTAATGGCACGTGGACCCTGGCTAATGACGCAGTAGCCACCCTCGCCGAAGGCAACTATACCGCAATCGTTACCGCAACCGACCCTGACGGTAACGTCAGCACTAACACAGGCACTGTCATCGTTGATACCACAGCACCAACAGCGCCAACTGTTGATGCCGGTAACGGTACTGAGATCACAGGCACTGCGGAAGCTGACGCAACCGTAAATGTAGATATAGACGGCGATGGCACGCCAGACTACACCGTTGTCGCTGATGGCGATGGCAACTGGAGCGTTACGCCTGATACTCCGCTTGCCGATGGCGTTGTGGTTACCGCAACAGCCACTGATGAAGCGGGCAATACCAGCGCACCTGCGTCTGATACCGTAGATGCTATAGCGCCGGTAGTGGCAATTAATGATTTAACCACCAACGATACGACGCCAGCGCTGACAGGTACGGTCGATGATGCGACAGCGACCGTTGTGGTCACCATTGACGGGAATGACTACACCGCCACTAATAACGGTAACGGCACGTGGACACTGGCTAATGACGCAGTAGCCACCCTCGCCGAAGGCAACTATACCGCAACCGTTACCGCAACCGACCCTGACGGTAACGTCAGCACTAACACAGGCACTGTCATCGTTGATACCACAGCACCAACAGCGCCAACTGTTGATGCCGGTAACGGTACTGAGATCACAGGCACTGCGGAAGCTGACGCAACCGTAAATGTAGATATAGACGGCGATGGCACGCCAGACTACACCGTTGTCGCTGATGGCGATGGCAACTGGAGCGTTACGCCTGATACTCCGCTTGCCGATGGCGTTGTGGTTACCGCAACAGCCACTGATGAAGCGGGCAATACCAGCGCACCTGCGTCTGATACCGTAGATGCTATAGCGCCGGTAGTGGCAATTAATGATTTAACCACCAACGATACGACGCCAGCGCTGACAGGTACGGTTGATGATGCGACAGCGACCGTTGTGGTCACCATTGACGGGAATGACTACACCGCCACTAATAACGGTAATGGCACGTGGACACTGGCTAATGACGCAGTAGCCACCCTCGCCGAAGGCAGCTACCCAACGTCAGTGACTGCAACAGACGCCGCGGGTAACACGGTGACCAACACAGGTACCGTAGTGGTTGATACCACTGCGCCTACGGTAGCCATAAACGATCTGACCACCAACGACACCACGCCAGAGCTTACCGGTACGGTAAACGACCCCAATGCGGTTGTGGTAGTAACCATTGACGGCAATGAATACACCGCTACCAACAATGGTAACGGCACCTGGACACTAGCTGACAATATTGTCGCCTTGCTTGCTGAAGGTAATTACACGGCAACGGTTACCGCTACAGATGCCGTGGGTAATTCTGACTCAGCTACAGGTTCAATTGTTATCGATACCAGTATTGATGAAAACAATAATGGTCAAACGGTAACGTTCGACAGTATCTCAAACGACTCTGGGGTGGCTGGAGACTTTATAACCAGCGACAGCACGCTAATTTTCAATGGAACAGTTGACCTTGGTGATAATACTACTCTGACTGTCATTATTGATGGCACGTCCTATACCTTTGGCACTGACCCTGAACTCACCATTGATGGAAGCGGCAACTGGAGCCTGGATCTAACAGGTACAACGCTACCAGCGGGTACCTATTCGGTAGTGGCAACAGTTACAGATGAAGCAGGTAACTCGGCAAGCACGGCAAGTCAAAATGTTGTCGTACAGGCCATTGATGCAATAAACGACGGTAACGCTGTTGATATGGGCGAGCCTGTGGTCACGGTCAATCCACCTGAAACCACCAGCAACGTAGATGTTATCGGCTTAGCTGAGTCTACAGGCGGTGTTGATGCGAGTGCATCCTTTACCGTTTCCCCTAACCATGTAGGTGAAGTGTTAGTAGAGGTTGACCAAATAGCACTGGTTGCTGTTGCCGATGCCTACATTGTCGAGGTGTATGATGAGAGCGGTCAGCTTGTTTACCAAGGAGTAAGCGCAGATTCACAACTTGCAGATGTCGGTGGATTAGACATTTTTGATGTTACCGGCGACGAGACCATTTCGTTCACGTTAGCAGGCCTTGATGCTGGCAACTACAGTGTGGTGGTCCGCAATGATGAGAACTTACTTGAAGACTTGTTAGACAACGACAACAGTAACGATGTTGACCTTGATGAGCTTGGTACAGCTGGCGTTGTACTTGGGCCAGACAATCAGGCGGTAGTTCTTGATACTATTGAAGCAACTTTAAATACCGGCGTTTTAGGTATTCCACTGGGTACGGTTGGCACCCAGGTAAGGGGAGTACTAGAGACACTTCTGGATACGACTACAGTCATCGGCGCAGGTCAGCTTGTTAATTTACTCACCGCCCCTCTTGATGCAATTGGCTTAACTGGTTTCCTTGATGACATTTTAAGTGTTGTTGCCGATGCGTTGCTTAGCAATACCTTAACCCTTTTACAAGACACTGACATTACCACCACGTTAACAGAATACACCTACACGGGAGATTTAGTGGCCCAAGGCAACCTAATTGACGGTGATATTAGTGGTGTAGGCGCAGACACTATCTTAGACGGCGCGCAAGTGACGCTTGTTACCAATGCATCTGGTGATAGCGTTGCTGTTCCTGCTACAGGTACAGTTACTATTCAAGGTAATTATGGCGTACTAGAAATTGCTGCAGACGGTACGTACACCTATACCGCCGATGGCGACCGCAGCGCAATTGGGCAAGATGAAGTGTTTAACTATACTTTATCAGATGGTGAAACCTCGGATATCGCGGCGCTTACCATCACTATATCTGGCAGCGACTTCCCGCCAGTAGTAGCCCAAACCGATAACAATGACATGGAACTGGGCGCACAAACTGCCATTGTGAATGCGCCAGTTACCGACAGCGACTTCCAAGTTATAGGCTTAGCAGAAAGCTCACCAGCGGCAGGTTCGCCAGAGGCTAGTACAACGCTTACCGTTGACGCTGGTTTCTTTGGCGAAGTGGTAGTCGAGGTCAGTCAAACAGCGTTAGTCGCAGTCGCTGATGCGTATCGTGTTGATATTATTGATGCAAGTGGCAACGTGGTCGCCACAGCGATGACACCAGATAACCCGTTAATAGGTGATGTGGCTGGTGTAAACCTCATTGGAGTTACTGGTGACGATACGCTAGTGGCGAAATTCTCTGGGCTACCTGCCGGCGAATACACTGTGGTTATTCGCAATGATGAAAGTGCTCTTGAGACTTTATTTGATCAAAATAATGACGGCTCAATTACGTTAACGGAATTAGGCGATGGCGGCGTAGTTTTAGGTGCAGAAAACCAAGAGGTAGTGTTAACTGCTGTTGAAGACGCACTGAATGGCACTAATGCGAGTGTATTAAATGGGCTTGGTTTAGGTACGGTTGTACGCACCTTCATTCTAGAGCCAGCTTTAGGTGCAACAGAGACAATAGGTGCCGGCGACTTGGTCAGCACTATTACTAATGGTCTAAACGGTCTCGGGTTAAGTCTTCTTGCAGATAGTGTGTTAGATGCTGTCGCAGCGGCATTGCTAAGCAATACACTTACCTTGCTTCAGTCTACCGATATAACTTCAACACTTACTGAATACGCGTTTGAAGGTAGCACTACAACGTCGGGTAATGTTATTGATGCCGCGAATGCAGGCGACGTAGCAGATAGCATTGCTGAGGGCGGCGTAGTTACGCACGTTACTCACTCCAATGGAGAGTCGGTGACCGTATTAGGCACTGGTTTATCTGGCATTACCATTGAGGGTGACTATGGCGACTTGACTATCTTTGAAGACGGTAGCTACACCTATATAGCTAACGGCGTACGTGACGGCTTGGGTAGTACGGATAGCTTCAGCTACACCATTTCAGATGGGACTAACACCTCTACGGCTAACCTCAACTTTAACCTTTCAGGGCAAGGGGTATCTGCGGACTCAGCGCGGGCAGAGCTGACCTATGATTTTGCTAGCAGCACAGGTTATGCTGAAGCAGATGCGCTTGAATACTCATGGCTGATTGGCGCCCTTGGTATCGTTATTCCTACCTCTGTAGATACTCAAAGCAACTCATTTACTGTAGCAACTGATACTACGATGGATCTTACTTTAACCGTGGATGGCGGAGACCTATTATCATTAGGCTCAGGACTGGACCTATTCATTGAGCGAGACAATAACGGCACATGGGAAGTTGTTGAAACCTTCTCCAGTGACCAGTTGATAGGTCTGCTTGGCCTCGACGGAAATGGTAGCTTTACTTCATTTGGTCTTACAGCAGGTGAATACCGAGTTACCATGGACGTGGATACAGGCTTAGCCAGTGCGCTTGGAGGTGTCAGTGTTGATTTGAGCTCTACCGTTCATTTCCTAGACCAATTTGTTGTCAGCGAAGTACAAACCGCGATCGGTAATTTGTTCGAAAATGATGTGCTATTTGACCCAACATTCGATGTAACTGTATCTACTGATGGAACAAACTTCCAAGACGCTACGGGTGGCATTACGTTAGTCGGTGATTACGGCACGCTGCAAATTGACGAAACGGGCGCGTACACTTATACCCCGGACAACACGCAAGCCGTATTTGGTGGAACCTTAACAGATACCTTTACTTACCGTATTGAGTATCCAAATGGTACTGTCGAACAGGCTGAGTTTAACGTGTTTGTGACGGCATCTGGTGAAGGTGTAGCAGTAGCTGAAACAAGTAACTCAGCTGAAACTATGGCAAATAGTTCATCGGAGTCGGTAAGTGCATCACAAAGCTCAGAAACGGAAGCTACTGATGAACCCAAAGCGCCTAACGTTATTGAATTTAGTGGGCAGACTGAACAAACCGTCGAGTTAAACACTGATTCTCAAGTAGTGACATCTGAGAGCACATTGCCGGAAGATATAATTACCCTTCCAGAGGAAAACGATATTGTTACCATCGGGCTGGAAACCGAAGTCACGATTGATACCGTAGATCTTGAGCTTCCACCAGAAGATTTGATTTTACCGTCGATAGAGTCTATTCCTTCTGATTCTGAAAGCAATAGCACATCGGTAGCTGAGTCTGGCCAGGTGTCTGGTGATACTTCTAAAGAGAGTGACAGTAGTATTGGCATTGCCACTCCAACGGAGTCAGATGTGCTAAAAACAGCAATCGATAAATTCCCAACAACGGATATTTAATGTAAAAGAAGCTTAACGATAAAGGCCTTGATACATCTGTATCAGGGCCTTTTTTTTAGAAAGCTGCGAAACTCACCGCTTACAACGTCTAATTATTCTGTACAACAAACAAACAGGTAAATTTTAAAACATATACCATGAAACCTTCGGCACCTCATTGATTAATCAAAAGGTTTCGTATTTGATGGAACTACGTATAATAGCTTCTCACAACGTTATGTCCCCATAGTTTAATGGATAAAACAAGGCCCTCCTAAGGCTTAGATGTTGGTTCGATTCCAGCTGGGGACGCCACTACGCTTAACCGCAATCACGGAATGTATTCCTATCTGGTGCTATTTCCCAAGATAATTGTCCAATATCTCTTGCCACTCGTCCGTCTCTATTACTCTAAGTAACGCGGTATTAATTTTTTCTCTTTGGGCACTGTTTTCTGGTAGTGCAATAGCATAATCCTGACGTTCAATCACTTCAGGTAAAATAAGAATACTGTCACCAAAGTTGTTGTTAGTTAAGTACTGTAAAATGGGCTTATCGTAAACCAATGCATCGAGCTTGCCTGATGCCAATTGCGACAAACCCTCTTCAACGCTTTCAAGCCGCTTAAATCCGATATTTTCTTTTTGTAAAAATGCGCTACTTGCAGAGTTTGCCAAGGTGCCCACCCGCACGTTAGGTAAGTCCTCAAGCCCTTCAACACTTGAAGATAGCTGACTTACGGTAAGGCTTGTGGCAATGGCTGCGGTAAAGCTACTGATTAAAATAATGGCTGCGAACATCCAAATGAAGCCGATTACCCTCCCCCCAAAGGTAACAGGGGCCTTATCGCCATACCCTACTGTGGTCATTGTCACCGCCGCCCACCAAAAGCTAGCACCAAGGCCTTGTTGCGTTGAGCCGCCAAACATCTCAGTGTTGCGCTTTCTTTCAAATAGCCACAATAACGCTCCTACCGCTAGTAGCAAGCCGCACAAAGCTGATAGAGCAACTAAAAATTCCCAGCTGAAAAAACCTTTAACGGCTGACATCCACCGATTTCCTTCGCTAGGCACGGCGATAGCTAATCCCGTAGTATAAAAGGGGTGCGTAAAATCAATAACCGATTCTCGTTGCGCATTGACGGTAAGCGCAGCAACAGACGCATCAAAACGACCGCTTTCTACTCCCGCCACCAGCTCAACCAAAGAGGCTTCGGTCAACGCATAATCAGTAGCCGTTAATTCTGCAATTTGCTCCCAAAGCGCAATACTTATACCTTCAAAAGAACCATCCTCGTTTTTGATGACAAACGGCGGTGCGACCTTCGTAGCAATCACCTGTTTTATTTCATTATCATTGGTTTGCGCCATACTTGGCATCGTGACACTTAAGTAAAACACTAAGATTGTGATTATTCGACACATTGTTTTCATACTTGTCCCTGTGATTTGTTTACTTTTAAACTGCGTTTAAGCCACGTTCATTAATAGTAACCCATCGTCAAATTAGCTACGTATAAGATTCAGTCGCCAATAATTAAAAAACTATCTCGACTTCGGCTTTTAAAATGATGCTACTTTTAGGATAAACCCATGGTATACGAGAGTAGAATATTCAACAAACAGCCCCATATTGAATCTTAGTAAAACAGTGCTTATTTAGGTCAACGTTGAAAAGTAGTATTGGCGTAGCGAATACATTCATGAAAATAACGCTTCGCTGAGTGTGGGAGAAAACTATGACTGATTTTGAAAAAAATGATGATTTACATTCGTTCTTTGCTGAGATGCAGGATGTAAAACCCATTAAACCTTCAAATAAAGCGTTATTGCATGATACAGAGAGTGCGATAGCTGAAAAAAAGAGGCGCGCTGCAAGTCAACGCAGTGAAAGGGAAAAGTTGAAAAGCCCGCTAAGTCTAGAAGGGGTAACACCTGTAAAGCCTGACGATTTCATTTTATTCCAACAACCAGGTATTCAAGATGGTGTGTTCAAAAAATTACGCATGGGTAAATACCCATTAGAAGAAACCCTTTCTTTAAATGGCATGACGATTGAGCAAAGTAGAGATGCACTATACAAAGCGATAACCGACTCACATAAACGAGGTGTGAGGGCATTATTGATTAAGCACGGCAAGGGTGAAGAGAGTAAACCTTTTCCTGCTTATAAGAAAAGTTTTGTTAATCACTGGTTGCTTGAATTAGAAGAGGTTATTGCCTACCACACGGCGCAACCTATGCACGGCGGATTTGCAGCTACGTATGTATTATTGAAGAAACATCCAGATCAGAAATTGATCAACAGAGAGAAAAATAGGAAAGGCTAATAGCGCAAGATTTATAAAATGAATTGGTAAAGCTGAGTGATTAACGCCAGTATCTGAAAACAGATACTGGCGTTAGAATTTCACTTTCAGACTACTTAACTGAAGACTGCACAACTAGCGTTGAAGTAACGTCGGCAGATTTAGCTGAACTGCTGAAAACAGCAGTAACAAACATCAGCACAACCGCTATGGCTACTCCGGTTAAGCCAAACCCTTTTGATGAACGATTCATTCGTCGTCTCTTGTTATCAACACCAACAATATTTTCTGTTGGTACAACCCTTAAAACAAACTCCTGTAACCAGTCTGCAATCCCTGCATTGCACTACAATAGATCAGTGACTTATCGAAGACAAGCCCTCAGTACAAATTTTTGACACTTTGCCAATCTATTGACACGCTTCACGCTCATTTAAGTGAAAAAGTAGAGATAAGAACATCTTACCTCTACTAAGCTTAAGCGCGTTTTTATCCTATAAAACGACGTGCATTTCTAAAGATACGCATCCATGCACCATCTTCTTGCCAATCGTCTGGACGCCATGAGTTAGCCACCGCTCTAAACACACGTTCAGGGTGCGGCATCATAATAGTGCTGCGTCCGTCACTAGAGGTTAGCCCAGTGATACCTTCAGGCGAACCATTCGGGTTAGCTGGGTACTGCATAGTGGGTTGGCCGTAGTTATCTACATAACGAAGTGCCACTTGCGATGCTACAGACGAAAGCGCGCTGTCGCTTGCAAACTCTGCTTGGCCTTCACCGTGCGATACTGCAATTGGCATGCGCGAACCGGCCATGTCTTGCAACAACACAGAAGCAGACTTAGTCACTTCTACCATGGCAACACGGGCTTCGAAACGTGCCGATTGGTTAGCAACAAAGTGCGGCCAATGTTCAGTACCAGGAATAAGTGACTTCAAGTTAGACAGCATTTGGCAGCCGTTACAAACCCCTAGACTAAAGGTACTGTTACGGTCGAAGAAGGCAGCGAATTGATCCCGTGCAAGCTCGTTGAACAAGATTGATTTCGCCCACCCTTCACCGGCTCCAAGTACATCACCGTAAGAAAAACCACCACAAGCAGCTAAACCGGCGAAGTCATCAAGAGTGACTTTACCGGCTAAGATATCGCTCATGTGTACATCAACAGCGTTAAAACCAGCGCGGTTAAATGCAGCAGCCATTTCAAGGTGCGAGTTTACGCCTTGTTCACGCAAAATGGCGACGTTAGGTTGCACACCTTTCGCGATATATGGCGCAGCAATATCTTCATTTACGTCGTACGTAAGCGCAGCATGTAGGCCAGGATCGGCGGCATCTTGCTTAGCGGCATGTTCTTGTTCAGCACATACAGGGTTATCGCGAAGCTTTTGCATCGCCAAGGTGGTTTGTGCCCACGTAGTACGCATGGCTACGCGACTATCGTTCAGCACGGCCACGTTATCACGAGTAAATTCGATAGTGTCGGTGGTATTTAACGTACCGATGTAATGACTAACATCAGTTAAATCAAAAGACGCGAGTACAGCGTTAACTTGCTCGATGTCTTTGTCTAACACTTGAAGTACGCCACCAAGCTCTTCGTTAAACAACACAGATAAGTCTGAACTCGCTTCTGAACCTGAAATGCCATCTAGCGCAACACTTACACCGGTTTTACCGGCAAAGGCCATTTCGGCTACCGTGGTAAATAGTCCACCATCAGAACGGTCGTGGTAAGCCACTACCAGTTGTTTCTCTATTAGCGTTTGTACCGCATTAAAGAAGGCTTTCAAACGCTGCGCAGAAACCACATCGGCAGGTGCATCACCTAATTGCTCGTACACTTGTGAAAGACAACTCGCGCCAAGGCGGTTCTTGCCTTCACCTAAATCGATTAGCAATAGTTGGCTGTCACCCTTATCGGTGCGAAGCTCTGGTGTTACCGTTTTACGAATATCTTTTACGGCACCGAAAGCAGAAATCACTAACGATAACGGTGATGTTACCGCTTTCTCTTCGCCTTCCTCTTGCCATGCGGTTTTCATCGACATGGAGTCTTTGCCTACCGGAATGGTTAATCCCAATTCAGGGCAAAGCTCTTCACCTACGGCTTTTACTGCTTCATACAAACCAGCATCTTCACCGGGGTGTCCTGCGGCGGCCATCCAGTTTGCTGAAAGCTTAATACGGGTTAAATCACCAATATTTGCTGCAGCAATGTTGGTTAACGCTTCACCTACCGCTAAACGCGCTGACGCACCATGAGATAACAAGGCAACCGGGGTTCTCTCACCCATCGCCATGGCTTCACCGTGGTAAGTATCAAAAGCAGTGGCAGTAACCGCTACATCGGCCACAGGTACTTGCCAAGGGCCAACCATTTGGTCGCGGTTAACCAAGCCTGTTACCGAGCGATCGCCAATGGTAATTAGGAAGGTTTTTTCCGCCACAGTAGGTAGCGATAATATGCGTGTTGCTGCGTCAGCTAGTGTTATGTCGCTTTCATTAAAACCAGTGGTTTCTAATGGCTTGCTGGTAACGTCGCGATGCATTTTAGGCGGCTTGCCAAGTAACACATCAAGGGGCATGTCTATAGGCTGGTTATCGAATTGGCTGTCGTTTACATTCAATTCTTGTTCAGCAGTGGCTTCCCCTACTACGGCGTAAGGTGCGCGCTCACGGGCACAAATCGCTTCAAATACCGACATATTTTCTGGCGCTACCGACATCACGTAACGTTCTTGTGATTCGTTACACCATAATTCTAGTGGTGTCATACCCGGTTCGTCAGACAATACGTTACGCAGTTCAAACTTACCGCCACGACCGCCATCGTTAACTAACTCAGGCAGTGCGTTTGATAAACCACCCGCGCCCACATCGTGAATAAACTGAATGGGGTTGTCATCGCCTAACTGCCAGCACGCATCAATAACTTCTTGGCAACGACGTTCCATTTCTGGGTTTTCACGCTGTACCGAAGCAAAGTCCAGATCTTCATTTGACTGACCTGATGCCATGGAAGAGGCAGCGCCTCCACCAAGGCCGATATTCATTGCAGGGCCGCCAAGCACGATAAGTTTGGCACCTACGGTAATTTCGCCTTTTTCAATATGTTCACGGCGAATATTACCTAAACCACCCGCAAGCATAATAGGCTTGTGGTAACCACGTACTTCGACACCATTGAAGCTATTTACTTCTTGCTCGTAGGTACGGAAGTAACCAAGCAAATTCGGACGACCAAATTCGTTGTTAAATGCTGCGCCACCTAGCGGGCCATCTAGCATAATATCTAGCGCGCTTACGATACGTTGTGGCTTACCGTAGTCTTTTTCCCACGGCTGTTCTAACCCTGGAATACGTAAGTTAGACACGCTGAAACCACCTAAACCTGCTTTAGGCTTAGAGCCACGACCGGTAGCACCTTCATCACGAATTTCACCACCAGAACCTGTTGCGGCGCCTGGGAAAGGCGAAATAGCGGTTGGGTGGTTATGGGTTTCCACCTTCATCAGAATATCGATATTCTCATGATGGTATTCGTATTGGTGTGTTTGTGGATTCGGGAAGAAACGCCCAGCTTCCCAGCCTGACATCACCGCAGCGTTATCTTTATAGGCCGAGTAAACATGATCGGGTAACACTTCAAATGTGTTCTTGATCATTTTGAACAAAGATTTGTCTTGGTCTTCACCGTCGATTGTCCAACTGGCATTGAAAATCTTATGGCGGCAATGTTCAGAGTTTGCTTGTGCAAACATGTAAAGCTCTACATCGGTAGGATTACGCGCCAAACGCGTAAAGCTTTCGAATAAATACTCTATTTCATCATCAGCCAGTGCTAAACCAAGCTGGATATTGGCATCAACCAGTGCTTGCTTGCCATCTTCTAGTATCGCTACTGAAGTAAAGGTTTTCGCCGTGGTTTGTGCAAACAATACTTCTGCCGCCGCAGTATCAGGAAAAACAGTTTCCGTCATGCGGTCATGCAAATGCGCCGCAACAAGACTATAGTCAGCATCGCTAAGCGATTGCTCTGCTTCTATATAAAAAGCACAGCCTCGCTCTATACGATTAATCGTGTTCAGACTACAATTGTTTGCGATATCAGTTGCTTTGGTAGACCAAGGAGAGATTGTTCCTGGTCGGGGTGTTACCACGAAGAGGTTGCCAGTTGGCGTTTGGGTTTGTCGGGCAGGCCCGTAGGTAAGCAGCTTTTTAAGTATTTCTAATTGCTGCTGCGAAAGTCCACCTTTTGAATCGATAAGGTGAATATATTCGCTATATAGGTTTTTCACCTTAATGCCGGATTGACCCAGCTTTGCAATCAGTTTAGTTTGGTGAAACTCTGATAGTGCGGGAGCGCCTCGAAGGACCAACATATTGCTTTACCTGGTTGTTCAGAAACAACGACCATCAATGGGACGCGTTGCCTCTGTAATTGATGAATATTTCGGCGCGGATTATAGAGGATTTATACTCTATTGGTAACCTTCAACATAGGCTATGTTGCAGTTTTTTTTCCCAAGACCCAATTTACAACAATAAGAAAAGGTTTATGCCGTTACAACAATACAAAAAGCGATTAAAAACATCTTTTTTTATCGCATTATGCTTTTTCGCTACAAGTTGTGGCTCTCCTACCGTTCCGAACGCTTTGTTATCACTAATAGAGCGTGGTTCGATAAAAGTGGGCACGCTTTACGGTGCTGCTACTTATTATAATGGCGCCGAAGGTCCACAAGGTTTTGAATATGAATTACTTGCCGGCTTTTCAGATTATGTCGGGGTAACGCTCGACTTATATCCTTTCTACAGTTACGACGCCATGCTAGAGCAACTTGCCGAAGGCAACCTTGATATTGTCGCCACGGGTGATGCAGTTACCGATGCCTTACTGATGCGCTTTACTTACGGGCCAGCATATCAAACCGTTGCTCAACACTTAGTATACCGCGCGGGTACCACAAGACCTCGTGAACTCGATAGCCTTGTGGACCCTGTCGTTGCTGTGTCAGGTAGCAGTCAAGCGCAGCTACTTGCAGTATTAAACGGCTCAAGTGAATCGCTATTAGTTACCACTGAAGATTCTGATGCCGAAGAGTTGCTACAAAAAGTGGCGACGGGCGATATTGCTTACACCCTTGCCGATAGTAACCGACTTGCCCTGCAACGAAGACGTCACCCCAATTTGGCCGTCGGATTAACCGTACGAGAAGAAATGCCGATGGCATGGGCACTAAACCCTGAATTAGACGATTCCATTAAAGCTGCCATTATTGAATATTTTGGTACCGTGCATCAATCAGGCTGGTTTACCGTATTAGAAGAAAAGTATTTTGGTCACATTAGGCAATTTGACTACGTTGATAGTAGAGCATTTAATCAATCTGCCGAATCGCTGTTAAAAGATTATAAAAGTATGTTTCAGCAATATGCTGGAGATTTAGATTGGCGCTTATTGGCGGCGATGAGTTACCAAGAAAGCCACTGGGATCCTGATGCAATTTCTCGCACGGGCGTCCGCGGTTTAATGATGCTGACCATGGACACGGCCAATGATTGGGATGTAGAAGATCGTACCGACGCAGAACAAAGCATTCGCGGAGGTTCTCGCTACTTCGCCAGCTTGTTAGGAAGAATTCCTGCACGAATTGGCGATCCAGATAGAACTTGGATGGCAATGGCGGCGTATAACCTTGGTCTAGGGCATTTAGAAGATGCCCGAATTCTAACAGAGCGTCAGGGTGGCAATCCTGATCTCTGGGTAGACGTTAAACAACGACTTCCACAACTAAGGCAAAAGAAGTACTACAGAACAACACGTTATGGGTACGCACGGGGCGATGAAGCGCTTCAGTATGTGGATAATATTCGTCGATATTACGACAGTTTACTTTGGCTAGACGAACAAGGAAGAATTTAGCTAACGCCATATTGAATTTTGTCATTATGGTGTCATCTAAGATCAGTACCATCGAATGTAGCTCGCTTTATCGGCTGGTTAAGGCATAAATGCAGAAACGATGAAATGACAATATGCCTTATTCAATTTCCCAATTTGTATTAACAAGGAGGGCAAAATGAAAAGAAACAAATTATTTAGGAAAGGAATAAAATTGAAAAATAATAATAGACGTAGAGTGATGCTAAAAAGAATGCATCAAAAAGTACTACAACGCCGCAAGCTGTTTGTCACCAGTGAAATGTTTACTCAGCTGACCCGCAATGCTTAAGCGCCGCCTGTTTGGCTTTTTTATCTAACTTTATCTGTGCTCGACGACGTTTAAAAAATGCTGAAATTTTATCAGCACAGTCGTCGGCCAACACCCCTGGTATTACATCAACCTGATGATTAAGTGATGGATGGTTCAAAATATTCATCACTGACCCTGCCGCCCCTGTTTTAGCATCGCTGGCACCAAATACCACTCGCTTAATTCTGGCGTGAACCAACATTCCGGCACACATCGAACATGGCTCTAACGTGACATAAAGCGTAGCATCGGTAGTACGGTAGTTTTGTAAGTGCTTTGCCGCCATTCTTACCGCATTCATTTCTGCGTGAGCGGAAGGATCGCTATCTGTGATAGGCGTATTCCACCCTTCACCAATCAACTCACCATTATGTACAACACAGGCACCTACCGGCACCTCTCCCATTGCTTCTGCTTTATCCGCTAGGCTGAGGGCGTGCTGCATCCACTTTGTATGCTTTACCATGCGTTTAGAATTGTTAATTTCGTCATTCATTCGTTAATTTAACTAATTTTTCGTGAATTAGATTTTCACCAGCATAATTCAATAAATACAAATTACTATAAACCTTTGATTAATAGTGAATTTACAACAATGGCAGTCATCTTGCTATCTTTGGTATAGATATACTTACGAATTACAGAGCGCTAACGTAAATATCTGCATGTCCATTCGCTTATTCTATATGAAGTAGGCAAAAAGCTTTAATGCATAGTTACGTATTTATTTACACTTTTTTCCGAACAAGCGTATATATAAGCGCTATAGTAACGAAAAAAGTATGTTTAGCGTAGTCGCTTTGTAAGCTTGGTTTGTAGGAAAGAAAATTATTTTTCACCTACACTGAATGCAGAACAATTTAAAACAAACTGAAGGGAAAGTACCATGAATCTGACCGCTATTTTTATTGTTGCTATTATCGCTTGGGCCATTGTGAGTATCACAGGCTCATCAAAAACTAAAAAATCAAATAAGGCGTCAGATAAAGCAGCAGAAGCTTATCAAGCTGAAATTGCTTCACTCAAGGAACGGGTTTCTGTGCTTGAAAAAATTGTTACCGATGAAAAATACGATCTGAAAAAGCAGTTTGCGGACTTAGAAAAAGATAAGGTTGCATAAGCTTTTTTGTTAAACACTTTTTCTAAGTGATTGTTTCTGAATGCTTTCACTTGCTGTCAATCATCAAGAGCGGTCTTAAGCATTTTACGAGCGGCTAGCTGCCTTCCAGTAATTTCCTCTCAGCGCGTTCTACGCGCCGAGGTTTGCCGGCAATAACGAGCACATCATGGGGCTGTAGCACAGCTTCATGATCGGGGTCTTTTACTTCAGTACCATTTCTTCTTAATCCACGCACATTCACCCGCATTCTGGCAAAGTCGATATCTTTAATTTTTTTACCCATACATGCTGCATGCTCTGACAGCACTACAGCATGAATAAATTCAAGTTTATCCTCAGTGCCATAGCTTATTTCTGTGGTTTCCCCTGGGTAAAATCCATGCAAGTGATCGTATCGCCCTTTTCGTTCCGCGCGAACACGCTTTAAAATTCGAGACATGGGCACACCGGCGTAATGCAGTACTTGAGAAATAAGCATCAAACTACCTTCTTGCAACTCGGGTACGACTTGATTTGCCCCCGCAGAATATAAACCATCTAACTGATAGTCTCGCTTAGTTCGCACCATCACATCGGCGGTGTTATCTATTTGATGGGTGCCACTAATAACTTGTTTTGCTTTATCAGGTTGGTCAAAGGTGACTAAGATAAGCTTGGCTTTTTCAACATTGGCGCTACTAAGAATATCTTTTTGACTGGCATCGCCAAACAGCACTGGCTCACCTGCATTTCTACTTTCATGCACACGAACCGGGTCCATATCAATCGCTATAAATGCAATGCCTTCCATCTTCAGCATGCGAGCTACCGATTGCCCCACCCTGCCAAAGCCACAAATCACAACATGGTTGGTTAAATCGTTATCCACTATTAACGTATTGTGCGCATTGTCTTCACTCTTATTGGCCACAATACGCTTTGCAAATACTAAACTGTTGTTCATTAACCAAGGCGTTAGCGCCATGCTCAATACGCCCATGCTGACAATAAGAGAAGATTGCCCAGTGGTCAGCACACCATAAGTGGTCGCCAATGCAGCAATAACGAAACTAAACTCGCCAATCTGACATAACTTAATACCCGCCGACCATGCATCCAGAGGATTTGTTTTCACAAACGCAGCGGCCACCCTTACCATAAGAATTTTGATAATCATCAGCCCAACAACGCCAAGAACAATGGTAAAGAAGTTACTCCACAACACGTTTATATCGAGCTGCATACCAACGGTAACGAAAAACAATCCCATCAAAATATCGCGAAAGGGGCGTATATCGGCTTCTAGTTGGTATTTGTACTGACTTTCACCCAACATCATTCCCGCAAGAAAGGCACCCAATGCCATAGACAACCCAAAGTAATAAGTTAGGCCACCAGCCAATAGCGCGATTAAAATTGTGGTAAGAACAAAGAGCTCATCGGTTCGGGTTTTAGCCACTTCTCTAAAGACCCAGGGTAACACCCACTTACCTACCGACATTAAAAACGCAATGACGAATATACCTTTTAGCAAAGCCTCGCCTAAGGCAAATGCAATGCTGACCTCGCCACTTTGAGCAAGCAAAGGAATAGCAATAAGGAAAGGAACAACAGCAAGATCTTGGAACAACAGAATACTCACAGCCAGCTGGGTTCTTCTATTATTGAGAATCCCCATTTCAGTTGCTTGTTTGATGACAATTGCTGTTGAGCTTAGTGCTAAAGCGCCACCTATAATAATAGAGGCACTAATGGGTAACCCGAAAAGATATGGAATACTGGTAAATACCGCGGTGGTCAGCAGCATTTGACCAACCCCAACACCAAACACTAATGCACGCATGGCCACTAACTTTGGCAGGGAAAATTCCAGCCCTAGTGAGAAGAGCAAAAAAACGATGCCGGTTTCAGCCAGCAAATGCATTTCTTGAGGGTGAGCGAAAAGCGCGAAAAGCTGAGGACCCGCTAATATACCTGCAAATAAATACGCTAAAATTGGCGGTAAATGGATGCGCTTAAAAATAGCCACGCTACAAACGGCAATAAACATTAACGCAATTACGTTCAAAAAACCGGCACTCACTTCACATCTCCCTACCGTTAATTTGAGGCTTCAATGTTCCACGCTGATTAAAATTTGCGCTCACCTGAATTAAAATACGACTGAACTTCAAAGTATTACAGCAGCCCTAGCAACCCTACATTTTTATTAGCCTATATCGCAAAGCAATATTGCAGGAATTGGCATTAAGCTTGCTAATACCTATTAACAAATTAGCATAAGCGGCAAATTTTGACACTTTCCACTTATGTATATTTTTCCGTATTGCTAAAGGGGCATTTCCGTGGATTTCTCTACTACTATCTACGATAGCACACAACATGACAATTTTTATCCTCCTGCTAGCACGGGTCAGGCGTTATCTGCCAGTGAAATAACCTCCTTCATCAGCGAGATTTTGTCTACGCTGGAATTGGAAAAGCTTGGTGAAATTTACTTTCGCCAATTGAATGGTTTTTTCTCATTGGCCGGTTTAAGCTTATCGGATTTAGACACCCGTTGGGTATACGGAAATGCCAAACTATCGTCAACACTTGTGGCGATACCATTGCCAGGTGTTACCTCTCAGAAAGGTAAACTCGCAACTGCGCATTATTATTTCGCAGTACCGCTTTCCCTCTCTGAACGAAATGCACTAGAGCAACTTCATGAACTATTTGCTAAACAAGTCGCTCAAGCACAATCTTTTTTACGCCTACACCAGATGACGACTAAAGACGTGCTAACTGGCTTGGGAAATCGCTCAGGCTTCGATCAGGCACTAGTACGTCAGTTAGGGTGGGCTCAGCGTCACGAGGAAGGCTTTTCATTACTTGTCATAGACTTAGATAATTTCAAATCGGTTAATGATGGCCACGGTCACCGAGAAGGTGATAATGTTTTAGTCCATGTAGCGTCTCAGTTACAACACGTACTAAGAGATGAAGATGAAGCATTTCGATTTGGTGGCGACGAGTTCTGCTGCCTTTTAGATTGCCAAACACAATTTCAGTTAGAATGTGCCGCATCGCGTATTCAGCTTAGTATTAACCAATCAAGTTATTTAAGACGCATGAATGTATCGTGCAGTTTAGGTGGCGCTATTTACCGTGAGGGTGACGATACCGGTAAGCTTTTTGACCGCGCCGATGCTGCGTTATACAAAGTGAAGCAATCTGGTAAAAATAGCTACTTAGCCGCTTAAACCACCCGCTCATATAGGTTTAGTGAATCAAGTATCCTGCGTAGCGTTTTTTAACTGTGAGCGTTTTTTCACTATGAGCGTTTTTAATAATGTTGGCGGAAATTAGCGACAGTGCTTCAGTAAAAATAACGCTAGTACCACAGTGGTTATTGCAGCGTAGAGAGGACACCTCTTACGTATATTAGGTATAATAAATATATCTAAGTAAGTAAGCATCTTTTGGCACGGCTGCCATGAAGTAACAGCTTACTTTTGCCCACTGGCAAATATTTTCCGGCTCCGACACCTTATTACTCACAAAGATAGACTTTAGTCTACACCCACTATTTCAACAGCTAACGTCGGTGGCATGGTTTCCAAGATAACGACTTTTCGATTTACTACCAACGCCACCGCCTCTTCATCTAAAAAGAGTATAGGCGCCTCGGCTCTTTCCCACGTAGGAACCTTCCACTGTTTAAACCAATCTTTAAGTATCTTCGATACCTGTGCGCCTTTTGGCTTTACACGTAGTCCCTTCACGCCCATTTTAATGGTTACTGCGCCCGATAGCTTATTCGTCACTCTTAGCGTTAGGGGTTCTCTCAACCAAAACAATTCGGTGTCGACGCTATCTTTTACATCAAGGCTATGCGGTATCTGGCTGTTTAGTTTTAATAACCAATAAAGGTCGCTATTAAACCTTGCTACTTTTCCCCAAGAAAACGACACTTCAGGCGCAGCATCTTGTTTCGCCAATAGCATATTTTCTATTTGCGCTAATTGTGCTTGAGAGGGATGCAACACCGATTGCTTTGAAAACCATTGGCGCAATACGGCTCGTTGCCAGTTTTTAGACAAGGTAAGCAGCTCAGCGCCTTTTAACTGAGTATCTGTCACTAAGCACTGACTAAGATATATTTCAGCCTGCTCTGTTACTAAGGCCGTTTGCTCGGCACATAGCTGGGCACTTCTTAGTGCAGTTTTTGACAATTGAGGCCATCGCTCAGATAACGCTGGGACAATCTGATTGCGAAGGAAATTACGATCATAGCGATCATCGGCATTTGACTCATCATTGACCCACTGCAAATCAAGGCGATTCGCGGCATCAACAATATCGGTTTTCTGAAGTGCTAACATGGGACGAAGGGTAAGTACCCCATTTCGCCATTGTTGCGCTCCCATGCCTGACAGCCCTTGTGGCCCCGCACCGCGCTTTAACTGCAACAGTACGGTTTCTAGCTGATCTTCAGCATGTTGACCTAAAAGAAGCACGCCATTGTTCGCATGGCAAAACTCATGTAGCACCTTATAGCGGGCGTCTCTGGCTTCAGATTCAAGGCTCTTACGAGCGCCATTATCAACGGCGACGTGATAATGGTTAAGCGGAATTGTTAATTTGTCACATTCAGATTGGCAATGGCGTAGCCACGTATCGGCATTATCGCTCAACCCATGGTGTACATGAACGGCGTGGACAGCCGTAGAAGTTTGCTCGCGAAAGGCATGCAGGACATGCAGCAGTAAGGAGGAATCCACCCCTCCGCTGTAAGCAACAACGAGAAGAGGTGGCGCTTCAAATGATGTGTTAGCAAGTGAGGTAGTGATAGACTCACAGATGTGATTTACAATCTCACTCACTTGCTATGCCCATTCTATACACTCACTGTACTAGTTTCTTCTAGCTTTCTGCGTTTACCTAGCAGTAGCCGAAAGACATAAGACGTTGATAACGTTCTTCCATTAAGTCAGCCGTGTCTAAGGTTTTAAGTTGACTCAACTGCTGTTTAAGTACCGCTTTTAAGTTCGCAGCCATGCTAGTGTGGTCACGATGAGCGCCACCTAGTGGCTCTTCAACAATACTATTAATAAGCCCAAGCTCTTTAATCTGGCCTGCACTTACACCCATTGCTTCTGCGGCTAATGGCGCTTTTTCTGCACTTTTCCACAAAATAGACGCACAACCTTCAGGGGAAATAACCGAGTAAGTTGAATATTGCAGCATGTTCACACGATCGCCAACACCAATCGCAAGCGCGCCGCCTGAACCACCTTCACCAATAACGGTACAAATAATTGGCACCGTAAGTTCAGCCATTTCAAACAAGTTTTTCGCAATGGCTTCACTTTGTCCGCGCTCTTCCGCGCCCACACCTGGGTAAGCCCCTGGCGTATCGATGAAAGTAATGATTGGCAAATTGAAACGCTCTGCCATTTTCATCAAACGCAGTGCTTTACGGTAACCTTCAGGTTTAGGCATACCAAAGTTACGCTTAATTTTTTCGTTGGTGTCGCGCCCTTTTTGATGCCCAATCACCATCACAGGTTGGCCATCTAACATAGCTGGTCCGCCAAGAATGGCTTTGTCATCAGCGAAAGCTCTATCACCTGCCAACTCGTCAAAGTCGGTAAAAATACGCGGGATGTAGTCTAGCGTATAAGGGCGCATAGGGTGACGGGCAAGTTGCGATACTTGCCACGCGCCTAAGTCAGAAAAAATCTTTTTTGTTAGCTCTGCGCTTTTACCGCGCAGCTTGTTAATATCTTCTTCAATACCAACATCGAATTCACCGCCTTGATTCACTAACCTAAGCTCTTCAATTTTTGCTTCTAATTCGGCTATCGGCTGTTCAAAGTCCAAAAACTGTATACTCATTGTATGTCCTATTCGTACTGCGCTTGTCAATGCCAACGCGAGATAGTCAATCTATCGAACTCTACCCACTAATGGTAGAGGATTGAAACGGCTTTTTCTCCCAAACATTGCTTGAGATCGTGCAAAAGTTGATCTTCTGGTGTAACGAACCACCTTGCACCACACGTAATTAGTGCTTCTGCATCGGGATGCGTTACTAATAAATGCACCGGACAACTTCCGCCTTTATAGGCCTGCAAGATAGATTGCATTTGATTAATCTTTTTCGGTTCAAGCAACTGGGTTTCAACATTTAACGCCAATGCTCTCGCGTTTTTCTCCCGTGCCTGAACAATGTCCATTACATCACGGGCGGTGATTGTATTGCCCCCAGAGAAATCATCAAAGCTGACCTGTCCCTTTATGAGCAATATTCTGTCAGTTTCTAGCATAGATTCATACTGTTCGAAGGTATCTGGGAAAAAACGAGCGTCTATTCGCGCACTTTTATCATCAAGTGTGACAATAGCCCAACGTCTTCCTCGCTTATTGGTCATTACCCTAACCCCAAGCACTAAGCCAACAGCATTTGCCATTTGTTCTTTGCCTGTGGGTTTTAAGTCGACCAGCCTTCCATCAGTGTAATGCCTAATTTCTTCGACGTATTGGTTTATAGGATGACCTGTAAGGTATAAACCTAAGGTATCTTTTTCACCTTCTAACCATACTTTTTCTGGCCATAGTGGCACATCAGCAAAAGCTTGTTCTACTTCATCAGGCTCAGTGGTTAGCAAACCAAACATGTCTGACTGTCCAAACGATTCCGCTTTAGCGTGCTGCCCCGCAGCTGCGATAGCATCGGGTAAAGATGCCATGAGTGCAGCCCGGTGAGGGCCTAGATTATCCAGCGCACCCGCGAGTACTAGTTTTTCCAGCACTCGTTTATTAACACGCTTAATATCAATTTTTGCACAAAAATCGAACAAATCTTTAAACGCACCTTGGTTTTCTCTGGCTTCGATAATGGCTTCAATGGGACCTTCACCTACCCCTTTAATAGCGCCAATACCGTATACAATTCTGCCTTTCTCATCGACGGTGAATTTATGCTTACCCGCATTTAAGTCTGGGGGCAATAACTCAAGACCCATTCGACTGCATTCATCAACCAAGGTAACAATTTTATCGGTATTATCCATATCGGCCGACATTACCGCGGCCATGAATTCAGCAGGATAATGGGCTTTTAACCATAAGGTTTGATAAGACACCAGGGCGTAAGCAGCAGAGTGAGATTTGTTAAACCCGTAGCCGGCGAATTTTTCTACCAAGTCGAAAATTTTCATTGCCAAATCTGGGTCGATGTTGTTGTTCTTCGACCCTTCAGCAAACGCGCCACGTTGCTTAGCCATTTCTTCTGGCTTTTTCTTACCCATAGCACGACGTAACAAATCGGCGCCACCTAGGGAGTAGCCCGCCATTTCCTGCGCAATCTGCATTACCTGTTCTTGGTACAAGATAATGCCGTAGGTAGGCTCTAGAATTTCTTGCAAGCATTCGTGCTGGTATTCAGCATCGGGATAAGAAATAGCTTCACGGCCATGCTTACGGTCGATGAAGTTATCTACCATGCCCGATTGCAAAGGTCCCGGTCTAAACAAGGCTACCAAGGCGATAATATCTTCAAAGCTATCTGGCTTAAGGCGTTTTATTAGCTCTTTCATACCGCGAGATTCCAACTGGAACACCGCGGTAGTTTCTGCATTTAGCAGAGTGCGGAAGCTTTTTGCATCCGCTAAAGGAATAGAGGTGATATCAATGTCGATACCCTTCCCTTCCTTCACCATATCAATGGCCCACTGGATAATGGTTAGGGTACGTAACCCCAGGAAGTCGAACTTAACCAGCCCTGCAGTTTCAACATCGTTTTTATCGAATTGAGTAACCGGGTTATTACCTTCATCGTCGCAGTATAGCGGCGCAAAATCGGTAATAGTGGTTGGCGCAATAACTACACCACCAGCATGTTTACCGGCATTTCGCGTTACCCCTTCTAAAATATGCGCCATGTCGATAAGGTCTTTAACCTCTTCGTCTTGGTCGTACACTTCGGGTAAACGAGGCTCGGCGGCAAACGCTTTTTCAAGGGTCATGCCTGGGTCAGGTGGAATAAGCTTTGAAATACGATCGACAAAACCGTAAGGGTGACCTAGTACACGGCCCACATCGCGCACCACGGCTTTTGCCGCCATGGTACCAAAGGTAATAATCTGCGATACCGCCTGACGGCCATAAAGTTCAGCCACGTGATCGATAACTTCATCACGTCTATCCATACAGAAATCGACATCGAAATCCGGCATTGATACCCGCTCAGGGTTAAGGAATCGTTCGAAGAGCAAGTCGAATTCAAGGGGATCAAGGTCGGTAATATCTAATGCATAAGCCACTAAAGAGCCCGCACCAGAACCACGACCAGGGCCTACTGGAATGTTGTTATCCTTACTCCACTGGATGAATTCCATTACGATAAGGAAGTAGCCAGGGAAACCCATTTGGTTGATTACTTCTAACTCGATACGGAGCCTGTCATCGTACTCGGGGCGTTTTTCTGCACGTACTTGCTCATCAGGAAACAGAAACGCTAACCGGCGCTCAAGTCCTTCTTCCGACACTTTGACCAAGAAATCTTCAGTGGTCATGCCACCAGTAGGAAACTGGGGCAAAAAGTATTCGTCTAATCGTACTGTAACGTTGCATCGCTTAGCGATTTCAACCGTATTTTCTATGGCCTCAGGGATATCACTGAAGAGCTCCACCATTTCTTCGCTGGTACGAAGATATTGCTGGTCGCTGTATCGTTTAGGACGGCGAGTATCATCTAGGGTGTAGCCATCATGAATACACACTCGTATTTCGTGCGCGTCGTAACCTTCTTTATTAATGAAGCACACTTCATTGGTTGCTACTACTGGCAAGCCTTCTCGCTCGGCACATTCTACCGCGCGGTGTAAGTAATCTTCTTCACCAGGGCGACCAGTGCGAATAAGCTCAAGATAAAAACGGTCTTGGAAATGGGTTTTATAGAAGGCCAACGATTCTGCCAACAAGCTGGTGTTGTTTTTAGTCAGGGCTACGCCAACATCACCTAACTGAGCACCGGAAAGTATGATTACGCCTTCAGCATGTTCAATAAGCCAATCTTGATCGATAACTGCTCTATGCGCAACGTGACCTCGCAAGTAGGCTTTAGAAATAAGAACCGTAATGTTCTTATAGCCCTCGTTATTCATCGCAAGCAAGGTAAGACGGAACGGCTCATCGCCAAAGGCTTCATTGGTCACCCAGAAATCGGTACCAATAATAGGTTTAATGCCAAGCCCATGTGCACCAGAATAAAACTTTACCAAACCACACATATTCATTTGGTCGGTAATCGCCACAGCAGGCATGTTGTACTCAGACACTTTGCCAAGTATGGGCTTAACCTTATTAAGCCCATCCATCATGGAATAATCGCTGTGTACGCGTAAATGAATAAAAGGCGAGGACATAATTATTGAATCTCTTGTAGTAGTGCCTTAACTGGTTTAAAGCTTTTGCGATAACCATCAATCACGCCATGGGTGGCGAGTGCTTCAAAATGCGCTTTTGTAGGATAACCTTTATGGCCAGCAAAACCATATTCAGGATGCAATTCATCCAGTGCCAGCATATCGTTATCACGTTCTACTTTGGCAATGATGGATGCGGCAGAAATTTCAGCGTGTAAGCTATCGCCTTTAACCACAGCTTCTGCAGCGTAAGCCCAATCAGGTAAGCGATTGCCATCAACCCGAACAAAGTCTGGCGTTACCGCTAAACCTTCCACAGCACGCTTCATTGCTAACATGGTAGCATGGAGAATATTAAGGGTGTCGATTTCTTCTGGTGTGGCGCGCCCTATATGCCAATAAAGCGCTTTCGCTTTAATTTCAGCGGCTAACGCTACCCGTTTTTTTTCGCTGAGCTTTTTAGAGTCGGTTAACCCTACTATGGGGTTGGCAGGGTCGAGTATAACGGCGGCGGTTACCACATCCCCAACAAGTGGGCCTCTACCAACTTCATCTACGCCGGCTATTAACTTATGCAAACAATTCCTCCACTACAGCTTGTGCTGCTGTTTTATCAGCATTGCATTTTAGCGTATGGTGGAGGTCGGTGAAACGGGAAATTAAGTCAGTGTTGTCACTGCCAAAATAAGTTAGGGCTTGCTGGCTTAATGTGTCAGGGTTGACGTCGTCTTGAAGCAGTTCCGGTACCAACGCTTCATTAGCCAATAAATTGGGTAAGGCGAAAAAAGGCGCTTTATACAAACGCTGCATAATTTTGTAGGTTATTGGCGAAAGCTTATACGCCACTACCATAGGCCGTTTACACAGCATGGCTTCTAATGTAGCCGTGCCTGAGGCGAGCAATATGACATCACTGGCAATCATGGCGTAGCGAGACGTCCCCTCAGTAACGTGAATAGGTAGCCTTTGAGTTGCGTTGTTAGCCTCGTTCAACATGCTATTAATTTGTTCTAGACGATGCGCATTGGCAGCGGGGATCACAAATTCAATATCCGGTCTTTGCGCGGCAATTTTTTCCATCGTCTCAATAAAAATAGGCAGAAGCGTATCGACTTCACCACGACGAGAACCTGGTAGTACCGCCAAAACTGCTTTATCGATAGGTAGATTGAGTGTTTTGCGAGACGCTTGTTGGTCAGGCGTTAGCGCTATGCTATCTGCCATAGTGTGACCAACAAAGGTATAGGGCACATCGTACTTGTCATAAACTTGCTGCTCGAAAGGGAATAAACCCAGCACTCGGCCTGCGGCCTTCGCAATTTTATGCACCCGCTTTTCACGCCACGCCCAAATAGTCGGGCTAACGTAATGAATGGTTTTAATACCCTTCGATTTAAGTTCTTTTTCTACCCGTAGATTAAAATCAGGGGCATCTATGCCAACAAAAATATCAGGCGGGTTTTCAGAGAAGTATGCGAGCAGCGCTTTTTTGACTTTTAAAATAGCGGGTAGATGGGACAGTACTTCAACTAAGCCCATTACAGATAAGGTTTCCATATCAAATAAACTATGAAAACCTTGAGCCTGCATATTAGGCCCGCCTATCCCCTCAATAATTGCATCAGGGTATAGGCGTTTTAATTCGCCAACCATACCAGCTGCGAGTACATCGCCTGATGGCTCGCCTGCCACCATGGCGATACGCAAAGGTTTACTCATGATAGCGGGCTCATATTATCTGATGATGCCGCGCTCTGCGTTCTTTAGAAACGCAGTCATTAGTGCAACACCGTTAGAACCTGCTTCTTGCGAAGAAAGAATCTCTACCGCTTCAGCCACCGTATTACCTTCACGGTAAATGACTTTATAAGCACGTTTGATGGCCATTATTTCATCTTTATCGAAACCACGACGTCGCAAACCTTCAGAGTTGATGCCCTGAGGAATATTTTTAGTGCCGCTCACCATCACAAAAGGAGGCGTATCGCGAAGAATAATACCGCCGGCACCTAAGAACGCATGTGCACCCACTTTACAAAATTGGTGAATGCCAACCGCACCGCCCACAATAACGAAATCATCAATGTGAACATGCCCAGCAACAGCCACATTATTGGCTAAAATAATGTCATTCCCTAACACGCAATCATGGGCAATGTGTGAATTCACCATAAACAAGCATCGTGAACCAATAATAGTTTCACTGTTATCTTGAATGGTGCCACGATGCACAGTTACGCCTTCACGGAACTCGTTGTCATCACCAATAATTAGATTTGTGGGTTCACCAGCATATTTTTTGTCTTGGCAATCTTCACCAATAGATGAAAATTGATAGAAAGTATTATTCTTGCCAATGCGGGTGGTGCCGCGAACGACCACATGAGACTTCAATACACAGCCATCGCCAATCGTCACATCATCATCAATCACACAAAATGGACCAATAGTGACGTTTTCGCCAATAGATGCTTTATCTGAAATTACCGCAGTAGGATGGATCACGTTAGGTCATCTCTCTCATTGCACACATAAACTCTGCAACACATACATTTTCGCCATCAACAGTTGCAACACCTTTAAACTTCCAGATGCCCCGTCTTTCTTTTACTAAGGCAACATCAAACTCTAGTTTGTCTCCAGGTACAACAGGACGCTTAAATCGAGCGTTGTCAATTCCTGCATATAAATACAATTTATCATTTTGGCCCATGGTCTTAAAACCAAGAACGCCCGCGGCTTGTGCCATGGCTTCTAGAATCAGCACGCCTGGAAATATAGGGCGGCCTGGGAAGTGCCCGGTAAAGCAAGGCTCGTTAAAAGTGATATTTTTATATGCTTTAATTGATTCACCCAGAACGTAGTCTGTTACTCGATCAACCAACAGGAACGGGTATCTGTGAGGAAGTAACGACAGAATTTCCTGGATTTCTATGGTATTGAGTGAAGTGGTCAAAAACTATCTCCTATAGTGCAAGCATGACCTAAAAACTGTTTCATGGTCACAAACTCGCCGTAAATTACTAAAACGGCGGCAACCATACGCTGTTAGGCGCAAAAAACAAATCAGACCAACCCCTTTCGGGCGTTGGTCTGTTGAAATTAGCGACAAACTGTAAGCATTACTGCCTTAGTTTACTTTGCTAACCTGCTCTAATACTTGCTCTGACATGTCGTATTGTTCTTTTACGAAAGGCGTTGCCGTTGCGTTAAGTACAATGTCATAACCTTGTTTAGCGGCAACTGAATCAATTGCTTGCTTGATAAGGCTGAATAATTTGTTTTGTTCTTCGTTGCTACGACGCTGAATGTTTTGCTTAAGCGGTTGCGCTTTTTCTGCTAACTCTTCACGTACAGCCAACATTTTTTGCTCAAGTTCTTTCTTTTCTTGAGCGCTCATTGTTGCTGCGTCGCGTTGAAGACGTTCTGCGAAGAACTGACCATCACGTTGAAGTTGATTAACTTCTTCGATGCGGTCTTTAAACTCCACCTGAATGGCGTTTTGGATTTCAGCAGCCTGAGGCATAGCTTGAAAAATGCCCTGAACATCAACAACAGCAATTTTTTGCTCTGCCATTACAGAAGTACTAACTAGTGCGCTACCAAGCATTGCACCTGCAACAATATGTTTAACCAACTGTTTCAAAAGGAACTCCTTTTATCCATCTTTTTATCTGGGTGCCTAGGGCCCCGTTTAATATTTTAGAATGTTTGACCGATATTAAAGGTGAAGAATTTAGCATCATCACCATCACGTTCTTGAATAGCTCTTGAGAAGCTAAATACCATCGGTCCCATTGGTGAAATCCATTGTACCGAAATACCAGCAGAACTACGATACAGTGACCAATCAGAATAGTCTATCAATGAACCATACTGAGTACTAGATTGACTAAAGTCTTTGTATTGGTCGTAATCGAACTCAGTATCCCACACGTTGCCCACATCCACAAATAGACTGGTTCGTACCGAGTTATCCATATCTGCTTCCACAAAAGGTGTGGGAACAATTAACTCAAGACCACCTAATGCCATCGCGTTACCACCAAGGCTGCGGCTTGATAATGTAATTACATCATCAATAGGGTCGGTTGGGTACACTTCGCCATCAGGGCCGGTTAAAGAGCCACTTGGTGAGCGAATGATACCACGCGGGCCTACGGTGTTGTTTTCAAATCCACGAAGTGAATCCGAACCACCTGCGGTAAAGTTTTCGGTAAATGGCAATATTTGCTCGTTACCATCTACATCACCATAGCCGTTACCGTAACCCAATCTAATTCTTGCAAGTACTGACCAACGCTGATTTCTAGACAGTGGGAAATACCACTTCCCATCAAACAAGGTTTTGAAGTAGTTCACATCTGAATTAGGTGTAGTGATACTAAATGAGGCACGCTGTGACGAGCCAGCCGTAGGGAATAAACCACGGTTTAATGTACTACGACTCCAACTTACGCTGGCAAGATAGCTATGGTATTTAATGGGCGCATCAGGATCATCTCCGTCAAGGAACTGGTTATAAAACTGTTCCGTTTGCTCATAATAACCACGGTTATAAAGCTCTACGTTGCTGTACGTTAGCCCGAAGTTGATTCGGTTAAATTCATTTATCGGATAACCGACATTTGCACCTACAGACCACTGCTTAGAGTTGTACTGGATAACGTTAAAGTCTGAGCCATCAAATTCACTATACCCTAGTGAACCACCTAAGCTTATGCCATCAATAGTAAAATACGGGTCGTTATACGTGATTTGTGCTGAACGTTGATAAGAAACCGTACTTAAGTTCAAGCCTACACGCTTACCTGTACCCAGGAAGTTATCTTGCTGGATACCCGCTTGAAGGCTTAACTTGGTTTGGTCACCGTAACCGATACCTGCGTTAAATGAACCAGAAGGTTGCTCTTTAACGTTGAAGTTAACGTCTACTTGATCGTCTTGGCCTGGAATTCGAATGGTTTCAAACTCAACCTCTTCCATATACGTCAAACGAGATAATTGGTTCTTGGATGACTCAAGTAAGTTATTTGATAACCATGTACCTTCCATCTGGCTTACGTTCTGACGTAACACGTTATCAGCAGTAACCACGTTACCGTTGAACTTAATACGTTTAACGTAGATACGTTTGCCAGGGTCAACTGACAGTGTCAGCTTAACCGTTTTATCTTCATCGTTGATGTTTGGTACTGTTGTCACGGTTGGATAAGCATAACCAAATCGCCCAAGGTACTTACTAATAAACTCTTCTGTGTAAGTCACTTCAGCTTGGTTATAAAGCTCACCTGGCGTAAGTGGTAGTACACGCTGAATATATTCTTCATGCCCAAGCACATCACCCACTAGTTCCACTTCTGAAATAGTGTATTGCTCGCCTTCACTTACGTTCATTGCAACGTAAATGCCCGACTTTTCAGGGGTCATAGATACTTGCGTAGAATCTACATTGAAGCGAAGGTAACCACGATCTAAATAGTGGTTACGTAGTGATTCCATATCACCTTGCAACGTTTGTTGCTGATAGCGAGTTTCCGACAAGAAATCCCACCATGGTGTATCGAACTGCAACTCAAACTGATCCATCAACTCAGCATCAGTAAAAATCTCATTACCAACGATGTTGATCTGTTGAATTTTAGCCGCGTCACCTTCTTCGAAAAGTAATTTCAAATCGACACGATTTCGAGGAAGCGGGGTAATAATCGCTGTAACGTCAGCGTTATATTTACCAATGCTGTAAAAGAAATCTTTCAAGCCGTTTTCGATTGACGTTAGAACGGTCTTATCTAAAGGCTCACCTAATCGTACGCCATTGCCGTCTAAGCTTTCTTGGAGTTGCTCATCTTTAATATCATCGTTGCCCTCAAAAATAATGTTACTTATTGTGGGGCGTTCGGCTACGCGTACTACCAATGTGTTGCCGTCACGCAGAATTTCGACATTTTCGAAATGCGTTGATGAGTACAGAGAACGGATAAGCTGAGTTACCCGGAAGGTATTTAGCTCATCACCAACCTGAACTGGCAAATAGGTTAAGGCTGCACCTAGTGCAACTCGCTGTAGACCTTCTACTCGAATGTCTTCTACAACGAATTCACTATTCTGCGCCGCAGCATTGGCAAAGCTAGCACTGGAAAAAATGGCTCCGGCTGCTACTAACTGTTTTAACTTCATCTATTTTTCTTTTCCTGGCCGCGTTTTATGTTAGCTGTTTTATGTTTCCTGACTTTCATCAGGCTATGCGAGCAATATCGTTCATAATAGCGATACCCATTATCATAAACAGAAGCACGCCACCGATTCTGTAACCCCACTCCTGTACCGCATCAGGCACAGGCTTGCCGGTAAGCCATTCCACGATGTAAAACATCAGGTGACCACCATCTAGCATGGGCAAGGGTAGTAAATTAATTATGCCTAAATTAACACTGATTAAGGCAAGAAAGCTCAAAAAGTAAGCCAAGCCGTAACCGGCACTGGTTCCTGCTCCTTGAGCGATGGATATAGGCCCACTTAAATTTTTCACCGACACATCGCCGGTAACCAATTTGCCTATCATCTCAACACTGAGTGTCATTAAGCGCCACGTTTTGTCTAGCGCTCTTCCAACTGCCTCTACTATGCCATATTGATGGGTAAACACATACCCTTCAGGCCAAGCTTCAAACGTTGGGCTAACCCCTAAATACCCAGTTTGCCCTTCTGGTGTATCGCGGCGCGCTATCGTTGCACGCAGTTGCTGGGGTTGTCCATCCCTTTCAATCGACAATACAACCGAAGCTCCGGGGCTTGCAACAATCACATCAACTAAGGCCTGCCATGTGGTTAATTCATCACCGTTTAAAGCGAGTAACTTATCACCTGGCTGCAAACCAGCCTCTTGTGCTGCACTGCCCTCTCCAACAAAACCCACTTCTAAAGTTGGATTAGGGCGAAAAGGGGTTATTCCTAGACTGCTTAAAGGAGACTCGCTATCAGGGTCAAAGTTCCAACCCTCAAGTGTAAATGTTACTTCTTTTTCTGTTTTATCTTGGGTCAAGACCGTCACTAACGCTGATTCTTGACCAATATAAGACACCACTTCAAGGTTCACCGCTTCCCAGTCTGGGGTACTACGGGAGCCTACTTTAATGACTTCATCGCCTTTCTCAATACCAGCTTGAGCTGCAATACTTTCAGGCTCAATATTGCCAATAACGGGTTTTACGGTTTGAAGCCCTACTAAGTACATCAACCACAATGCAAACACAGCAAAAATAAAATTCACGCCAGGCCCAGCAAAAATAATGGCCATGCGCTGTAATACCGGCTTATGGTTAAACGCTTTGTGTTCTAATTCTGGGGGCACATCATCGATACGCCCATCAAGCATGCGTACATAGCCACCAAGCGGGATCATAGCAATCACGTACTCAGTGCCTGTTTTACTGGTTTTACGCCAAAGCGGCTTGCCAAAACCAATAGAAAAACGCTCAACTTGCACACCGCAGCGCCGCGCTATATAGAAGTGGCCCCACTCATGTACCGCCACTAAAATACCTAGCGCGACAATAAATGCACCTAAGCTCCATAAAAATCCTAACACGTGAACTTACCTCTAATGACTTGGCCTGCAACCTCGCGGGCAGCAGTATCCTGTTCAAGGATTTGTTGGATAGATGAAACGGTTACCGGTTCCATTTTGTTTAGGGTTTCTTCATTAACCACCGCTATATCCATAAACCCTATTTTTCCCTCTAGGAAAGAGGCAACCGCTATTTCATTAGCCGCATTTAAACGGGTGGTGGCTGCTTGCCCTTCTCGGCATGCCTCAATAGCAAGCTTCAAATTTGGATAGCGCGTGAAACATGGCGTTTCAAAACTAAAGTTGGCCATATCAGAAAAATCTAACGGCTTCACACCAGCATCAATACGAGAAGGATAGGCAAGGCCATAGGCGATTGGTGTACGCATGTCTGGATTACCCAGCTGCGCAATAACCGAACCATCTATATATTGCACCATTGAATGAATAAAACTTTGTGGATGAACCACTACTTGAATGTCGTCTGGCGATGCACCAAATAACCAGCAAGCTTCAATAAACTCAAGCCCTTTGTTCATCATAGTGGCCGAATCTATCGTGATTTTACGCCCCATAGACCAGTTAGGGTGGCTACTCGCTTCATCAATCGTAATAGCATTGAAGGAACTTAAATCGCGTTCCCTGAAGGGACCTCCTGAGCCTGTTAGCAAAATCTTGCTAATACCCGACTTTTCTAATTCCCCATACTCGTAGCCTTGAGGGAGGCATTGAAAGATAGCGTTATGCTCACTGTCTATAGGTAAAATTTCAGCACCGCTTTGTGTAGCAGCATCAATAAATAACGCACCAGACATCACTAGCGCTTCTTTATTTGCTAGTAAAACCTTTTTGCCCGCTTTCACTGCCGCTAATGTGGGAAGCAAACCTGCCGCCCCTACTATGGCTGCCATCACGGTATCGACTTCGGCTGCACAAGATACGTCTTCTAATGCTTTAGCGCCGCAAAGTATTTCAGCGGAAATGTTGTATTCTGTCGCCAGCGCACAAGCCTCTTTGTACCTAGTTTCATCAGCTACCACAACGAATCGAGGAGAACACTTTTGCGCTTGCTGCATAAGCAATTCAAGCTGACCATTGCCGGTGATAGCAAAGGTGCGATATTTTTCAGGGTGGCGATTAATAACATCGAGGGTATTGCAACCAATAGAGCCGGTTGCCCCTAAAACAGTAACGGTTTGCATCACGCCATCCACGTTACATAACAGAATGCAAAGACTGGGAATGCAGCGGTTAAGCTATCTATTCTGTCTAAAACCCCGCCGTGTCCAGGCAAGATTTTTCCACTGTCTTTAATGCCAGCGCAGCGTTTTAGCATGCTTTCGTTTAGGTCACCTAATGCTGAAACCGCTACGGTAACGCCACCAATAATGAGGTGTAACCAAATACGAGAAGGCTCAACTTGGTAGTGCAATGCAGCAAAAGCGATAATGGCAAATGAAGCAGCGATGCCACCTAAAAGACCTTCTAAGCTTTTACCCGGAGAAACATTAGGACGGAGCTTATGGCGACCAAATTTAACGCCAACGAAGAAAGCACCTATATCTGCCGCCCACACAATACCTAACACGTAGAAGATAAGTGATGCGCCATAAAAGGGGTCGACATCGTGCAAACTGGTACGAAGGGCAATCACCGCCACCCAAGTTGGAATTAATGTCAGTAGGCCGAACACGGTACGTACACTGCGGCTTTCACGCCAAAACTTAGTATATTTAGGATAGGCTAATACCATGAATAGAGACACTATCCACCACACTACCGCTACACCTAAAATACCGTGATATAAATCGTGAAGCTGGCCTTGATACCAAATAACGCTGGTATCGACAATAAAAGATAAGCTGATGCAGATAGCGAATGCTGCTGCCATAAAGAGTATTTTTTTAGGGCGCTCACATATGCCGGACATATTAGCCCATTCATAAGCCCCTATGGCAACCACACCGGAAATCGCAATTTCAAACCAGAAGATAGGCAGAAACAGTATGGAAAATAGCGCCAAAGGCGCGAGAATTAACGCTGTTATTATTCTTTGTTTTAGCATAATTGGCTCTCGGCTCCTGTGCTCAGGCCTGCCCTGATGCCTGCCTGCATAGAGTTAGCTGCTGGCAGTATCAATTTGTTCACCGGTAAGACCGAATCGTCGTTGGCGAACATTAAAATCATCTACGGCTAATTGAAAAACATCTTCATTGAAGTCTGGCCATAGCACATCGGTAAAATATAATTCGGCGTACGCACACTGCCATAATAAAAAGTTGCTGATTCGGTGTTCACCACCTGTGCGTATAAGAAGATCGAGTTCAGGAAGGCTTGCTGTAGAGGTATGTTGATTAAAAACTTCCTCATTAATGTCTTGAAGTGACATTTCGCCTTGCTTAACTTTTTCAGCCACTTCTTTCGCGGCATTAACAATGTCCCATCTGCCGCCGTAATTGGCTGCAATATTAAGGACAAGATCGTTATTGCCAGAAGTCATTTCTTCCGCTTTGCGGATTTTTCCAACTAACTTGCTATCAAAAGCGCTTAAATCGCCTATAACTTTTAAGCGAACGCCATTTTTATGGAGTCGTTTGGCTTCACTGTTTAATACTAAATTGAACAGTTCCATCAATACACTGACTTCTTCTTCAGGTCGCTTCCAGTTTTCACTTGAAAAAGCGAACAAGGTTAAAGACTCAATACCAGTTTGACGAGCAAAGCGTACCACTGCTCGAACAGACTCAACACCTGCCTTGTGCCCGAAAGTACGAATTTTCCCTTTCTTTTGCGCCCAACGACCATTGCCATCCATAATGATGGCAACATGTTTAGGGCCAGCAACAGATGCTGGCCCTACTGTATCAGTCGTTTTGGCTGCGTTTGACCGCTTCCCAATCATAATACTTGTTACACTTCCATCAGTTCTTTTTCTTTAACAGCAAGCATGCCGTCAACTTTCTTAATGAAGTCATTCGTTAAAGACTGAATATTTTCTTCCGCTGCGCGGCTTTCATCTTCGCTGATTTCTTTCTCTTTAAGTAATTCTTTTACGTCGCTGTTGGCATCGCGGCGGATGTTTCGAATTGAAACTCGACCGTTTTCTGCTTCATTGCGCACTACGCGAATAAGATCTTTACGACGCTCTTCGGTAAGCGGAGGAAGTGGAATACGAATAGAACCACCAGCGCTCATTGGGTTTAATCCCAAATCTGCCTGCATAATGGCTTTTTCAACAGCTTGAATAGCACTTTTATCAAAAACAGTCAGTGCTAATGTACGGCTATCTTCCGCAATGACGTTAGCCACTTGCTTAAGCGGTGTATCTGTACCGTAGTAAGGTACCATAATGCCATCTAATAAGCTTGGATGAGCACGGCCTGTGCGAATTTTGCTAAACTGGCCTTTAAGTGCACTGATGCTTTTATCCATACGCTCTTGCGCATCTAATTCAATTTCATCAATCACGTTATATTTCCTATTTTCTTAATTAACTATTGTCAGCGTGACAAATTAGGGTGCCAACTTGCTCACCCATAACAACACGTTTCAAACAACCTGCTTCGTTCATGTTAAATACACGAATAGGTAGGCTGTGATCTCTAGCAAGTGTGAACGCTGACAGGTCCATCACTTTAAGTTCTTTCTCAAGTACTTCTTGATAAGAAAGTTGATCATATAAAGTAGCGTCTGGGTTCTTAACTGGATCATCGCTATAAACGCCATCAACTTTTGTGGCTTTTAGTACGGCATCGGCTTCGATTTCGATTCCGCGTAGACATGCGGCTGAATCGGTTGTGAAAAAAGGATTGCCTGTGCCCGCTGAAAAGATAACCACGCGGCCAGATTTTAATAAGCTAATTGCTTCTGCCCAGTTGTAAGCATCGCACACGCCATTTAACGGAATAGCTGACATCATACGCGCATTAACAAAGGCACGATGCAGAGCATCACGCATGGCTAAGCCGTTCATTACGGTAGCTAGCATACCCATGTGGTCGCCTACAACGCGGTTCATGCCAGCTTTTGCAAGCCCTTCGCCGCGGAACAAGTTACCGCCACCAATAACCAAACCTACTTGAACACCTAGTTCAACAAGTTCTTTGATTTCTTGGGCCATACGGTCAAGTACTTTAGGATCGATGCCAAAGCCTTCTTCGCCCATAAGGGCTTCGCCACTTAGCTTTAACAGAATGCGTCGATATGCTGATTTCGGTGTGATACTCATTATTCGATATGTCCTCGTAAACCCATTTTGTCTTATGCTTTTCTATTGTTTGCACACTGCCTTCGCAGGTAAAAAGAATAGGACAAAATGCTTTCGTAAACGTTTAAAGATTTTACCGCTCTGCGAATTAAATTATCCTAGCAAAACGGTAACTCGCGGGTACTAGCTATAAAAAAGCACCTCCGAAGAGGTGCCTTGTAGTTTATCTGACATTAGCACAATGCAAAAGATAAACGCCCAATTATTTCTTGGCCGCTTCCATTTGTGCTGCAACTTCTGCTGCGAAGTCTTCAGTTTTCTTCTCGATACCTTCACCCACTTCGAAACGTACGAAGTTAACAACATCAGCAGAGTTGTTTTTAAGCAACTCAGCAACGCTGATTGAAGGATCTTTAACGAAAGGCTGACCAGTCAAGCTTACTTCACCAGTAAACTTCTTCATGCGGCCTGCAACCATCTTCTCTGCGATATCAGCTGGCTTACCAGACTGCATTGCAATACCGATTTGGATTTCTTTCTCTTTCTCAACAACTTCAGCTGGAACATTTTCAGGCTTAACGAACTGAGGGCTAGCCGCTGCAACGTGCATTGCAATGTCTTTAGCCAACTCTTCGCTGCCACCAGTAAGAATTGAGATTACGCCGATACGACCGCCGTGCACGTATGCACCCAATGTATCGCCTTCCACGTTAATAACGCGACGAGGAGAGATGTTTTCACCGATTTTCGCTACTAATGTGTCGCGAACGTCGCTTACTTTAGCACCGTTAAGTTCAGACGCATTCAACGTGTCGATATCGTTGATGTTGTTCGCTGCTGCTATTTCTAGCAACTCGTTACCAAACTTAAGGAAACCTTCGTCACGTGCTACGAAATCTGTTTCACAGTTGATTTCAAGCATAGTCGCACGACCGTCTTGAACTTTAGTAAGGATTACACCTTCAGCTGCGATACGGCCTGCTTTTTTAGCTGCTTTCGCTTGGCCTGATTTACGCATGTTTTCAATGGCTAGCTCAATGTCGCCATCCGTTTCAACCAGGGCTTTCTTACAATCCAGCATACCTGCGCCTGTACGCTCGCGCAGTTCTTTAACTAGTGCTGCAGTCACTGCCATTTTTCAATTCCTCAGCAATAAATATAAATTCGGTTAGGTAAAAGGGGCGTTATCGCCCCTCTCAATACGTTTCGTATTGTTGCACTATCATATGCTTTTGATATGACAGTAAAGCGAACAGAATTACTCTGCTGCTTCTACGAAGTCGTCTTGCTCAGCTTGTACTTCTAGGTTGCTTTCGCGACCAGAGATTACAGCGTCAGCAGCGGCGTCCAAGTATAGTTGAACTGCGCGGATTGCATCGTCGTTACCAGGAATGATGTAATCAACACCATCTGGGTTAGAGTTAGTATCCACAACACCAACTACTGGGATACCCAAGTTACGTGCTTCTGTGATAGCAATGTGCTCGTGGTCTGCATCAACAACAAAGATAGCGTCTGGTAAGCCGCCCATGTTTTTGATTCCGCCAAGGCTGTTTTCAAGCTTTTCCATTTCACGCTGAAGCATTAGGGCTTCTTTTTTGGTCAGCTTTTCGAAAGTACCGTCTTGGCTTTTCTGCTCAAGTTCTTTCAAACGCTTGATTGATTGACGAACTGTTTTCCAGTTAGTCAACATACCACCTAACCAACGCTTGTTAACGTAAAACTGGTCACATTTAACAGCTGCATCTTTTACCGCATCGCCAGCAGCGCGCTTAGTACCTACGAAAAGGATTTTCCCTTTCTTAGATGCTACGCTTGATAGGTAGTTAAGAGCGTTGTTGAAAAGTGGAACTGTTTTTTCAAGGTTGATGATATGAACTTTGTTACGTGCGCCAAAGATGTAAGGTTTCATCTTAGGGTTCCAGTAACGAGTTTGGTGACCGAAATGCACACCGGCTTTCAGCATGTCACGCATAGAAACATTTGCCATTTTAATTTCCTCTCGGGGTTAGGCCTCCATATACCCATTGTATCGATCCCACCTATAAAATAAGTAGAACACCCCGATACGCAGTGTTGGTATATGTGTGTTTTAATTAAATTTAATTTACCCTTTTGACCAAGTGCTTTTGAGGGCATTCCGTCAGGGCGCGCGCTTTATACCATATTAAGCGTATCCACTCAAGTTTTACTGCCAGTTTAGCCATTACTTGCATTCTTTAAGACTGCCCCTATACACATTCAATCCTAATGGCTAAAATATACCTATATATAGATATATTCTGCGCGTTAACCTCTGCCCTATTTTACAAGCGGTAGCGTAACGGCCTAAATAAACGAATAGAGAGACGCTGTGTCAGCTATTATTAAGACCTCTGAAGAAATCGAAAAAATGCGCGTTGCTGGAAAACTAGCAGCCGATGTACTCACTATGATTGGCCCCTATGTGAAAAAGGGTGTGACCACAGATGAGTTAAATACGATATGCCATGATTATATTGTTAATGAGCAGCAAGCTATACCTGCGCCATTAAACTATGGTCACCCGCCTTTTCCTAAATCAATTTGTACGTCGGTAAACCATTGCATTTGCCACGGCATTCCGTCTGATAAAAAATTGAAAGATGGTGATGTTATCAATATCGATGTCACCGTGATTAAAGATGGCTATCATGGCGATACTTCAAAGATGTTCACAGTAGGTAAACCTGCAATATTGGCTGAGCGTCTAACTCGCATTACGCAAGAATGTTTATACAAAGCGATTAAAGAAGTTAAACCAGGCATGACGCTGGGTGATATTGGTCATATTTGCCAAACCCACGCAGAAGCGCATAACTATTCAATCGTTCGCGAGTACTGCGGCCATGGTATTGGTGCTAGCTTCCATGAAGAGCCACAAATTGTGCATTACGGTAAGCCTGGCACTGGCGATGTACTTGAAGCAGGCATGTGCTTTACCATTGAACCTATGGTGAATGCCGGTAAGCGTTACTCGAAAATTCTTCCTGATCAGTGGACCGTGGTAACGAAAGACAGAAGTTTAAGTGCACAGTGGGAGCATACCTTACTTGTTACTGAAGACGGTGTAGAAGTACTAACCCTGCGTGACGAAGAAGACCTTCCACGCGTCATTTCGCACAGCTAAATTTTCGCACACTGACAAATCATTGGTCAGTTTCGACAAACACCTCTTTGCCTAGTGTTTTATAGCGGATATCTAAACATATAGCAGCGTAAACCCTGTTTGGTTGCTATATGTTTTCTGCCTCTATTACACCGTCTTTTCTTATTCCTTTCTATTTCCTTTTTATTATTAGTGGCTACTATTAGTGGCTACGATTGTAACGCCAAAGCTTTTTTGTAAAAGCGACAGCATACTAGTTAACGCGCTGTTCTTTTTAGCTAATGCATTGGCTATTTTGAACTATCATTTTGCCTGTCTTGAAAACAGTGCCTTCTTATTACATCCTACAGTCGCAGCAGACCTATAACATTTTTGTATATTTATTCACAATTAGACCTTGAGTATGCAACTAATCGGCACTGCGATTTCGTTTCATTTCGTGATAAGGTTCGGTGTGTTCAAAAAGCTGTACGCATAGAAGGTGTAATTTGACGCTGCAATCCCTAATAAAAAATATTGATCAAATAACGTCGGTTGACGACTTAGTTGCCATCAAGTCGTGTGTGGAAGATAGCTACGCATGGATAAAAGCGTCATTCGATAGTATTCCTGTTAACCAACTTGTCACGGGGCGTGCCCAATTTGTTGATGCCCTTTTGTGTCACTTGTGGCACCTCTATGGTTTAGACAATGAAAGTGAATTAGCATTATGTGCCGTAGGTGGCTATGGACGGGGGCACCTTCAACCTTATTCTGACATCGATTTACTGATAGTGAGCAAACGAACCCTTAAGCCTACTACCCAAGAAAAAGTCAGTCGCTTCATTACGCTGCTTTGGGATATTAAGCTTGATGTGGGTCAGTCGGTGCGTACCATCAAAGAAACCGTCAGCCTAGCAAAAGATGACATCTCCATTGCTACTAACCTAGTGGAAAGTCGACTGCTTTGTGGCAGCGAATCTATTTTTGAAAAGCTATGGGATGAAGTTAATGGGCGAAATTCTTGGACGAGTAAAGCGTTTTTCTCGGCCAAGTACGATGAACAAAAGCGACGTCACGCTAAATTTAACGGTACAGCCTACAACCTGGAACCTAACATCAAAGAAAACCCAGGCTGCTTAAGGGATATCCAGTCTATTGGTTGGGTAGCAAAAAAACACTTTAAAGAATATGACGGCTGGAACCTTGTAGGTCACGGTTACTTTACCGAGCAAGAACACAGCGAATTAATTACCTGTAGAATGCATTTGTGGAAAATGCGTTGTGCCTTACATCTGGTTGCAGGGCGAAGTGAAAACCGCCTTCTTTTTGATTACCAACCTGATGTTGCCACCATGTTGGGGTATGGAGAAGAAGGAAAAAGCTCAGTTGAAAAAATGATGCGTGATTTCTTCCGCACCGTTGCCCGAGTTTCTGAATTGAACCAAATGCTTTTGCAACGGTTCAAGTATGACATGCTTAATCAGAGTGTTCAGCGTACCGCGATTATTAACGACAATTTCGAATTACTCGATAATATGATTTCGCCTCGCCATGAAAATGCATTTTCTTCGCCAGAAGCCCTTTTAGACTTTTTAAATGTGGTCACTAATACCCCTGAAGTTCAAGGTTTAAGCACCACCTGTATTCGCCAAATAAGAAACGCACATCGTGCATTTGAGGATGCTTACTTTGTTGAGCGCCCCGCATGCCGTGAAAAGCTCATGATCTTGCTTAAACAACCCGACTTTTTTAATTTTGGTTGGGACATTATGCATCAGTACGGCATTCTACAAGCTTACTTACCTGAGTGGGATGCCATCGTAGGGATGATGCAATTTGATTTGTTTCACGCCTATACAGTGGATGAACATACACACCGCTTAGTAAAGCACGTGAATTACTTTTTCTCGAAAGAGAACAAAGATTTTCCACGCTGCGGCCGCATCTGTCGTAATTTAGACAAGCCAGAAGTGTTGTATATTGCCGCTATATTTCACGATATCGCTAAAGGTCGTAACGGCGACCACTCAACGCTAGGCGCGATTGATGTGGCTAAGTTCTGTGAACAGCATGACGTACCGGCGAACGACGCGGCCATGATAAGCTGGCTAGTGGAAAACCACCTGCTAATGTCGGTAGTGGCACAACGCAGAGACATTTACGACCCAGACGTTATCAGTGAATTTGCTGGCGCGGTAAGAAGCCACAACCACTTAAATTTACTTTATACCCTTACTCTTGCAGACATTCGGGCAACTAACGATAATTTGTGGAATGATTGGAAAGCATCTCTGCTCAGAGAACTTTATTTAATGACGCAAAAAGCATTAGATAACGGGTTACAATGCCAAGTAACATTAAGTGAGCGAGTAACCACTCACAAATATCAAGCGCAACAAATTCTGCACGAGCGCGGGGTTAGCTCTGAATCGATTGATGGATTATGGGCGCGGTTAGATGATGACTATTTTGTACGATTCAAGCCCACCCAAATTGCATGGCATACCGAAGAAATCGTTAAGGCTCAGGATGATTGGCTAACACCAGATAGCGACCAGCTTTTAGTTAAAGCCAATGACAACAGTGCAAAAGGCGGCACGGAAATTTTTCTTTTCGGTAAAGATAGAAAAGCCTTATTTGCACAAGTAGCTTCCGTATTAGACAGTCGTAATTGCTCTATTCACGATGCCCATGTTACCGTAACCCGCGATGGCTATGTGTTTGACAGTATGTTGGTGCTTGAAAATGATGGTTCAAGGCTAACATCTGAGTCCCGTATTCAATCGCTAGAAAAAGCGATTAGCACTCAGCTTGAAAAACCAGGCCGTTCACACGAAAATAAGCGTAAACTACCTCGTCAAATGAAACAGCTAGACGTGCCAACTAAAGTACGCTTTTTCGGTGTGAGCGATGAAGCCACACTCGTTGAGTTAGAAGCACTAGACGCGCCCGGCATTTTGGCTAAAATTGGCCATGCTTTTGTTGATACCAATGTCACCTTAAAGCTGGCAAAAATTGCGACTATCGGCGAGCGCGCAGAAGATATATTTATTGTCAGTAATGATGCTGGCAAAGCATTAACCCAAGAACAACAAGTGAGCTTGAAAAAGCGCATTTTGTTTAAACTCGATCAACTTGAAGATATCACGATACCATGAATGAATTGAAAGCCATTATTGAAGACGCCTTCGAAAACCGCGACAACATTAGCCCTTCTTCTGCCTCTGCAGAAGTGAAACAAGCCGTTGCCGATGCTATTGCATTGCTTAATAGCGGTAAAGCGCGTGTAGCTGAAAAAATCGCGGGCGAATGGGTTGTTCATCAGTGGTTAAAGAAAGCCGTTTTGCTTTTCTTCCGCCTACACAACAACGACGTTATTGAAGGCGCTGAAAGCCGTTACTACGACAAAGTGCCTTTAAAATACAGCAACTATACTGCTGAACAATTTGCTAATGATGGCGCGCGTATTGTGCCTCCTGCTGCAGTCCGTACTGGTACCTTCGTGGGTAAAAATGCGGTTGTTATGCCTTCGTACGTAAACATTGGTGCATTCGTTGATGAAGGCACCATGGTAGATACATGGGCAACGGTGGGTTCTTGCGCACAAATCGGTAAGAACGTTCACTTATCTGGCGGCGTAGGCATTGGTGGTGTTTTAGAGCCACTTCAAGCGAACCCTACTATCATTGAAGATAACTGCTTTATTGGCGCACGCTCTGAAATTGTTGAAGGCGTTATTGTTGAAGAAGGCGCGGTTATTTCAATGGGCGTTTACATTAGCCAAAGCACCCGTATTTATGATCGTGAAACCGGCGAAGTACATTATGGCCGCGTACCTGCGGGCTCAGTAGTGGTTTCTGGTAACATGCCAAGTCCAGACGGTAAATACAGCCTATACGCTGCCATTATCGTGAAGAAAGTAGACGCTAAAACCCGTGCTAAAGTAGGAATTAATGCCCTACTACGCGGTGTTGAATAAGTCTGTATTCACGTATTAAACGTTTTGCATTAAAAAAGGGCGCTTAGCGCCCTTTTTTGTTTTTCGATATTTGATTCGAAACGCGTTACACGCCTAGCTGCGCTTTAATACTGTTTACCCACTCAATAACCATGGCTTCAGGTTCAAGGGTTTCAAGGGCATCCACTTCTAGCATATCGGCTACCGCTTTGCCTTGCAGCTCTAACAACAACTCGTTGAATTGACGACCAGCACCACAAAAGCTTTCCCCATAACTACTGTCACCTAACGCAGCAACAGCGAAAGGCTTGTCGTTTAACAAAGGGAACTCGTCTTTCAAGTCAGAGAAGACAAATTCTAAATTTGGTGGAACATCGCCTTGGCCAGTCGTAGAAGTAATCAATAAGATAGCGTCAGCATCGGTAAAGTCACTTACTGAAGGGTCGCTCTCAAGCTCGCAATCTACGCCTTGCTCTGCAAGATTTTCTTCAACCTGCTCTGCTACATGCTGCGCATTACCATACACGGTACCTGCAAAAATTTTTAATGTTGCCATTACTTCCTCATCATCTTTTCAAATCGTATGGGTTCCCGGTTAGGCAGTACACTTTCGTGGCCCAAACCTTAAACCTGGTATTCTTGCCACGCATTTAACACTCGTTGCATTTCTGAATGCATTCTAACAGACACCGATAGCCACTTTTTAGTTATCGGGTGATAAAAACCCATCTGCGTACAACTTAAGGCCAAATTTTGAAAACTAAAGTGGGTTTGCAAAAATTTGTTCTGTTTTCCGTCCCCATGAGTGGTATCACCCAGTATAGGATGTCTGATATGCACCATATGTCGGCGTAACTGATGTTTACGGCCTGTGGACGGCAAAAGTTTTACCAACGAATAGCGGGCAGTTTCATATTTGCCAACGGCGAAAGGTAGCTCATAGTTCGCTAAACTTTCGTATACCGTTGTAGCTTGTTGCGGTGCCTGTTGCGGGCGCTTGTGTTTATCGGCAATTTTATCGTAGCGATATTTGAGCGCATAATCGATAAGCCCTGAATGTTTAACGTAGCCACGCACAATAGCGTGATACTGTTTTTGTACCTGCTTATTCATCAACTGCTGGCCAAGCTGCGCTGCCGTTTTACTGTCGAAGCTAAACAAGAGTACACCAGATGTAGGTCTGTCTAATCGGTGGGCGGGGAATACATGCTTGTTAAGCTGATCCCTTAAGGTCTGCACCGCAAAACGCGTTTCATGCCTGTCGATAGGACTTCTGTGCACCAGTAAGCCAGGCGGTTTATCGATGGCCACGATATGCTCATCTTGATATAAAATATTGAGCGGTGGATATGGTTGCTCACTCGTACTGCCAGCATTTTTACTTGGGGTTTCACATTGGGTTAAAGGAAATTCTTCAGGCATAATTTACTTCTTATTGCGTTCGGTCAGTTTATCAAGTGCAAGCAACTGAACTAGGATAGGGTCGGGACAGTCTGGCGCATACATGTGCGCTGCAGGCGAAATTGTCATCTTCCCTGGTAACTGGCCTACTGCTATTAACTGATGACATTTAGGCACAAAGACATAGGCCAGCCACTCGAAAAAAGACAAGGTATCAATAGAAAAAGGCGCAGTACTGGCTAATTGCGCTTCGCTAGGTGCTTTGCTCGGCCAACGTTGCGTTTGGCGCAGCGCAGCTTCTAGCGCATTTAAATGATGCTCGAATTCTTCTATCAACTTCATCGTCATAACAGGGTTAACGGCTTGGCATGTAAATCAGAGCGGCAGTATACCAGAGGCAGCACGCATTCCGCTCGCGCCTTTAAAAGAACAATGCCTTTGCCAGTCGGCGGGTAATATATGCTAAACTTTGCGCCCTAAAATCAGTTTTATGAAGTGAGAACGCCTGAAATGAACGCAAACAGTATTAACTCTATCAGCGAATTTTTATTGCATGCAGGTACAGAATATATTGTTTTTGATATGGGTCGAAGACTCACTGCTTTGGACAATCAGGCGTTTTTGGATATAGAAAATGGCTCAACCGTGGCGCCCTTCCCTCGCCAGCAACATGCGTGGTTCGGCATCGTTTTTTGGAACAAGAACAGCTCAAACCAGCACTATATTTGGTTTATTAAATTACCACTGGACGAGCAAGGGTTGGTTGTTACAGCTACACGAAACCATTTCCTTCAAATTATCGTTGATGCACTAGGCCAATCAATTTCTGATGACTCTGAAGCGGCCAATACATTGCCAGATAACCCCTATTCATTTGTGCCTGCGCAGTCATTACTTGCGCAATTTAATGCACTGGTTCGTGCAAAGCTGAACCAGCCTATTAGCGCCAGCGCACAACACGTTATCGCCTATGTAAAAGCGCCTCAGGTGGCTGATTGGCAAAATATTCCCTTACAAGGGATTGCGGATGTAGTTACCCGGCTAGATACCATGGAAAATGGGCAAGAAGTGCAAGACTGTGTGCTCAGTAACTTTTCGCTTTTTGCTGAACCGTTTCAACGGGCTTTTATGGAAATGGCCGAAGTTGCCACCGTATCCGAGCCACTTAACCAATGCATGCTTTCGGTGTTAGACGGCGATGAAGTGAGTTTAGCTGCGCTACGTGGTTTATCTTGTGAAACCAAAAACGACACTATCTATACGCAATTAGTTTCGCACTTTGAAGCTAAGAAATTGAATCGCTTGGATATATTAAGTGTTATTGCCGCACGCCATTTTCAACAAATGGACGAGAAATTATTGTTACTATTTTTTGAAGCGGTTGCCGAGGTTGATAGCAAAGAAAACTACAATGGCGAAGTATTCCGCGGCTTCTTCTCAGATCTTGTTCAAGTACCCCAGTTACGTGAATTAGTGCTAGGCATACTAAGAACCCCAGAACGCAGTGACTTACTTGCCAGCGCAATTGGTACTTTGTTCTCGCAAACCAAGGGATAATGAATGACGCTTCTTGAATTAACGTTATGGTTAGGCTTGGGCTTTGTCGCCTTTCAGTTTTGGCGCATACGAAGTATTTCGGAATTTACCGATAGTTACTTGCGCCAGTATTGTAAAAACAATCAACTGCAACTGCTCAGTATCGCCAGAGCCAAAACCCGCATTACCTTCAACTACAGTAAGCCCGATTGGCATAACATTTTTGTGTTTGAGTTTTCAGGCAATGGGGAAGACAGATACAGCGGAGAAGTTGAATTGGTAGGTAAACATATTATTAGAACTACCTTGCCACCCCATAGGGTAAATTAAGTTTATCAGGCTTGTGCCACCCGCTATACAAATAGTCATTAACAAGATAACGGTGCCGAACAACACTGGATGACTAGTAAAATTAACACCTAGCAAAATTGACGTTTTTAGTGGTAACGCTAAAAATTACGCAAAAAAAGGGGTAGCCTCTCTGCTACCCCTTTTCCTGGAATTTTGAGTTTCCCTCTCTGCGTTCCTTTGCGACTAAAATCTTCCCGATTAAAATCCATATACGCCCCTTTCCATCTTCTCTCGCGTGTTCCAGTGCGAGTTACCCATCCTTGCGTAAGTCCCTTTCCATTTATCCTTAACATCCCACCTATCCTACACGTGGGGGCCTCATCCTAAGGCTGTTCCTTGCCAGCAAAAGCTGGTGTTCCTATCCTTTCATCCTTTCTACATTACACATCCTGTGCAACTTGCTCAATCCATAAGCGGTCCGTTCGTTCCTGAGCTGCCTTGCTCTTACGCATCCTGCGCAAACTATCCCTGCTTAAGCCTTCCAAGCTTTCCTTTACGATATATCCTATATCTTTCCTTTTTATGACGATCCTTCGCCAAATCCTTTCTACTTCCTGTTGCGATTCCTTATCGCTTACGCTTTCCTTGCTTGTCCCTTTGGTAATTCCATTTCAGCACGTCCGGTGCGCTTATCATCCCTGTGATGCTTCCTGCTTTTCCCTCTCCCCTCACTCCTGTTGAGGGATTCTCTTCCTTAAGTTGTCCAAGGCTGTCCTTAAAATCATCCTGACTCATCGTGTTTCCCTGTGACGCCATTAATAATATCCCTACCAAGAATTCCTGCTAGGCAGAATTACAATAAATTAAGGAGAAAGTAAGGAGTTACTATGATCTAAAAATGAAAAAACCATATAAATCAACAACATTAGACTTTAGTCTAGATATAAACCACGAAAAAAAACCCACATTTCCTACACTTTTGTAGGAAATGTCGTACAAAGCTTGTCGTCATTATGACCAATTGCGAATTTTGTGGTGTCTGTCATTCGAAACGAGAATCTCGTTCAAGAGAAAAATTGCACAAATTTACATCAATATGGAAAAGTCATGGCTCACTTTGGTATTGAGCTTAGTTAGTTTGCACGTAAAATTAAGCGCTTATGAAAAGAGGAGCGAAGACTCCTCTTTTGTGAAAGGGCCTAGTCGTTATTTATTGTGGATAAATGGTCTGCTAAACCGGGTATGGAGTCAGCACCATGAACGACTTCTATGCTTGAGTTGCTGAAATCATCGCCTATGGGCTCTATTCTGCCTCCCAAACAAGCGCCCAAAAAGGCTTCAGTAACGGCAAAAAATGAAAGGTTATTTTCCGGCTTATTAAAACCATGTCCTTCATCTGGGTAAAGTACATAAGTGACTGGAATATCCCGCTCTTTCATTGCATCTACAATTTGGTCAGATTCTGCTTGTTTCACCCGTGGGTCGTTTGCACCTTGCCCAATAAGCAAGGGTTTAACGATTTTGTCTACATGAGTGATAGGGGAGCGTGACTTTAACAGTGCTAGACCTTCTTCAGTGTTAGGATCGCCAATGGCTTGGTAAAATATTTGGCGAAAACTCTCCCAGTAAGGGGGAATAGAATTAAGTAAGGTCTCTAAGTTGGACGGGCCAACAATGTCTACTCCGCATTTAAAGGCCTCAGGTGTAAATGTCAGGCCGGTCAATGTGGCATAGCCACCATAACTTCCTCCCATAATAGCCACTTCATCGGTTTTTGTTATACCGCGGGAAACCGCCCAATTTTTTGCATCGATCAAGTCATCATGCATTGCGCCTGCCCACTCCTTATTCCCAGCATTTAAAAAGTCTTTACCGAACCCTGTTGAGCCGCGAAAGTTAACTTGTAAAACGCTATAACCTCGATTGTTTAGCCATTGGGGCATAGCACCAAAACCAAATTCATCCCGCGCCCAAGGACCGCCATGGACCAGTAATACCATTGGAGAAGCATGTTCAGCTATACCGTCTTGATTTGGGTCAGAAGCCAAAGGCAAAGACAAATAGCTCACTAAGTCTAAGTTGTCCCGTGAAGGGATAACCACGCCGTGCATAGTTGATAATGGAAGAGTGTCGATTTCTGGTTGTGTGATAAATAAATCGTTTAATGTGCCCTCTATGGTATTAAATACTTTGTAAACGGGTGACTGGTTGCTGTTATCGGTAAATACGGTCCAGAGGGAGTTATCTAATGTTTGTGCCAACACTTGGGAAGCGCCACTAAGTTGGCTGTTTAATTGACTGATCTTTGAGGTAAAAGTTTCGTCAATAGCGTACCAGACAGGCCGAACATAATTTAACGCATACGCTAGAGGTTGATGATTCCGAGGAGAAAATAACACATTAGACAAATCTACTTTTTCGTCGCTGGCGATAACTTCAACCGTATCTTGCCCTATTGGGAGATATACAAGAGCTGCGGTATTACGCTCTCGGGTATCGAGCATATATATACCGCGATTTTCATTATCAAAGCCAAGAATTGTGGTGGTTTGTACATCTGAAAATGGAATACTAAACCACAGGCTCCACTTATTATTCGATTTGCTAAACACTTGATTTGAGCCATCGGCAGCGCTCTTTACCGCAAGGCGTATCGTTAAGTCATTGTCTAGCTCGTAATACCCATAGCCATCATTCTGCTCAAGTAACGTACGCTTACCTGTTGCCACATTTACGCTATAGATATCATGCCACTTAGGATCGCGATCGTTCATCCCTACTATAACTATACCCTGATGATGTTCGCTTTGTTTCATTTGGGCGGCTTGTACCCCGTCATAAGGCGTTAAATCTGCTATCTCGCCACTATCAATATCAATTCGATAGAGATGCCAGTTTTCATCACCATTTTTGTCTTGAGTGAAAAAAATCTGACGACTGTCTAATGACCAAAAATGAGTGGGAATGCCGCGCCCTGTATCTTGGGTCATTGGCTTGGCGTTGGCGATATCCCCGAGTTCGGCAACCCAGAGATTCATTACGCCATCGACCGGCGCTCTGAAACTCATTTTATTACCATCTGGGCTAATTCTTCCCTGATAGCGACTTGGGTTTCCAAGCAAAACTTGTCGTGGAATTAGTGAAGATGAAACTGCTTTGTGTTCAGTTGAGAGTGCATTTGCGCTTTTGGTCTGTAATGTCTGATTTGTACAAGCAACTATCGAAAGTAGGCCGCTAATAATTATTGCGCCGTGTAATAGCCTTTTCATGAAGTTCCCTTAAATTTGGTATTTAGAAGTGGCCCAATACCGCTTACAACACTCTTGGTCCTTGTGTATTTGCATTATAAATATAGCTTAAAAATCACCCTACAGAATCAGCTTATTAGTTATCTCTAGCTTGCTTTACAAGTAACTGAAAGAGGTCCTCATTACGAATGATGATTGCCAGGGCTTTTTCAGGCGCACTAAAGCGAAGTTTTTTTTTGCTTTGATTGATCGCAGAAAGAGAACGCACTAAAATACTGTATAAATAACCAGTACTTTTTAGAAGTGTATGCTTAAATTTATTCCTATCACAGCGCAAGCGGGCATCGTTGGTTTCGAATCGCCAGCAGCAGAATATACAGAGCTAGGTTTGAGTCTAGACTCCCTCCTTATCGACAAACCGGCTGCTACCTTCATTGGCTACGCGCAAGGCAAGTCGATGATGGACGATGGCATTCACGATGGCGACCTGCTGATTGTCTCAAGGGCTGAAGACATTTTAGACATGTGCATTATTGTGGCGACCTTAAACGGCGAGTTCGTGTGTAAGCGTGTAGACAAACGCCACGGCTGCTTACGTTCTTCATCCCCATTGTACAAACCTTACTTTTTAAAAGAAGGCGACGAGTTTTCAATAGAAGGGGTGGTAACGCGCTCTATTAGGCTTCACAAAAAACTTTCCCACCGATTAGGAAGTGAGTAGTGTTTGCGCTGGTAGATGTCACGTCCATGTATGCATCAGTAGAGAAAATCTACAACCCTAGCCTGCGAAACAAACCTGTAATGGTTTTGAGTAATAACGATGGCTGTGTGGTCGCGGCCTGCCCTATCGCCAAAAGATTAGGATTTAAAAAGTTTGTTCCCTACTTTCAGGTAAAAGAGGAAGCCAAAAAAGCTGGGGTTGTTGTGTGCTCGTCTAACTATGAGTTGTACGCCGACGTGTCTTCAAAAATGTTTTCTGTGATGGCGCAATTCTGTGATGAATTGCACGAGTACAGTATTGATGAAGCTTTTATGCGCTTTTCGCCACGCCTAAACGATAGCGAATGGCTGGCCCTAGGGTATGAGATAAGAAAAACCATTTGGCGGGAGGTAAAGCTTCCCGTGGGTGTTGGGTTTGGTCCTACTCCAACTCTTGCTAAAGCCGCTAATCACGCTGCAAAAAAGCTAGACGGTTTTCGAGGTTCAGCGGTTATTAATACGCCACAGGAAAAGCAGGCATTATTATCCCGTATGGCAGTAGCAGATGTATGGGGTATTGGTGGGCGCTTGGAAAAACGATTGATGGCCATGGGCATTAATAATGCCTACACACTGTCACAACAATCTCCCGCTAAAATGCGTAAGTATTTCTCTATCGTACTGGAGAACACCGTTAGAGAACTTCAAGGGGAACTAAGAATGACGTGGGATGAAATAAGACCCGCTAAAAAAGAAATTTATAGCACCCGTAGTTTTGGAAATAGAGTGACCACACAAGATGAATTAAGAGCAGCGTTAGCGACCCACGCTGAAATAGCCACTAAAAAACTCCGCGCTCAACATTCCCTTGCTCACAGCGCCACCTTTTTTGCGGCCAATTCTCCTCATGACGATGGCAAATATGTAAAGCAATCGGCGCTTTCTAACTTTGCTGTGCCTACCAATGATACGCGACATATTATTCACGCAGCATCTGAAGCGCTCAATAAACTGTTTATTCCAGGCGTGCGGTATTACAAAGTGGGGGTGGGTCTGTTGGACATTTGCGACGAGACACATCGCCAAGACGATTTGTTTACGCCCAGTACAGACAACTCGGCATTAATGGCAGTGCTTGATAGTACCAATGCTAGGTATGGCAAAAACACGATGCATTTTGGCGCTAGGGGCTTTCAACAAAATTTTGCCATGAAAAGAGACTTTTTGACGAAAAGAGCCACTACCCGTTGGGAAGAGATCCCGAAAATTAAATGTTGAGACGCTGGATAGCTTGCTCTGGCTTTTACAAAAGTTGCGAGCATTGCATACAAGTAACTTAAGACTTTTGAGCAAAATACGCCATGATTTCAGCCTTGGTCATTTCTTTCGTTTTATTCGAAAAGCAATAATAGTGTGGGCGTTGATCGCTGAAGTACTGCATATCCATTTCCAGCCCATCTAGTGCTTGAAATATACCGACAGGAATATTGTACTCGCCGGTCTCATTAAGCCTATAAAAAAGGTGGGAACCACAGTTGCCACAAAAACCGCGAGAAGCCCAGTCTGACGACTGATGAATGCTTACATTATTGCCAGCGGAGGTTGTGTCTTCAAATTTGACCTGCGTACCGCATTGTAATGCGAACAGCGCCGAGCCGCCCCACTGTCTGCAAGAATCACAATGGCAAACTGTGAATTTAGGATTAATATTCTCTGCAACAACGTTAATAGCCCCACACAGGCAACTTCCTTGCGCGCTTAGCATCAGCGTACTTCCTTATTAATAATGACGTAAAATTTAACCCAGTGTGCGCATTTTTTATGACACTTTATGCAGGCTTTCGCCTAAACATGACATCTCCTTTCACGTGAGATAGGCTTAGCTCTCCCACCACGTCATAGTTATCGTCGTTAAAAAAGGGCTTATGTTTAGCTACTGTAACAAACACTGCTACCCCTTCACTTTTAGCATCTTCTTCCACCACACTGTCGATAGCACCCAATAGTGTATGACCGAGTCCATGGTGCTGATAATCAGGGTGAACGGCAATAAAACTTAGCATATGAAAGTTAACAGCAGGAACTAATGCGCGTACCTTTTCTTCTTTTTCTAGCATTTGCTTTGTACCAAAAAGGCCAGCGGTAAGTAACATACGCAAACGCCAATGCCAGTAACGCCCAGAACCAAATGCAGCATCTGGCGCGGTAAGGCAAGCAACCGCGAGTAGTCTCTCGCCATCGAACAACCCAACAATAGGCTGTTCCGCCACCCAAAAAGCGTTCAACTCTTCTCTGATAGCAGAGCGCAACCGGCTTTCATAACCTTCTTTTTCAGCTTGAAATATGTCGCTAAAAAGTGGGTCGTCTACGTACGCATTAAATAATATAGAAGCAGCAACCTTCAAATCATCCACGCCGAGGTAAATTGCTTTGATAGACTCAAGGGAAGACACTAGTGGCTCCATTGCTTTATTGACTATAGCGTCATTGGCTATGGGGTCATTGACTGTGGGTTGCTCACCCCCTTGCGTATTCATCACTTGGCTGTCGGTTAGGGTGTCATTTGTCATGGGTGCTGCCCTCATTAATCTACGAATTTATAGTCACAGAAAGCAAAAAGTGACCAATTAATGGTCACTTTACGGTAAAAACACCAAGATGTTAAATTAATGTTACCTTTAATTCATTAGGTGGTAAGCGCTATCACCCCAACCTACTAGGCCACTATCTTTAAATACTATTGGGGTACATTCATCTTTCGTTGTTATGCCATCACCCATGGTTCTTTGAGTACGATAAAACAATACGCGATAGGTACCGTCTTGCTTTTCATAAAGCTCGTTGAAATCAGCCACACCCATTTTTCTTAAGACGCTTTCATAGCTCATTCCTTTTTCAAGGTTCGAGATATGTTTGCGGTTATTGTACTCTCGGTCTTCTACATCAGTACCGTAATGGCTATCACTTCCCCCACCTACAGATACCACGCAACCCGTAAGTAAAAATGATGATGCTAATGCGAGCGGTAAGATAATCGATTTCATGTGGTTTCCTCTGATTTTTATCGTTTATAATTTTGTTATATGCAATAGAGTAATCAAGAATGAGACCAACTATTTAAAATGCTGATTTTAATAGGTTTATTTTAAATTAGTGGTGGTTGTATTTATAAAGCGTGGTTTATTACCTTAATTAATGGTCAGTTTGACACAAATTATTGGTTAAAAAACCTAGCGAAATCAATCTGGAATGGATAAGCTGAACGTCTTGTAATTTATTGGTCAACGAAATGTCACTGCAAAATAACAATCTGCAGAAATTAATGATTGTATGTCAGCAAATGGTGCAAAAAGGGACTTCGCCTTCTGTTGCACTACTTAGAGCAAAAGCGCCTTTTAAAGCATCGGTAACAGAGGCTATTGAGGCTATTAAACATTTCAATGCTGCCAATGGCGCATCTGATCCTGCATCTATTAACGGGAAGGACGTAGAGACAATTGCGTCGCTTTCAAAGCGGGTTGCAGTGCTTGAACAGCAAATGACGGTGCTACAACAGCGGCTAGAAGCATCTATTAAGCCCTCTTAATAGACCCTCCTTAAAAGGGCCTAGTCTCGTATTACAGCAGAACCGCTTAATAGACAATGACGCTGCTCGCATTCAGCGCCAGCTACTTCAGCGCCACCAATATGGGCAACGATTAGATGCCGTGTATATTCTAACCGGCATGACACAGGACCTTATTCAGGTCGTAGTGTGGCGATAAATGCAGGTAGGCTTGGCGAAATAACTTTTTTAGGTGGCCTTCCAACTTGCTCTAATACCACTTCTCCAGTGCTATTTAACACACTTAAAACAAAATCATCCTCATCGGTTAAGGCGAAAAAGAGGGTAGGTTCTTGCTTAAGTCTCTTTTTCATTAACAGGTGCCCAATTAAGTTTTGTTGAAGCCGTTCAAAGTCTTCTTCATTCCAAACTTGCAATAGCTCACAAGACCCATGTTCAGCTACTACCGGTAGATTATTACTGAAGAATTGAGTAAAGAACTGACAAAAATCTGCGTTGAGCGTAATGTCCAATGCCTCTTCGACATTCTTAAAACTTAGCGCTGAATGCTGACTATCACTTTGGCGCTTAGGCTCCCACGGTACCAATTCTCCTTCATTTCCCTGCTTTAAGTAGCAAGGTGAGGGCCATTGACTATCATAAGGTATGGTCAGCGGGCTACCACTGCCCTCGTAGCGAGAAGTGAATGCACCGATAAGTTGGGTTAATTCATTACTAATTGTTAAGGCCATTATGGGGTTACACCAATATTTTTGAGGTACACTATAGGTATAAGGTGCCAAGTTCAAGTAAGACGGCACATCTAAAACAGTTAAAATATATAGGTAAATATGACTTCGAAGGCAAACGATAAAATTTCTATTTCTGCCCCCAAAGATCTCTCATTGGGAAAGCAGGTTGAATATGAATTTCATTACAACCCCGACCTACTTCAGGGCGTGCCCCGTAGCTTAAGCCGAGATACGTTATCGTTGGATGCTAACGCCCTGCCCTTTACCGGTATTGATACATGGACTGGGTATGAGCTATCTTGGCTCAACAAAAAGGGAAAGCCTAACGTAGCCTTGCTTGAATGTTATGTACCTATCACCTCGGCAAATCTCATAGAGTCGAAATCATTCAAGTTGTATTTAAACAGCTTTAATCAAACCGCTTTTGAAAGCTCTGAGGATGTGCGCGCCACATTGGCATCAGACCTGTCAAAATGTGCGGGTGAACCCGTAATGGTTAGCTTAACGCTTCCCAATCAATTCAATACACTAACATTCAAAGAATTTGAAGGTGTACTGCTTGATGAACTAGATATCGCTGTTGAAACTTACGAGCCTGACACATCGCTCTTAAAAGTAACGAGCGATAAAAAAGCCGAAACCTTGGTTTCTCATTTGCTGAAATCGAATTGCCTTATTACCAGTCAGCCTGACTGGGCAAGTGTGCAAATTCGTTATGAAGGGAAAGGCTTAGATCATGAAGGGCTACTGAAATATTTGATTAGCTTCAGACAACACAATGAATTTCATGAACAGTGTGTAGAGCGTATTTATTGTGACATTATGCAACACTGCCAACCTGAGAAGTTGACAGTATGCGCGCGTTACACAAGGCGAGGAGGGCTCGACATTAATCCTTTCCGTTCAAATTTTGAAACACCCTATGCAAATAAAAGGCAAGCTCGCCAGTAATTTAGCGCACAGATTTAATAAAAATCACTAAATGTGCAGGATGACTTCACCTAAGGTTGAGTAAACAACGATTATGGACGCCAAACAGCTTCAAACCTACAAGCAACACAATACGCTACTTTCACAATTTATCGTTCGCTTGTCTGCCTTTTATGAAGGTTTTTCCGACAAAATTGATAGTGAACTACAAATATTGAGAGGGCATTTGTCTGGTACGCCAAACTTTACTCTTGCCACGGTGAGCATCAATAAGCTTAATAGCGCGCTTCAACATCAAGAACTGACTTTAAAAAAATACAGTATTGAAACCGTCGCCTTGTTAGAAAGTGCAACTAAGCGTCTTCAAAAAGTCGTGTTTGAAGATCAAGTACTTCAAAAACGAGCCACACAGCAATTGATAACCCTGAACCAGCCGGTTGGGGATATTTTTAGTATTTACAAGCTGTTCCAGCAAGCTATTGAGTTGCATCATGCGGCATTGGCGAGTAGCGCAGCAAGTGAGCCTGCGGTTGGAAATAGTAAAGGTGAAGCACCTGTACTAGAAAATAATAAAAAGAGCAATAAAGACAATACGGTAAACCCTCTTTATAAGTCTATTTTAGAGGAACTAAACCAACTTATTGCCAGCTACGCTCAACGCCAACCTGATGATAGTCAATTAGTTGATATACAGAAAAAACTAACGGAAGGCATGTCGGAAGACCAATTGCTGAAAAGCTGTGTTGTTATTCTTCGAATGATAGTGCAAGACGCGATGGCTGAAGCCAGCTTAACCGGCAAGGTTATTCAAAGCTTGCATAACTCCTTAGGCAAAATGGGCGGAGACGTTCAGCTTAGTATGGAAAACAGCCGCACTCAGTTTGAGCAGCGACAAGTTGGTAATGCGCAGTTGCAATCACATATTGAAAGTATTGAAGAAGCGGTATCACACAGCGACTCTTTGGAGTCACTTAAAGAGCATACGCAATTCTGTGTTCAAAATATTGCCAGCACATTGAATGAACAAGCGCAGTTAGACTCTCAAGGCCAAGAGTCATTAATGGGGTTACTTGGCTCAATGCAAAGCAGAATTGAGCAGCTACAAAAGCAAACGCTTACCTATAAAAAGAAGCTGGCTGAACAAATGATGCTCAGTCAAACCGACCCGCTTACCCGCTTGCCTAACCGCCAAGCTTATAATGAAAAGTTATCGAAGGCGGTTCAGTCTTGGCAAGATAACGGCGATGACTTGGCGGTGGCCGTTATCGACATAGACCACTTTAAGTCAATCAACGACCGTTTCGGTCATGCTGCCGGTGATAAAACACTACAAGTGGTAGGCAAGAATCTTAAGCAGCAGTTAACAGAGAACACCTTTATGGCGCGCTGGGGCGGTGAAGAATTTGTTTTGCTTCTGCCAGGCATGAGTAAGCAAAAAGTCACCAGTTTGCTTGAAACTATGAGAACTAAACTCGCCTCTTTACCGTTTAAATTTAAGCAAGAAAAAGTCACCATAACGGCATCATTTGGCGCTTCATTTTTCAAAAAAGGTGACACACCAGACGCCGTTTTTGAACGGGCTGATAACTTGCTATATCAAGCTAAAAATAGCGGTCGAAATCGCGTTATCACTGACAGAGACGAATAAGTATGAAGAAAGTGCAGTTAAATCCTGTTGGTTGGATGAGTCAGTTGTCGCAAATTGAAGTGGCTCAATTGCAAGATACAACAAATAGCGCACTTTACGGCATGTTTCGAAACTGTTGTTTAGCAGTACTCAATAGTGGTGTCGATGAAGATGATTATGAAGTGCTATTTGCACCTTACGAAAATTTCGATATCAAGTTGGTTCGAAGAGAGCGTGGCGTCAAAATTGAATTAGTCAATCCACCCGAAGTAGCTTTTGTTGATGGCACCTTGGTTAATGGTGTGCATGAGCATATTTTTGCAGTGCTTCGCGACCTGCTTTTCATGGGTAATAAGTATGCTTTTACCCACAAAAGTGCGCCTGTCGACAGTGTGAGCATTACCGACATGGTGTTTGACATGTTACGTCATGCTCAGGCACTTGAAGGAAACGATAGCCTTAATACTGTGGTGTGCTGGGGCGGGCACTCTATTAATCTAACTGAGTATAAATATACGAAAGAAGTGGGATACCAGTTAGGTCTTAGAGAAATGAATATTTGCACAGGCTGTGGACCAGGTGCAATGAAGGGCCCAATGAAAGGGGCTACCATTGGGCATGCAAAACAACGCTATAAGGCAGGCCGTTACATTGGTATCTCTGAACCTAGCATTATCGCAGCAGAGCCACCCAACGCGATTGTTAATGAACTCGTCATCATGCCAGATATTGAAAAACGCCTTGAGGCCTTTGTTCGCCTAGCCCATGGCATTGTGATTTTTCCTGGCGGTGTGGGTACTGCCGAAGAGTTGCTTTATTTGCTTGGCATTTTAATGAATGAACGAAATGCCCAGCAGCCCTTCCCTGTGATCCTTACCGGTCCAGCGGGTTCTGAGGCTTACTTTGAAGCCATTGATGTATTCATCGGTGCGACGATAGGGAAAGAAGCACAGAGTAAATACCAGATCATTGTTGACGATCCTGAAGAAGTAGCTCGGGTTATGCGCACAGGGCTTGGGCGAGTTAAGAAGTACCGAGAAGCAATGGGCGACGCCTACAGCTTCAATTGGTCACTGAAAATAGAAGAAGATTTTCAGCGCCCCTTTATTCCTACTCATCAAAGCATGTCAGGTTTAGCTTTACATCATGATCAGGATAATGCCTCGCTAGCGATAGCGTTAAGGCAGGCATTTTCAGGTATTGTGGCGGGCAACGTCAAAGCGGAAGGTATTCAGCACATTAAACAGCATGGACCATTTAAGCTAACAGGGGATGCCAAGTTAATGGAGCGGGTTGATACACTATTAGAATCTTTTGTTTCTCAACAAAGAATGAAGCTTCCTGGCTCTGCATACACACCTTGCTACACAATTGAGAAATAACTAGACGCATTTCCTTACGTTTAACACTTACCGTCGACGAACTTTTTACGGTACACTGTAGACTTAAGTAGTTATTCAAACAAAGGAACTGCGAAATTACAGTTTGTAACCTATATACATGTTGTAAATTGTTTATATTAGCGCAGAAAAACGAAAAGTTAGGGTTATGAACTCCAAGGTAATTCGACTCATTTTTGCTGGCATAGCATTGTATGCAGCTTTTGTATTTCTAGTGATTTCAGTTTATCCCGATAAACCTGAAAATATGGACTGGAAAGACCGCGAAGAATATAACCGCGTGCAAATTACCAAATTAAAGCTGGGTAGCACCCGAGAGGAAGTGCTGGCCTTGCTTGGTTCGCCTGATATTACCGAAGCCAAACGACAAAATGAAAATGCTATTCAAGTGATGTTTTACCGTACCCAGCACGTTCGTGCTGATGGTTTAACCACGCAAGACGAATGCACGCCATTATTGTTTGAAAACGAGAAACTAATTGCGTGGGGCGACGGGGCGTATTCAAGTTACCAGCAAAGCTAGCCAAATGGAGCTCAATGATGCTTCTGAGCTTTCGGACGCTCTGCTTTCGCTACCTGCACTGACTTCATCGCCTCAAAACACTGTTAACACTTGTCTTCAGAGAGCTAAGCTTACACTTTCATTTGCTCAAGCCCACCCCGCCATTCCTTTAGCCCTTCAAAAATGTACGAGTGATATTGATACTCTCACCCGGCATATGTTGAACCTAGCACTGTTTGGCAAGCTCAATAACTATAACGACCACTTTTTACAGCATATTATTGCGGCTCACTTGGCTACGTACTATTTAGTCGCTTCTAATCTGGCTTCTTCTAATTTAGCTAAGAAATCGAAAGATGAGGCAATCAGTCAGAAAAAAGCACTGTTTGCGTTCATCAACGACCATCATCTCACCATGTGGCGACAAATTATTGCGTTGCAAAAAGTGCTTTTCAGCTCACAATCAATAAAGCATGTCGGCGAAGCAAAATTAACATCTTTGCAGCGCATAAGTTTGATAACCAGTGTGTTCTCCTATTGTTCTGAAACCCACTCAAGGTCGAGCCTTCTGGCGTTTATCGCTCAGCGTGTACCTACAATGCAGCGAACTTTCCTGCATCCTATTGCATCACTCATTTCAATACCTTCGCCTGGGGCTAGCGTGTACGTAAAAGCGCACCCCGCCATTGTAATTGATATACAAAAACAGCATGCGCTTGTGCATTCACCTAGTAGAGACGAAGACGAGAAAATACTATGGGTTGAACGCACTGCACTTTTGGCCCCCAAAGACCTGTACCTGAGTTTTGAAGCATTCACTGGTCAATATCAAGCATGTGAGAATGCCCGAAGCGTGAAAGGAGAGCAGCCTTTTTTACCCGCCACTTTCCCTATTCAGCGCCCTCCCTCTGCCCTAATAGCGATTATTGACGAATTACAAAAAACTGATGTGGATGTACCTAGTTTATGTCAGAAGGTAGAGAAGGTACCCAGCTTCCAGCAATTCTTGCTTTCCACTGCAAGCTTAGACAATCGCCTTAAGCTCACCGTAACAAGCCTTAAACAAGCGATACTAACCTATGGTTTGGAAAGAGTGGGCGATATGCTGGTACAACATGCTTTGATAGAACGCTTAACCCAACACCAATATCCGTTGCTTGCCATCAGCAAACAATTTACCTCTTTGGCGTGTGGTACTGCGGCGCAGTTAGCATCAATAACAAAAACCAAATTTACTCCTCAATCTGCCGCGCTAGTAACCACATTTTTATGTGCGCCCTTATTCACGCTGCCAGGATTAAAAGTCGCGACGAAACTACCGGTTAGTCAAAAAGACTACTTTCAGATAGATAAAGCCTTCAAGGTTAAAGGCGTTTCTTCATGGCACGCTATTTCAGGTGAACTTGCTGGAAATTGGCACCAAAGTGCAACATGGCGAGCGGTAATTCATCAGTCAGGCAGACGACACGCAGAGGTAGCCGCGTCTTTGAAAAAGGAACACGCTATTTTACAACTCGCTTTTGGCCTTGCCAGAGAGTATTTGTTCCCGTTAGATGCACGAGATGCAGCCACAGATAATACCTTCGACACCTTAGTAAGAAGCATTAACTTGAAAAGAGAAGATATCCGCAACGTGATGGAAAGACTTGGCGAATATCTGTTTTGCCCACTTAATTTGCACTAGTAAAATTAATCTTTACGAATGGCTATAACTTAGCCCCGCTATCGTATAAAATACGCCGCTTAGCGCCGCTTCAAAAAACTACCCCTAATTTTCATAATAATAAAAAGATGAGGCGGTCTTCTTTGGCGCGTTTCGCTCGCTAAGCTAAAATGTAGTAAACCTAACGATTTTGACAATAGAATTATCAGAGGATCCTTCCACATGACTCAGCAACACATTACAGTCATTCGCGGTGACGGCATTGGCCCAGACATTATTGATGCAACCACTAAAATTTTAGATAAAGTTGGCTGTGATTTTGCCTATGACTACGCAGATGCAGGCTTAGTTGCCCTTGAAGAGCATGGTGAACTTCTGCCACAAGCAACACTTGACCTTATTGCTAAAAACAAAGTTGCACTTAAAGGCCCACTAACTACACCAGTTGGCGAAGGTTTCACATCAATTAACGTTAGCTTGCGTAAGCAATTTAAACTTTACGCAAACTTACGTCCTGTGATCTCGTTCAAAGGCACTAAAGCGCGTTACGAAGATATCGATATCATTACCGTGCGTGAAAACACTCAAGGTATGTATTCAGGCCTTGGACAAGTGGTTTCTGAAGACGGTAACGAAGCTGAAGCAATGAGTAAAATTACTCGTGACGGCGCTGAAAAAATCGTTACTTTCGCTTACGAATTAGCGCGTCGCGAAGGCCGTAAGAAGGTTACCGCAGTGCACAAAGCTAACATCTTGAAGTCAACTTCAGGTTTGTTTTTGAAAGTGGCTCGAGAAGTGGGCGAACGCTACCCAGATATCGAATCTACAGAAATGATTGTAGACAACACGTGCATGCAGTTAGTAATGAACCCACACCAGTTCGACGTGATTGTTACCACTAACTTATTCGGTGATATCCTTTCTGACTTATGTGCTGGCCTTGTTGGCGGCCTTGGTATGGCTCCTGGCGCTAACATCGGCGAAGACTGTGCTATTTTCGAAGCTGTTCACGGCTCTGCTCCTGATATTGCTGGTAAGAACTTGGCTAACCCAACATCTGTTATTCTTGCTGCAGCTCAAATGCTTGAATACTTGAACATGGGTGATAAAGCAGAAAAAATTCGTAGCGCATTAAAAGACGTTATTGAAACTGGTGACCGCACTACTCGCGACCTTGGTGGTGAAGCCGGTACAAATGAATTTACTCAAGCGTTGATTGACCGCCTTTAAGGTTAAATAGACGTTATTGATAAAGCGGGCTTAAAGCCCGCTTTTTTGTATCTGTCTCTTACTGCATACATTTTTCCCCTGCTTCCTCTCCCTCTTCCCCCCCAAAAAAAAGAAAACAAAAGAAAAGAAAAGAAAAGAAAAGAAAAAATATGGCACGCCTCAACCTAGTGTTGGCACTTCGATAAAACTGTCCCAAAACTGGTCTTTTCATATTTGCCTCTGTAGGTAACATCAACGCTGTACAAATGGTGTACACCTCAAACAAGGAATGACAATGAAAAGACAATTAACAAGCCTTATGGTTTTATCTGCGCTATTTATTTACACACCAGCCATATCGGCTACCCCATTAGATAATGATGCTTCATCATCAATGGTGAGTGTTGGTATAGCTAAAAAAATCGACCTTAATGTCGCTAGTATTGAAGAGCTTCAAACATTACCTGGCGTAGGTATTTCTAAGGCAAAAGCGATTATCGCTTACCGACAAGATGTTGGGCCGTTTTTAGAAGTTGCACAAATAACCGAAGTAAAAGGCATTGGTGAAAAGATGCTATCTAAGCTACAAGGTTATGTTGTAGTAAAAGACTGAGTAATTCACTTGGTGTTACTCAGTTTGGAAGACTCGCACAAAAAAGCGCGCCGTAAGCGCGCTTTTAAATAGCTGTAATGTTAGATGCTATAATTTTAGATGCTTAGGCTAGCAATATACTCTTTAAATTCTTGGCCTAACGCTGGGTGTCTAAGCGCATACTCTACGTTAGCTTTCATGTAACCCAGTTTACTACCACAGTCATGGCTCTTACCTTTCATGTAGTAAGCGTCAACTTGTTCCACCTTCATTAATGCATCGATAGCATCTGTAAGTTGAATTTCATCGCCGGCACCAGGAGGCGTGAACTCAAGTAAGTCCCAAATCTTCTCAGATAGCACGTAGCGACCTACAACCGCTAAGTCAGACGGCGCTTCATCAAGGGCAGGCTTTTCTACCATTTTGTGTATTTTAGCAGACTCACCAGGCTCGATCGCTGCGCCATCAAGGTCTGCAATACCAAATTTGGTCACATCTTCTTGAGGAACTTGCTCTACCATAACTTGGCTAACACGAGTGGTATTAAACTTAGCAACCATATCTGCAAGGTTATCTTTTTTCGGATCGCTTGCTGCATCGTCAATGATTACATCTGGCAATACTACCGCAAAAGGCGCATCACCAATGATTGGACGGGCACACAATACAGCGTGACCTAGACCATTCGCCACACCTTGGCGTATATGCATGATGGTGACATCTTTTGGACAAATTGACTGTACTTCTTCAAGTATCTGACGCTTAACACGCTTTTCCAATGTGGCTTCAAGCTCAAAAGACGTATCGAAGTGGTTTTCAATACTGTTCTTACTAGCATGGGTTACCAATATGATTTCTTTGATCCCTGCTGCAACACATTCTTTCACAACATACTGAATTAGTGGCTTGTCTACCACAGGAAGCATTTCCTTAGGAATTGCTTTTGTAGCAGGAAGCATTCGGGTGCCTAGACCCGCAACTGGAATAACGGCTTTCTTTACTTGACTCATAATTTAATGTCCTTGTACTGATAATCCTCAACCTAAAATGAAGTATGCAATCCACATTCCATACTAACAACTTCATTTTGGCTCGAAACGGTTACGCATTAATAAAACGTAAAGTTCACTTCATAATGATTTCTATTATAAAAAATAAAAAGCTTCATCGTGAAGCACATATTTCAATTCACAATACATACAACTGGTGCTGATTAGCGTAATACCATTGAAAAATAATGTTTTTGAAATAAAAGGATTTGCTTAATCAGCGCCCCTTTTTAACTCATCACCATGCACCAACAACAATCACCTGCACATCTTTGGTGAAACTTTACGTTCATTAAGCAATGCTTTTAAAACTCCAACTAAAACCATTGCATAAACAACTTAAAGCCTACTTTGCACTACGCTCTTGAATCTTTCCTTGCTTCCCACCGATGCCGTCAATTAGCCCTTTCAGTAAATAATGCCCACGTTTCTTACCATCGGGAAAGTAGAACCGATTAACAATATATCGTAGCGGTATTGCGGGAAGATGACGGCACTTCCAATAAAGTGGCACATACCCCCTTCTAGCTAAGAGTAATACGTTCCTCATTTGGTAGTAAAGTCGAATTGGTGCACCTTGCTTGAAGGTTAGGCCTAGCACCTTTACACGATCATCACCTTGACGGTGCGGCATGCATACTGATAAAGACTGGAATATAGAAAAACCGAGCTTATTGGCTCGCCAGCACCATTCATGATCGACACCGTCTATGAATAGGCCTGTTTCTTTATTTCCGACCGTAGAAAATGCAGAAGAAGATAGCATCATACCTGACGCAATAATTTGTTTTACTTCTCTAACCTGGCTATCGATTTGACGTCCCTTTTGAACCCGGCCTACGGCAAGTTTATCGGTAAATCGACAGTGTATTGAAGGGCCAAGGGCCGCTATCTTATAAGACTGCTCAAGCGTATGGTATTGGGCTAATAAGTCTAACGCCATATTCGCCGTAAAAAGGCTATCTTGGTCTAGCACTACCGCATGGGACATACCATTTTTAAATAGGTAATTGAGGCCTATATTTTGAGCCTCAGCAATGCCTACGTTATCAGGGTAATGGAAATACTTGCAGTGAGAAGACAGCGATAAGACGTTTTTTTCAGAAGAATTGTCAACTAATACGATAGGCCATTCACAGTGCATGAACCCATCGATAAGTGATTGCACATGTTGAATATCAGGGTGATAAAGTACAACGACAATTCCACAGTTCAATGTTTGCCAAACCTATCCAATAAATGACGATCGAGTTTATACGCTAATTTAACGACTTTCCCAGGCATTAACCGAAGCGTTAGTACACCACATGCATATGCGGCATTATAAGGCGTTAGCTTTTTTAGTTTAAGCATGGCATTAAACCTTGCTCTAAATTCGTTGAGTGACTTACTAAAGCCTCTACGCTTATAAAAGTTATTTACTCGCCTGAAATTCAATAAACGATCTTTAAGGTTTCTAAACACAAAGCCGTTAGAAGCCAAGGTCACCCAAAGAAAATAGTCTTGAGTGTTCATCAGGTTGCTATCGTATCTATAGCCCTGTTCAAACACCGTGTAACGTATTACCACGGTAGGATGATTCAGTGAGCACCGCCGCGGCAATATACTCACAATTTGCTTGTGAGACGAAGGCATGACTCTCGCGCCCACTTTGATACCGTGCTCGTTGATTTCAGTTAGCGCCGATCCCAATACTGATATATAGGCATGCTTACGTAAGTAGCTTATTTGGCGTGCGAGTCTGTTTGGAATGGAGATATCATCCGCATCCATTCTTACGAAGTACGCAGGACTCAACGATAGTCCCCATTCGGCCGCTTTGTTCATGCAGCTGGCTAAACCAGGTTTAGTCGCGTTTTGGGCTAGTACAACCCTATGATCGGAAAAGGCTTTATCTTTAAGTTTATTCATCATCTTAACGGAAATTTCTCCGTCAATGACAATGATATAAACAAAATCTCGATAGGTCTGATTGAGAATACTGTCAATCGCTTGTTCTACCCACTCAACCTTGTCGCCCCCATAGACAGCCATGGCCACCAAGGTTTCAACACATTTGTTCTTATAGTTGTTGTGAAGAATTGAAAGGTTTGAGTCCAAACAGAATTACCAATTTTAAAGCGTTGAAACATTGGAAAAGTAAAAGAAAAGCGCTTTCTAATCTTATTACACCGGCGTTCGAAATTTAGTTCTAGCATTCAATTTATCAACGCATTAGGAATATTACGCTAAAGCTTTTTGATAAAGCGAAGCACGCTCCAAATATTTTGAATGACGATACTATACAAGACAAGTAGACAAATAAAACCCCAAAACATGATGTATTCTGGTACTAAGTATATCTCACCCACAATCCCAATTACGCAATAACAGGCACCCATACACAAAATCGCAATGAGAGATTGACGGCTCGATAAGCCTGCTCGCATAAAAATATTGTGTAAATGTTGGCGGTCTGGGCGAAGCATGGATTGGCCCTTACGTGCACGGCGATACATTATTGCAGCCATATCCATTAACGGCAATCCAACTAACCACACCGCGGTGATTGGTCTGAATGCAGCACCAGCACCTTGAGTATGGTCGACAAGCAACCATACAATCGTTAGGCCCACGAACATACTGCCCGCATCACCCATAAATATTTTATTTCCTTTAAAGCCCTTCCAACTTAAGTTAAAGGCCAAAAACGGTACGATGGCAGCCACTATAATTAAAGGCTCCATAATGGCAGCACCGTTGCCAGTAAAAGTTAGAAACCCCGCTAAAGTAAGCAGAATAACTAAGCTCATGCCCCCAGCAAGGCCATCGATGCCATCAATCATATTAAAGGCATTGATAACACCCACCACGCAAACAACAGTAAAAAAATACCCACTAATATTTAGCGCAATATCACCATTGCCAAAAATATTACCTAAAGACGTGACATAGTTTTGCGCACTCCACGCCATAATTGAAGCCACACCGAATTGGCACATCAAACGCCCTTTAGCGCTTAAATCGAAACGGTCATCAAGCATACCGAGAAGCACAACAAAGGCCGAGGCAGTAAAGAATAAAGGATTATTTTTCATCCAGACATCAGTAGCAACACTTGCGACCAATACCGCCATAAAAATAGCCACACCGCCGGTCAACGGAATAATACCCGCATGGCGTTTTCTCGCGCTAGGCTGATCAACCAAGCCGAATTGATGTGCTAGCGGTGTCATCACCACTAACAAAATAAGGGCTACAAAAAACGCAGTAAAAAGAGGAACAAACTGCAGGTACGCTAACATATTAAACAAAACCTCGTGCCACCACGGCCATACCACCAGAAATCAGTGCTTCACTGATAGGTGTTCTTCCAAAGTGTGACATGTGAACCAAATTGGTATCCATATTAAAACAACGTCCTTTAACGGCCTACCGAGGGCTTCATTCTTTTATTTGAACAGGATAGGAAAAACTCCCTTATCATAATAAACATTCTTTGTTGTAACCACCCTTAGTAGCAAAAACTTTTGTAACAGAATGAATACTGGCTAATAAGCACCAATACTTTGAACAAATTTCATACACCACCCCCTTAGTGCACTGTCTTTAGAACAAATAAGCATCCATCGAATTGCAATTCATGCCGAACGCGTGACGAAAGCATGTTTTTTTTTATTCTTATGGTATCCTAGCGCCAAATTGCTATATGGATATGACAGTCAATGTTAAATACGCAAAAAAGGGCTTTCTTACTCGTTGCGCTTACCAGCTTGCTTGCGGCGTGCAGTAATGTGCCTAAATCGACAACCGCCGATATTCCACTAGTACACGCATCGCTAGCATACTCTTTGTCTGCCGAAGAAGATGTAGCAATAAGCATTCCAAATTTAAATTCATCGTTTAGTCAGGTGCAGAATATTCAGATTATGCTTGAAGGCATTGATTACCAAGCGACTAAATTGTACACCTCGGCCACCGGTAACGACTGCATTCGATTTCAAGCTACGCTTTCTGCTACCCAGCCTGAAAACGAATCTACCAAAGACAAGCTTATCGTTTGTAAACGCGGCGGAGCTTGGTCTATTTTGAGCCCATTAGTAGCCTCGGCTCAATCACGAGGAGAATAAGTTGAAGTTGTTAAATTTAGTTTCTTTTACCGCCGCAGCTGTACTTTCAATCGGTTTATTATCTCAAACGGTGAATGCTCAGAGTGCAGAGCAAATAGAACAGCTAAGACAACGGGCTCAACAGACAGGCTCGTCATCAACCTCTAGTGCTGCAACAGGCGTGTCTCCTCTCAGCGTTCAGAGCCAACGTACTTTGCCAGGCGCAGGTAGCACGCAAAATACAATGGGGCAATTTAGCACTCAGCCTAGAGACGGACTTTCTCTTCCGGGTGAGCCGACTATTGAAAGTGTTTTCCCGCAACAACAAGCCATGGCCAACCCACCGTTTGCTGCGAACTTATTTCTTGGTGGTTTCGAATCAGAGAGAACCACAGGTTTAAACGATAACTATTTGGTTGCCCCTGGGGATAAAATTTCTATATGGCTTTGGGGTGCAATCAACTATTCAGATGTTTCCACTGTTGATAACCAAGGCAACATCTTTATACCCAATATTGGCCCAATTCGGGTTGCTAACACACCAGCGGGTACAGTAAACCAAACAGTAAGTAGTAAAATTCGTCAGGTTTATACCAATGATGTAAATGTATACGTCAACCTACTTACATCAACGCCTGTGGCGGTATACGTTTCTGGACCAATCTTACGACCTGGCCAATATGCGGGCCTAGCATCTGACAGTGTGTTGTATTATTTGAAACGGGCGGGCGGTATCGATTTTCAACGTGGCAGCTTCCGAAAAATTGATGTTATTCGCAATAATGAAATTATAGCTACCGCAGACTTATATGCATTTTTCAGAAACGGTAAGCTTCCAAAGGTATCGTTTAAAGATGGTGACACTATTTTAGTGCGTCCTATCGGCAATACTATCGTGGTTGAAACCGGTGCCCGAAATAGTTTTACTTTCGAGTTTTCAGATGAAGAGCTTAACGGTGAGATAGTTAACTACTTTGCTCGACCAGGCGAGTTTGCTTCTCATGCATCAGTCGCTGGCGTAAGGGACAATAAGCAATTTGCACGTTACTTGAGTCTAGCCGATTTTGAAGCCCTGCCCCTTAAGGCTGGTGACACTGTTGAATACGTGGCCGACAACGAAGCACAAATCTATCGAATTAACGTAGCTGGCGCATTCTCAGGTGCATCACAATTGATGGTAGACAAAGGCACACGTTTACTTGATGTGCTGGATCATATTGAAGCGGATACAACCTTATCTGATACGCAAAATATCTATCTTCTGCGAGAAAGTGTTGCGATAAAACAAAAAGAGATTATTGAGCAAGGTTTGGAGCGCTTGGAACGCAGTATGTACACTGCCCCCATCAGCTCTACGGGTGAAGGCGCAATTCGTGCACAGGAAGCTCAACTTGTGGCTGACTTTATTGCGAGAGCCCGTCAAGTTGAGCCACAAGGTCGAGTGGTTGTGTCTGAAAATGGCGACACTGCGAACATCCTTTTAGAGCCAAATGACACTATTGTGATCCCAGAAATTACGGATCTTATACATATTGGTGGTGAAGTTTTACTTCCGCAGTCAGTTGTATTTAACCCTGATGCAGATACCGAAGACTATATTGCATGGGCAGGTGGCTTCACCGAACGCGCTGAAGATGAGCGTATTTTGATAGTACGCAAAAATGGCAACGTTGCTTTTGCCAATATCGATAACGGTATTTTAACTGCTAATGGCAGTGGTGCTCATCTATTACCTGGTGACCAGATTATTGTGCTGCCAGCCATTGATACTAAAGTGCTTCAAGCAGTGAAAGATATTACTCAAATCGTGTATCAAATCGCCATTGCTGCGAACGTAGCCACAGACTAGTTATGGTAACGTTCAAAGAACAAGTTTACGCTTGGAGAAGTGTGATTTTCGCACTTTTCCTGCGTGAGTTTCAAAGTAAGTTCAATGATAAATTTGGGCTTAGCTGGGCTTTTATAGAGCCTTTTATTTTCATTGCCGCACTTTCGTTTATAAGAGGCCTGATAAGCGGCGACGATGTTCACTCTATACCACTTTTCATTTTCATGATGATTGGGTTGGTCGGCCTCCAAACACTGACTACTAACCTTCAATCGGTATCAACATCCATCCGACGGAATAAACCATTATATGCTTTTAGGCAGGTTCAACCGCTTGCAGCTGTTGTAACTGCGGGCTTTGTTGAATTATCAATAAAAACCGTAGTTATCGCACTACTGGCTTTGGCACTCTATCTTTTGGGTGATGGCTTTGAGATTCATGACCCACTGATGTTGATCACTCTTTATATCCTACTTTGGTTGTTTTCTGTTTCAATTGGCTTGGTGTTTGGTATTGCGCTAGCTTTTGTTCCTGAAGTAGACAAAATTAAGTCAATGCTTACACGTCCCTTGATGTTTATCTCGTGTGTATTTTTCAGCCTCCAAGATATGCCTGAATATCTCTGGCCATATTTCACTTGGAATCCTCTTGTGCATTTTAATGAGCTTGCCCGATATGCTTGTTTTGAGTCTTACGGACATAAAGGGGTATCTTTTAGCTTCGTGGTTGAAATCACCATTGTATTTTTATTCTTAAGCCTTTCTCTTTATCACATTACGTGGAAAAAGGTGCTGTCACGATGATCAAACTAGAAAACGTGACAAAAAGCTACCCAAGCAAAATGGGGCCCCAATATATTTTTAAGAATCTCAACTTTGATTTCCCGACTGAAAATAATGTGGCCATCTTGGGTAAAAACGGTGCGGGTAAATCAACCTTGTTTCGTATGTTAGCGAAAAGCGAATACCCAGATAAAGGGCGCGTGCTTACTAATAAAGCGATGTCATGGCCGGTAGCGCTTCAAACTGGCGTGCATCCACAAATGACAGGACGTGAAAATACGCGCTTCATCGGACGAATAAATAATGTGAAGTCGTTGCCTGAATACGAAGAAAAAGTTCAAGCATTTGCTGAGTTAGATAAGCGCTTTGACTTACCCGTGCGCACTTACTCTTCAGGCATGCGGGCTAAGTTTGTGTTTGCTTGTTGTATGAATATTGATTTCGACATCTATCTTATCGATGAAGCCACATCTGTAGGCGACCCATTGTTTAGAAAAAAAGCCAGAGCGTCACTTAAAGAAAAAAGTGAAACGGCGGGGGTTATCATGGTAAGTCATGAACTGGATCAAATTCGAGAGTTCTGTACATCCGCCGTCATTATAGATGACGGCAAATTATCTTATTACGCTGATCTCGAAGAAGGCATTGACGTGTATACGCAAGATGCAGCCAATAAAAAATCGTTAAAATAGGTTTATCAAACGTGGAAAAAATGCTTACAAAACTGAATGACCTGATGAAACAGCATAAAACACTTTTTCTTGTGCTGCCTTGGTTTTTATATGCCTTCTATCTCATTATATGGGCAGCCCCTCAATATGAGAGTCAAAGTCAGTTAATCGTAAAATCTAGTGATGGCGGCAGCAGCTTCGACCCTTCTTCATTACTTATGTCGGCAGGCATGGGTTCCAGTGGATTTAGCAACGAAAGTCAATTAGTAGAAGCTTATATCAAATCTGCAGACATGATTAAGTATTTGGATGAGACCATTAGCTTAAGAGAACATTATATGTCTGATGAGGCCGACTTTTTTAGCGGCTTATCAAGTTCTCATAAGCAAGAAAGCTTTTATCAGTTTTACTTAGATCACGTTGAAGTGAGTGTAGATTCGTCGTCGTCCGTTATTTCACTTCGTACCCGCGCATTCACCCCCGAATTCGCCCAAGTTATAAACCAAGCAATTGTGGTAAAAGCGGAAGAATTTATAAACAATATCAACAACAATCTGGCCAAATCAAAGTTGACGTTTGCGAAAGGCGAGCACGAAATTGTCGAGCAGAAACTTCAGCTAGCTAAAACCGAAATCCTAGGCTTTCAGTCTAAATACAATGTACTCGACCCTACCGCAGAAGGCGCGGCTTTTCAGCAAATTGCTTTTTCATTAGAAGCCACCTTGGCACAAAAGAAAGCAGAGCTGAGTACCATTTCAACCATGATGTCTGATGCAGCGCCAGAGGTGATTAATATCAAGCGAGAAATCGGTGCGTTGCAACGTGAAATTAATAAGCGTAAAGAACAGATTAGTACCTCTGATCCCGACAACTCTGATTCAGATATTTCTGTTGGTGAACTCATGGCGCAATACAGTAACCTACAGGTTCAGTTGCAATTAGCCATACAAGCATTTTCTTCTTCTCTTATTACCCTTGAAAATGCTCGTGTAGAAACTTATCAAAAGTTACAACACTTGGTGACCATTGAATCGCCTACCCTACCTGATGACAATAAGTACCCTACGGTTGTTTACAACCTAGTCTTATTTGGCGTAATACTTTTATTGCTTTATGGCATCGTTCGAATTGTACTAGCCACGATTAGAGAGCTGTAAGGGTCAATATCAAGAAACCTATTTGTATCGCACTTAGTACTGTTCATAGTAAGATTAGTAACATAAGTGCGATACAAATTTTCAAGTAGAAAATGGAAAGTACACTATTTGCTCTTTCATTATTTGAACTGCCTCTCTACAAAATTCCTAAAGTACAACCTAAGCGACAACGCTCAAATTTCAAACAAAACTTGCTTTTGACAGTCTTAAAAGTGGAGTTTAACGTCCAAATCTTGTGTCTTCACTCGAGCTTTAGTATAACGGCTTATCCTATATTGGACCTATATCAAAAGAGCGTGTGCATTAAGCGCTCTATTATAACAACCATAATTAATATGGAATGATAACGTGACTATAAAAAAATCTAACGACACCAGCTTTTTCGGCCATCCAGGGGGCCTTCGAACGCTGTTTTTCACAGAAATGTGGGAGCGCATGAGTTATTACGGTATGCGTGCCCTTCTTGTTTTATTTATGACAGCCAGCCTACAAACACAAGGGCTTGGTTTTACGGTAGCAACCGCTGGGGCAATCTATGGCCTTTATACCGGTGCAGTTTACTTTTTAGGTTTACCTGGTGGTTGGTTATCTGACCGCCTCATTGGTGGCAAAAAGGCCGTGTGGTACGGCGGTATTATTATCTTCTTGGGGCATGTAGTACTTGCTATCGACCTACAGAACTTATTTTTTGTAGGTTTAATTCTTGTAGCAACCGGTACTGGTCTGTTAAAACCCAATATTTCAGCCATGGTTGGACAACAATATGGCGATGAAGATGCTCGAAGAGACAGTGGTTATGCCCTTTATTATATGGGTATTAACATTGGTTCTCTTATTGCTTATTTAGTAACAGGTTACCTACAAGAAAACTGGGGCTGGGACTACGCCTTTGGTGCTGCCGCTATTGGTATGGCTATCGGTCTTATTCAATACTACTTTACCAACTCGTCGCTATCTTCAGATTCAACTGCTCCAACTAATCCTTACACCGGCAGTGCCAAGAAAAACGCGTGGACAGCCGTTATTGCTACCGTAGCTTTGGCTGTCGTAGTTATTGTTCTTGCCCACATGGGAACAATTGTTATTGACCCTCTGTTACTTGCTCAGCAAGTAGCTGTATTTTTCACCGCGGTATTTTTCTTATACTTTGGCTTTATCTACTTTAAAGGTGCGCTTAGTGATAATGAAAAAAGACGTATGTGGGCATTATTTTTAGTCTGTATTGCCTCTGCGTGTTTTTGGTCAGGCTTTGAGCAAGCTGGCTCTTCATTGAACTTATTTGCTCAGAACTATACTGATAGAGCTTTGTCCGCTGGTTCAATCTTCACATCATGGTTTGGACTTTCCACTATCCCAACCGTATGGTTCCAGCTTTCAAATTCCTTATTTATTATTATTCTTTCGCCTTTCTTTGCCGCCCTTTGGATTAATCTTGCCAAGCGCATGATTGACCCTTCGTATACGCTAAAATGTGCGATTGGCCTTGTGATCATGGCGACAGGCTTCTTGGTGATGTTTATGGCCTCTCAGTACGCTGCACAAGGTTTAAAAGTAGCCCCCATGTGGTTGGTCACTACCTACTTTTTACATACAGTTGGTGAACTATGTTTGAGCCCGGTTGCGTTAAGTGCGGTAAGTAAATTGTCACCCAAACGTTTTGCAGGTCAAATGATGGGGGTTTTCGTTTTAACCTACTCTATCGGTAACATCATTGCCGGATTATTGTCAGGTAATTTTGACCCTGAAAATGTATCTGAAATGCCTAATCTTTACCTACAAATCGCGTTGTTTAGTATTGCTATCGGTATTGTGATTGCTTTACTCAGCCTAAAATCGCGTTTTTGGGAAAAAGCAGGCGTTGAACCGCAAGCATAGTTTGTTTAGTGAGAATCGAAACAGGTGAACAAATTTTGCTGAAAGGGACTCATTAGAGCAATTTCGGTTTTAACCTTTCTTGCAATCACCTACAATAACCGCCGGTACACAATATGTGTCGGCGGTTTTTATTTGAGTACGCTATGAAATTTTATTTTTCCACCCGAAATATTCCTCAACTGAAAGGTCTCCCTCTTACCGAACGCGTTAAGCGTTTAGACAGAGCAGCATCACGGATGACCGTTCCAGAAAAAACACTCATGAACGTGCTCAAGCTACTGGTTTTCATACCCGCTTTTGTGCTTATATTACAAACCGCATCGAACTGGACATCACTGTTGTGGGCGGGACTTGTATTTCTTCTTTACCCGCTATTAGTTAAACCGATACAACATTCTATATGTGCTAAATATTTGGCACCTAATTCAGACAAGGAGCATGCATGAAAACCATCTTGGTTACCGGTGGCGCAGGATACATTGGAAGTCATACTGTACTTCAACTACTCGAACAGGATTACAGCGTTGTTGTCCTCGACAACTTGGCGAATTCAAGTGCAGAGTCACTGAGACGTGTTGAGGCTATCTCGGGAAAATCGGTCACTTTCGTTCAAGGTGATATTCGAGACACTGCCGTGCTTGATGGTATTTTCAGTGAGCACAGTATTTACGCCGTAATCCACTTCGCGGGCCTAAAAGCCGTAGGAGAATCGGTTCAGCAGCCCCTGTCTTACTACGAAAATAACGTTTATGGCACGCTTACCCTGTGTAAATCGATGCAAAAGCACAACGTTAAGAACATCGTGTTTAGCTCTTCTGCCACAGTGTATGGCGACCCGGCAGCCCTTCCTTTACGGGAAGATATGGCGACTGGACACCCAACTAACCCTTACGGTATGTCTAAATTAATGGTAGAGCATGTGTTGGCTGATTTGTTTGTGTCAGACAGCGAATGGAACATTGTGCTACTTCGTTATTTTAACCCAGTAGGCGCCCACGCATCTGGCAGCATTGGTGAAGATCCTAACGGTATTCCAAACAATCTCATGCCATATATTTCACAAGTCGCTACTGGGAAATTAGCAAAGCTGAGTGTATTTGGTGACGATTACGACACCCATGATGGCACAGGCGTACGTGATTACATTCACGTAGAAGACTTGGCTAATGGACACTTAAAAGCGATTGATAGAATTGCTTTAAATATGGGTCTTGATAAATACAACTTGGGAACCGGCCAGGGTTACTCAGTGCTAGATATGATTAAAGCATTTGAAAAGGCATCGGGTAAAACGATTCCTTATGCTATCGCACCGCGCCGTGGTGGCGATGTAGCTGCATGTTATGCAGACCCAACTAAAGCAGCTACCGAATTGAATTGGCATGCTGAGAAAGGTTTAGAAGCTATGTGTGCGGATACATGGAACTGGCAATCACAAAATCCTCAGGGTTACCCCAAAGGTTAGTTAGCCAGTAGTGTATGTAGTGAGGCAACTTGCAACGATACGCTAAGCAGAATCTAAAAAGCCCCTCAACGAATTACCGTTGAGGGGCTTTTGTTTTTAGCTTCTTAGGTGTTTAGCTTAGTTAGCTGCAAGCTAGAGCTAAGCGCTAAATAGCTAAGAGTTAATGACCTTGAGGGGCGTCTTATTCAGGGCCGTCCTCTTCAGGGCCATCTGTTGAAGAGTCATCTTCAACATCCATTTCTTCATACTCAAGCATAGCTTCGAACTCGGCGAAGTCATCTAACTGTTCTTCTTCTATCGCCTTATCACCACTTTTACCGTCTGTAACTTTAAACGCAAGGTTTTCGAAATAAGCATTTTTTACAAATGCATAATCATCTACCGACTGCTCCAGCTGTTGCTCTTGGTCAATCAGTGAGGCACGCCCCTCTAATAAGGACACTAAATACCGTGCAATAGCAAACTGCCCATCAATAATCGCCATTGGGTATACCATTCCGTCTACAACGTTACCGGAAAAGCTTCGAGGATCATTTGGACCAAGTGCAGGTAACATTAAGAATGGTCCCGTTCCTACGCCCCATTTACCCATGGTTTCGCCAAATTCTTCTTCTTTTTTGGTTATACCTATATGGTTAGCAACATCAATAGTGCCGAATAGTCCCACGGTCGAATTAAGCACAAAGCGGGCTAGGCTATCCATACCGTCGTCCACTTTGCCTTGAAACATATTGTTCATAAAGTTTGCAGGCTCTTGCAGGTTTTCAGCAGCGTTGAACAGGCCAACACGTGCAAAATGAGGCATAACCGTGACATAACCTACCGTGATCGGGCGCAGTATGTACGCGTCTAACACTTCCCAGTTGAAGTCCCACATTACGCGGTTTACTGGCTCTAGGGGATCCCTTGGGTCGCCCGCATCTTGTACTTGGTTATTATTCTGATCAACTTGTTGAGAAGCTTGCTGAGTTGCACACCCGCCTAGCAAACTCGCTAACACAAGCGCAGTTACCGAGCCCCACTTTGAAAATTTAATCACAACAATTCCTTCTCTATCGTTACGTTGATATCTTTCATATTTTGAGGTGCCACCTCGATAACCTGACTACCTTCCCACTCACCGGGTGATACGGACACATCACCATCGGCAGATACACGCGCAGTAAGCGTAACTTTGCTCAATGAGTCTAACGTGTATTGTGGCATCATTGCATTATCCGTATTTAGTGCAATAGTGATAGGAAAATCTTGTAACGGGATCTTAACCACGGCTGCCGGCATTCTGTTTTCTGAGTTCGCGTCTTGCGCAAATACGATAAGAAAGCCGGATTGAGGTAAGGCTGAACGGGCTTGGTCCGATACATCTACGGTTATATTAAAACCTGTTTTCGCACTAGCGGCGTTATTAGGGGCACTCTCAGGAGCTTTCACAGAGCTTTGCTCTTCAGACAAATCATTAATAGAGCTGCTATCTTGCACAACTACTTGGCCTTCTAATGCTTGCAGCTCTTGCTCACGCATGGCTAGTCTCTGACCAATATCGTTGCCTGCGGGCAATTTATCTTTTACTTGCCCATAATAACGGGTTAGGTTTTCTAAATCGCCTAACTGCGCAGATACCACTGCCATCATTAGCGCCAAATTGTCATTTTCCGGTGTATTCTGTAATAACCTTGATAGCACACCTTGTGCGCGATTGAGGTTATTCACATCCCCTGTGGTCATCAAGGCTTGCGCTAACGTAATTTGGTGGGAAGTATTCCCAGGCTTTAACGCAACCGCTTTATCTATCGCTTCGATTGCTTGCACTTCTTGACCTAGGCTTAACATAAGCCGGCCCAAATACAACCAGCCAGTATCATCTTCAGGCGCTTCTCGTAGCCGCTGGCGAATAGCCAATGCCAAGTTAGCTACATCTTCAGGCCCTAAATCACTTCCATTGCCACTGGCTAATTTTGCGCTTAATTCCGGTAACGCCACAATAGCGTCAGATGCACGCTGTACTTGGCTAAATTGATTTACCGAAGCGTATACCACCACACCGGCAACGACGGCGATTAGACCACCAACAACTAAAGGCATACCTGCTGAGCCAGTGCGCGTGGACTCAAAACTACTTTCATCAACCAGCGCGACTTTTAATTCATCTACCGCCACACGCATATCGTGCTCGGTGATTAAGCCTTCTTTCACTTCTCTTTTAAGCTCTTGCAGTCGCTGCTTTACAATTTGCGTGTTGCTTAAACTATCAGCTTTAGCGTGATTTTTTCTACGAAGCCAGGGGAATCCCAATAGCATGAGTACTAAGGTAATTAACCCTGAAACAACAATATAAAACTCGGTCCAACTCATTCTTTTTCCTGCTCAAGCAATGCATCTGCCTTAGCCAGTTTGGCTTTGATATCCTGCGGCGCTGCTGAAGATTTCCGACGCACTACAAATAAAAGTGCGAAAATCACAAACAATACAGGTGCAGCCCATAACCACATAGTGGCAATCGTTACCGGTGGCTGGTAGTGCACAAAGTCGCCGTAACGGGCTTTCATGAAATCAATGACTTCAGCCTCTGACTTACCTTCTTTTAATAATGCGTAAACCTTACGGCGCATATCGTGGGCAATCATGGCGTCGCTGTCGGCAATGTTCTGATTCTGGCACATAGGGCAGCGTAATTCGGCGGTTAAACTTAAAAATTGAGCACGTTGCGCGGGCGTATCAAAAGCAAAATTATCTTCAGCGCTAAAAACCGAAAAAGTGATAAATAGGGTCAACAGGACGATTAAACGCTTCATTCTCCTGCTCTCCCTGTATCTTTAATATCAGTATCAATATCAGTTCCAGTTTCACCGTTCGCCTCAGCCACTAACTGCTGATAAAGCGGGCCCACTTTGTTTTGCCAAACACGCTCATTAATGTCACCAATATGATGCATGCGAATAACACCGTTGGCATCAAGTACGAAGTGCTCTGGGGCACCGGTAACTCCTAAATCTAAAGACGTATCGCGATATACATCAAAAATATTGAATGCATAAGGATTTCCGTAACGCCTTAGCATAATGGTCACTTCTTGCTGCACCCGAGTGAGCGTTTTTGTACCGAAGTCAGGGTCAAGATCTTGATCAAAATATAAGCCCACAAACTTCACACCTAGCTCATCTTTAAGCTGGGTTAAATACGGCATTTCAACGGCGCAGGTTACACACCATACCCCCCATACATTCACAATCGTTACCTCACCTTTCAGTGAATCTGGTGTATAGGTTGTATCTGGCTGCATTAAATCGGGTAAAGCAAATTCGGGCAGGGGTTTACCTTTTACCTGTGAATCGAGCTCTCGTGGGTCTGAAAACAATCCTTGGAAAAGAAAAATCACCAGCATCGAGAACAGAACCAATGGAATGACAACTAAAGGTGCCTTTTTCATTGTGTGACCTCCTGACTACCGGCATCACTTGCATTTTTCGTCTCTACTTCTGAGTGACTATCTTTTCCAGTCATCCGATTGATAGCTTTCGAGACTTTTTTCACTTTGGCCATGCGGTAGCGTTTATCGCTAATCGAGAAAATACCGCCAATCGCCATAACAACAGCACCTGCCCATAACCACACAACAAAAGGCTTAATGTAGATTCGCACAGCCCAAGCTCCGTCATCAAGAGGCTCGCCCATGGCAATAAATAAATCCCGCGATACCGTAGAGTGGATTGCCGCTTCTGTCATTGGCATTCGCTGAACAGTATACATACGCTTTTCTGGCTCTAAATGTACAACAAACTCATCCGCCTTGTTAACATCAAACACACCTACATCAGCGATGTAGTTTGGCCCTTGGAATGGCTTAACATCGGTAAAAGTAAAAGCATAACCACCCAGCTCTACCGTTTCGCCCACTTCCATTCTCACATCTCGCTCTAACTCATAGTTAGACACTAAAGTAATGCCGATAATACTGATGGCAAAGCCGATATGACCTAACACCATACCCCAGTGACTTGGGGTGAGCTTGCGTAGTTTTGTGAAGGTTCCAGTATTACTTGGGTTAGCATTAACCCGCTGAAGCACTTCTTGTACCGTGGTAACCAAAATCCAGAACACGAGGATCATGCCTAGCACACCCATATATTGAGGCGTGTCGTAACTGAAGTTCACTAAAAGCGCCGCACTGATGGCAATACCAGCGGCAACCAACAACTGATTTTTAAGTGCACCTGCGGTTTGATGTTTCCAGCGAGTTAACGGGCCTAGGCCTAGGAACAATACAAACGGAACAATCAACAGAGTAAACATCTGATTAAAAAATGGCGCACCTACTGAGATACTGCCTAAGCCTAATTCTTTGTGTACTAGAGGCAATAAAGTACCCAATAGCACCACTAGGGTTGCGGCGCACAAAAATACGTTATTTCCCATTAATAACACTTCTCGGGAAAAGGCTTGATATCGACCTGGACTTTTTAATGCGGACGCACGCATGGCATATAGTAATAAGCCCAAACCGCTCAGTACGATAAGAATACCCAATATAAATAGCCCGCGGGTAGGGTCGCTTGCGAAAGAATGAACAGAAACTATCACGCCCGAGCGCACTAAAAATGTGCCCAATAGGCTTAATGAGAATGCAGCAATAGCGAGCAATACGGTCCATGACTTAAAGGCTTTTCGCTTTTCGGTAACCGCTAAAGAGTGCATTAGCGCGGTTCCCACTAACCAAGGCATAAAGGATGCATTTTCTACAGGATCCCAGAACCACCAACCACCCCAGCCAAGTTCGTAGTAAGCCCACCAACTACCGAGTGCAATACCTACAGTAAGGAACGCCCACGCAGCAATAACCCAAGGTCGTGACCAACGAGCCCACGTAGAATCGAGTTGGCCTGAGATCAACGCTGAAATAGCAAAAGCGAAAGCGACAGAGAAGCCAACATACCCCATGTATAACATGGGTGGGTGAATGATCATGCCGAAATCTTGCAGCAGCGGGTTTAAATCGCGCCCATCGACAGGAAAAAACGGCAGCATGCTATTAAACGGATTAGAGGTAAGTAGCATAAATAAATAAAAACCAATACCCACCATGCCAAGAACCGATAACACCCTTGCGACCATGGTAAGCGGTATACCGCGGCTAAAGATGGCAACTGCAACCGTCCAAATTGACAGCATCAATACCCACAACAAAAAAGAGCCTTCATGGCCGCCCCAAACTGCAGTAATTTTATAAATAAGCGGAAGTTGGCTATTGGAGTGCTGCGCCACATACTCAACACTGAAATCGTCGGTAACAAAGGCGTAGGTTAAGCACAGGTAAGCAATTAGGGTGAACACAAATAACCCAATAGCCAAAGGCTTAGCGGTAGCCATCAGCGTGTCGTGCCCACGGTGAGCCCCCCAAAGCGGGTAGACTGCAAGCAAAATAGATAATACTAAGGCGAGAGTTAACGCGATATTTCCAATCTCAGGTACCATGACTACTGGGCTCCTGGTTTAAACTTTGACTCTGGCTCTAATTCTGGCTTGGATTTAGAATTTGCTTCAAATTTTGGTGTCGCGTCATATTGATAAGAAGATGAGGCATCGGTAACAGGCATATTGGCAGGCTTTTCATGCTTAATACCTTTCATTTTTTCTGCCAACTCAGGTGGCATGTATTCTTCATCATGCTTAGCCAGCACTTCTTGCGCGGTAATTTCTGTTGCCGAAGTAAGCACACCGGTAGCCACAATCCCTTGGCCTTCACGAAACAAGTCAGGCAGTATGCCAGTGTAGGTCACCGTGACGATGGGCCCCGTATCTATCAAATCAAAGGAAACCGCTAAACTTTTGCTGTCGCGGCTCACACTGCCGGGCACAACCATGCCGCCAATACGAAGACGTTGACCAACATGAGGCATTTGCCCTTGCTTACCTTCAATAATTTCACTTGGCGTATAAAATAAATCGATACTGTCGTTCAATGCATAAAGCATTAAGCCAATAGCGCTGGCAATTAACAGCCCAACAATACCCACTACCGCCAAACGCTGCTTTCTTCTAGGGTTCATGCAACTATCTCACTTTAAAAACTACTGACTACAACTTAACGTGCTGATGAAGCGTGTGATTTTTCTCTCGCTTCTTTAATTCGCACCTGACGCTGTTGTTCTTTTAAAACCGATTTCAGTAACCCTTTATGTTGGCGAAAACTGAATACCACTAGCAGTATCATTACGCCAAAGGTTACACCAAAAGATAACCATACATAGAAGGCATAGCCTCCCATGTCTAAAAATGCTGAGAAAGAATCAAACTGCATTAGCTATTCTCACTTGTTGCTTGCGCTAACTTTTGCACCCAAGGACGATGCATTTCACGGCGCACAATTTCGCTGCGTAGCCTTATGGTAGTGACTGCCCCAATAAAAAATGCGAAACCTAATAAGCTTATTAGTAATGGCCACAACATTTCAGGTGCAATCGAGGGCTGATCAAATTTGCTGATAGTGGCACCTTGATGCAAAGTGTTCCACCACTCTACGGAATAATGAATAATAGGAATATTCACTACGCCTACCAACGCCATCACGCCAGCGGCTTTACCCGCTTGTTGTTTATCCTCAAAGGCACCGTAAAGCGCAATTACGCCAATATACAAAAACAATAAGATAAGTTCTGAAGTCAGCCTTGCATCCCAGACCCACCAAGCTCCCCACATAGGTTTACCCCACGCTGCGCCAGTAAATAACGCAATGAAAGTCATGACTGCACCTACCGGTGCCATCGCTATCATGCTCATGTAGGCCGTTCGCCACTGCCACACCATTCCCACTAACGCTGCAATCGCCATCGCCACGTAAGTGCCCATAGACAACATGGCGCTTGGCACATGAATGTAGATAATGCGAAACGAATCACCTTGTTGATAATCTTGTGGTGCAAATGCTAGCCCCCACACCGTACCAACGGCCAGGCATAACAACGCACTAACCCACAACCAAGGCTGCAAGGTCACGCACAATTGGTAAGCATTTTCTGTTTTAGCGTAAGGATGTAACCACTTCCACATCAGTTTTGACTCACTTTCAAAGAATAAGCTATGGCAAACGGCGCAGCGGCAGCAGCCAATAACAGCATGGCGCCAATAATAGCAAGTTGAGGATGATAAGGTAATTGCAGTGCGGCAGAATCTACAGCAGATGTGGCAAAAATCAATAACGGAATAAATACAGGGATTAAAAGCAATGCTAAAAGCAGTCCGCCCCGTGCTAACCCTACTGTTAATCCCACTGCAATAGCACCAATTAGCGACAGCAAAGGTGTGCCAATTAACAAAGTAAGCATTAATGCTATAAACATATCCATGCTTAGGTTTAAAAACATCGCGAGCAACGGTGACAATATTAGCAAGGGCACGAAACTCACCAGCCAATGTGCCAGTACTTTTACCGTAGCAACGGCTGGCAATGACATACCACTTAACGTGTATTGCTCTAATGAACCATCAATAAAATCATCACGAAAGAGGCGTTCCATGCCTAACAAAGATGACAATATCGCAGCAATCCAAATAACCCCAGGTCCAATACGTTGTAAGGTTTCTGGTGAAGGGCTCACGCCTAGAGGGAATAGAGTAACCACCATTAGCAAAAACATGAGTGGCTGAACCAACTCAGCTTTTTGTTGAAATGCAATCTGCATGTCACGTTTGAATATACCAAGCAGCAACGGGTTCAAAATCGATACTCCAGATCAATAATGCGGTATGGACCCGCCTCATCAGAAAGTGCCTGATGGGACGTAGTAATAATCATGCCCCCTACAGCCACATGTTGTTTCATTTTGCGCTCAAGTAATATTACGCCAGCGGTATCAAGGGCTGTGAATGGTTCATCTAATATCCACACCGCTGCCGGCTTAAGCCAAAGCCGACTCAGTGCAACGCGGCGTTGTTGTCCCGCAGATAAAAACCTGACGGGCACATCTTCAAGGCCAACTAAACCTAAGCGTTCAAGCACTTGATAAATAGTGCTATCGATATCAGATGCTTGGGTAAGATCTCTATTTTGAATACCGTGTTGCGCTAGCCAAAAGCGTAAGTTATCAATGGCAGACAAAGCACCATTTAATGCGCTTTTGTGGCCTAAATAAATAAGATTTTGATAATATAATGAAGGGTTACTACTGATATTCACGCCGTCGAAAGTCACGTCACCGTGTTCGGGCGAACTCAAGCCAGTAAAGATACGCAAAAGGCTGGTTTTGCCTGCACCGTTAGGCCCTCGCAAATATACTAATTCCCCTGCATTAAGATTTAACGAAAAATCGTCAAACAAAACACGATCGCGTTTTATGCAAGTTAGTCCAGATGCACATAAACCGGACACGCAAGCTCCTTTACTATTGACTATTCAAAACCGGCGTAGTTTATCACAGTAAGATTCTTTCGCAGTCGCGAATTATGATTAAATATGATTTACTTCAATCACAAACGCGGTGATATGTCTCACTTATTACCTATACTTCATATAACCGATTAAACTCGTCGTTCATCTTGCCGATAAGCTCGTTATGACATCACAGTTAAGCGCACTGCTTTCAAATATTACTCAGAATACTTCAGGGTCGAAATCGTCGGCAGCATCTGTGATGAATAATTTATCCCAAGCTGCAGCGCTTGATACCGCCGCGAAGGTAACCGTGGCGCGATTGCCCGAACAGATACTTGCTATTCAAACGCAAGGGCAACCAGCAACACAGGTTTCATTGTTGAAAAGCGCAGATTTATTGCCGCCACAGCGCCCTCAATTAACCTCTTTCAGTCAAGGTGGAGTAACTCAAGCTGTCCTTATTAGCACTGAAACAGGCATGAGTACCAGTCAAGTTACCGCGATGCAGCTTAAAACCCTTTCACTTTCGTTAGCGACAATGCTGGCATCTATGCCGACACCACAACAGAACATGCGCATTAATGTGCAGGCAACGGTTACGCAAGTAACGAATAATCAACTGAGTCTATCGCTAGCAGATGGTCAGCAGTTAAATGTAGCACTAAAGCCTAACGCCGCAGCGCAATTAAGTAGCGATATCAAAAACAATGGCAAGCTGGTTTCACTGTCACTTAATCAAGTGCCTGGTGATACGGGTAAATTGGCAGTTGCAATAACGTCAACGAAACATACAAACTTGGCCACACAGGGTGCTCAATCAGCAGCTTCCACTTTACAAGCCGCCCCTTTATCGATAACAGATAGCAAAGTTTCGGCTGTCATCACCAATACATTGCGCGCACAAGGTATCGCTTTCGGACATGGCAACATAGGCAACGCTAATGTGCCAGATACAATTGCTAAGCAACTTCCGAACATTCAAACACCAAATACTTTGCAGCAAGTATCTATGCTCAGCCTTAAGGGCAATACACTAACATCGTATTCCGCTGTAAGTCAGGCAGTATTGAAGTACCCTTCACCTGAAGGTGGTACTGTCATTCCAAGGGCTTCAGAGCAACTTGCCGCTAAACTTAGTGCTTCAGCTATTCCTGTGGGAGCCATAGTTGAAAGAGGGGTTGGAAAAGGGGTTGAAAAAACGGCTGGCAATAATTCCACTGTGACGGATGCCACAGCGAAAACTTCTGCAAATGGTAATGACAATTTAGTTCAACGAGCAAAAGCAGATAATGCTAATCAAGCGTCGAGTTCTCCATCAATTAAGTCATCGCCGGATTTAACCACCGCGTTAGGTAGCAAAGGTGTTTCGATACAAGGGACTGATGTTCACAAAGCTATTATTACATTGTCTCGCGCATTACTTAGCCAGACAGGCTCTACCCAACAAGCGCTTACACAGTTAACGGCAATACTTAACGGGACTGTCGAAGGCAGCGATAAAACCACTGCCGTATTAAGTCAAATAGCTAAGCAAATTACGGGAATAAATAGCAACGCATTACCCAGTGCTAGACCACTATTAACACCCCAACCATTTAATGCAACTAACACACCTGCTGCAACTACCACACCTGCCTCATCTAATTCGAGCCAAGAGAGTAACGCTTCCACAAATGACAATACTGCTAGCTTGAAAACGGCCGCCGGAGATATAAATACAGGTAGCACTGATACCAATTTGCGAAAAGGCATTTCTCAGCTAATCGCTTTGCTCGGTGGGTCGGGGAATGGCATTCGCGGAAATGCAACACAGGGCATAGCCCCCCCTCCAAATACAGCCCCTTCGAGTGATAAAGCAGCAACTCAAGCAACTAGTTTACAGGATGTAGAAAAAAGTGGTTTAGAGGCAAAATCCTCGACGCCAAATACCCAACAAAACACCCAAGCGACTCAAAATAACACCGATGCATCATTGGCTTCGCGCATTCATGCTTTGGTTAACTCCCCCGCTATCGCGGTAACGCCGCTAACCTTAACGTCTCCAATTGCGGCGTCTAATTTTGTGCAAGGTTTAGTGGCATTATTACAGCTATCATTAGCGGGTAGAGCACTATCAAGACAACCATCTCTTAAAGCACAAATTGATTCACCGGATAGCATTATTAGTAAAACGATAACCAATACGTCTGCTACTGCCCCTTCTAGCCGTGTTGCGCAAGATGTTGCCAACCTTGATAGTCGCACAAATTTACTGGCTAATTTAAAAACTTTATTGGCAAACCATCAACACAGTAAAGTCGCTCAAGCCGAAACTCGGGTTCAAGGGCAAGATAGTTTTTTCTATGCATTACCTTCCGTGTCTCAACATTACGCACCGGCTGAACTTTTAGTGCAAAGAGAGCCTGACCGACAACACGAAAAAGAGGGTAAAGACGGAGATCGACGTTTATGGAATGTCACCATGAAGCTAGATATTGGTGATGCGGGCCAACTACTCGCAAAATCTAAGATAGACACCGATACCATCACTATTGACCTTTATACTTCTAACGAAACCGTACTCACTCGGGTTGCTGATACCTTGCCTTTTCTAGAACGACGATTAGCTGATTTAGGGCTGAATGTTGAGAAAATGAGTTTTCAGCGGGGACACATACCTGAAACACTAAATAAGCGTCCACATCAAATTTTTGAGACCAGAGTATGAGTGAGAAAGCGAAGCGTGCCATTGGGCTCAAATATGATGGTGGGGATAAAAAAACAGCTCCAAAAGTTGTCGCAAAAGGCTACGGCGACCTTGCAGAAGCGATTATCGCCATGGCTGAAGAGTCAGGCATTCTTATCCATGAAGACCCCTATCTTAGCGAAGTACTTAGTACTTTAGATTTGGGGCAAGATATACCTGAATCGTTATATTTTGTTATCGCCGAGCTACTAGCATATTCCTATGTTTTGCAGGGAAAAATACCGCCAGGGTGGGAAGGTGTGGTTAAGCATATAAATTATGAAGCATAAGCAATAATAACGCTTATTTATCACTTTCATTTTCTGATTATAGACTTATTCAGCGCTAAGCATTATCAAGGTTCTAATGATTAGCACAGTAAAAGATAATCAACTGACGCTTTTAAGAGACTTTGAGTCCGGTCACTTTCGAGTAAATTTCCTTAGCCTTGTTCAACAACGTAGGATCGAACTCCAGCGCTAAGTCATTTTGCGTTTTTATTATTTCACCAGCAGATATATTTAATGAAGGATCACCATGACCCGCACTCCCAGTCTTCTTAAATTTTTTATAAGAGCTGGTTAATTCGGCGCCCAGGCCCAACCAATTTTTAATTCGATTTAAAGTTTCAGATGTTGAATCAACAATATTATCAGAGTCGATTATCAGAACGCTTTCATATTTTTGAGCTATTTGGTATAGGTAACTGAGCCGGTTTGTATAGTATTTAAGCATTGCATCGACATCTAGGTAACCTTCGTCACCAGTAACTTCTCCCATTTTAACAATACTTTTTACCGTTGCTTCTGGTTCGCGAACTAAAATTAAAATATGTACATTGCTTCTTTCTAGAATCTCATTTGAAACAACAAAACTGTTATGTAGCAACTTGTCTAAAAAAAAGCCTTTCGTTGTTGATTGCCCTGTGTCTTTTAACAATTCAACGTGCATTTTTATAAGCGAACTTTTTTTAGGGTAGTCATAATGAAGTTCACCATACCCACACACTTCACCATGACTACCCAGTACATGCGACAACAGGGAAGACCGACTTCGCATATGACTTAAAATTAGAATGTAGTTTTGCTTTCCTAACAATACGCTCGGGTGTTTAAGAATTAAGAGCGCCTTATCTATCTTACTTTTAATTGACATTAGCTTGATATCCTATCAGCAATACAATTACATCATTGTTTAAAATCCATACTGACTTAAATCACAATGAAGTTCAAGATAAGGCTAAAACACTATAAACGTTACCTAAACAATACCTTCTCTTTGTTAAACCAGTACACACAAAATGTGATCAGTGCGGCGGCAATAGCGACGGTAGATGTGAATATACCGAACAAGGCAAAGTAATCCATAGTGCCTTTAAATAACTCCTTCATCGCTAATGCAACATTGGTAAGTGGCACCCAAATCCAACCACCTTCTAATTTAACACCTGGCATCATGGCAATTAGCACAGGAAAAACCACTACCATCACCAAGGCGCCCATGTAACTTTGAGCTTCCTTGAACGATCGTGCATAAATAGACATTGATAATAATACTGCGGCAAATATGGCGACTACCGGTATTAGCATTAGGAAGATTAGTACAAAATCAATCATACCTATCATTGCCATTACTTCAGCCACAAACTCAATGGCCATTCCTTGCGATAAGACAATGCCCCATATGGCCATAGAAGAAACGGTGATAAGCGCAGTAATTAGCCCCGCTAAACCGATGGTTAAGAATTTACCCAGCACAAGTTTGTAGCGATCCATTGGTGATATTAGCAATGTCTCTAATGTACCACGCTCCTTTTCACCAGCGCCTAAGTCAGATGCTGGTGCCATAGCCCCTTGCAGGCATAGAATGAAAATGAAATAAGGTAATAACCCACCCAGACGCTCACCCCAAACTTCACGATCATCCGCTATGTTTTCTTTTTCAATGACAATTGGCGCCAATAATGCCTTTTGCTGATTCTCGTCTAAACCCAGTTTGGCAAAGGCTGACTTTTGAAATTCATCGGTGTGAATATCAACAATTTCAGAGACTCGCCCCATTACTTTATTTAAACCAGCATCATTTAAATACAATTGCAGTTTATGCTGTCCAGAAGCAAGCACATCACTGTTGAAGCTTTCAGGGATGACTAAAACAAAATCTACCGTTTCATTTTTAATGAGCTTGGCGTAGTCGGCTTCATCTTGAATATCCACCACCGTAAATTTGTCACTTGCGCTAGCAAACTGCCTCGACATCTCTGGTGCATATTGCTCGCCCACAATGGCATATTTCAATACTACGTTTTCAGCTTTTTCAGTGGCGGAATTCATGAAAAACATGGCTACACCAAAAATTAATGGGAAAAGCAGCAAGGGCAATACAATCATAAAGATAATGGTTTTGCGGTCGCGCAATAACTCTTTGAATTCCTTCTTAAAGATTAACCACATTGCCCACCTCCCCAGTATCCAATTTTAATGTTTGTAAGAAACTTTTATGCATTTGTCCGCCCGATAGCGCACTGAAAGCGGCAAGGGAATCGTTAAATACAGTCTCACCTTGATTAATCACCGTTACGCGGTCGCAAAGCATTTGAACTTCATCTAAATGATGGGTCGAAAAAATAACCGGCGTTCCTTTGTCTTTAAGTCGTTGTATAAAGTCCATCACTGTAGAAGTAGCCATAATATCTAAACCAGTGGTGGGTTCATCAAGCACTACTAGGGAAGGTTCATGAATGACAGCACGGGCGATAGCTGTTTTTTGTTTCATACCCGAGGAGAAATTTTCTGCACGTCTATCTAAAAAGCTTTGCATATCGAGTAAATCAGCCATTTCTTCAATACGTGCAGAAATGGTTGATTTACCTAGCCCGTGCAATTCGCCAAAATAAGCAATATTTTCTCGCCCCGTCAGCCTGCCATACAAGCCGGTTGAACTAGATAGAAAGCCTATTTTCTTACGTGCAATAATTGGGTTGGCAAGTACATCTTCACCATCAATTATTACAGTACCGCCATCTGGTTTTAGTGCCGTTGAAAGCATGCGTAACGTGGTGGTTTTCCCTGCTCCGTTAGGCCCTAGTAAACCAAGCACTTCTCCTTGACCGCATGAAAACGAAACATCTTTCACTGATTGAAAGTAGCGTCCTTTTAACCGTGGATCCTTTTTTTCTTGCTCACTTAGCTTTTTGGGGTTTTCCACCTCGAAGCGTTTAGCAAGACTAGATATTTCAATCATTATCCCTTCCCTTTTTTTATTATTTAAATCGAATGCTTACCGTACTAGTCTTTGCCTTTCTATTTTTATTACAGCTTTACTGTTTTTTTATTTTAATTCAATGCAGAGTATGGAATTAAAATGTTAAGAAGTATGTTTTTCGAGCACAAAAAAACCCACCATTTGGTGGGCTTTTAAAGAACACGATTCGCGACTATCTATTACAGATAGTACGTTGCGAGTTACTGCTGAGCATCATCTTCTGCAGCAGGTGCTTCTTCTACTTTCACTGTTTTAGGTAAAAGTAGCTCAGCGCGAATTTGTTTTTCAATCTCATCGGCAATAGCTGGGTTTTCTTTCAAGAACTTCATTACGTTCGCTTTACCCTGACCAATACGGTCGCCTTTATAGCTGTACCAAGCACCAGCTTTATCAACCAATTTTTGCTTAACACCTAAGTCGATAAGCTCAGCTTCTTTACTGATACCTTCACCGTAGCGAATCATAAACTCAGCTTGCTTAAACGGTGGTGCTACTTTGTTCTTCACAACTTTAACGCGAGTTTCGTTACCTACTACCTCGTCGCCTTCTTTAACTGCGCCAATACGACGGATATCTAAACGAACAGAAGAGTAGAACTTAAGTGCGTTACCACCCGTTGTTGTTTCTGGGCTACCGAACATCACACCAATTTTCATACGAATTTGGTTAATGAAGATACACAAAGTATTTGAACGCTTGATGTTACCAGTAAGTTTACGCAATGCTTGCGACATTAATCGCGCTTGTAAACCAACGTGTGAATCACCCATGTCGCCTTCAATTTCCGCTTTTGGTGTAAGGGCTGCAACCGAATCAACAATAACTACATCTACACCGCCAGAGCGAACCAGCATGTCACAAATTTCAAGCGCTTGTTCACCCGTATCAGGCTGAGAAACTAAAAGTTCATCAATGTTAACACCAAGTTTTGATGCATAAATTGGGTCTAACGCGTGCTCAGCATCTACGAAGGCACAAGTTTTACCTTTCTTCTGAGCTTCTGCAATTACCTGCAAGGTAAGTGTCGTTTTACCCGATGCTTCAGGCCCGTAAATTTCTACCACACGACCGCATGGCAAGCCGCCTATGCCCAAAGCGATATCAATGGTGAGTGAACCTGTAGAGATAGCCTCAATGTCCATCGCTTGGTTGTCGCCTAAACGCATAATAGCGCCTTTACCGAACTGCTTTTCAATTTGCCCAAGTGCGGCACTTAAAGCTTTAGATCTATTACTGTCCACATCAATATCCTCTAGGATTAGCGGTTAAATTCTTTAGTTGGTGATGTCTTTGTTGAAGCGGCCTTTGCAACCTTTACTAACAGCATCATTCATCAATACAGCTAGCATTTATTGCATCAACATTTACTTAACGACACCTTACCAAGTGTTGCATGCATTCTATACTGTACAAGCATACAGTTTCAACCGGAGTTTTCATTTTATTTTGCTTATTAGGTTCTTATTAGCTGCTTCTTGAATAATCATCTAATCAATCAGCTAACATTGCCAGTAGGTGAGTAATTGCAAATTCTATTGCAAGCAGGCGAACAGTCTCTCGGTCTCCAGCAAAAACCTGCTTAATGGCTTCAGTCTTTTCGCCGCAGATAAACCCAAACCAAACCGTACCCACCGGTTTTTCTTCGCTGCCACCACCTGGGCCTGCAATACCGCTTACGGTTACCACGACATTCGCGCCGCTTTTGTGCTTAACACCCGCCGCCATCGCTTCTACGGTCTGCACCGACACCGCACCATGCGCATTTAAGGTTTCAGGCTTTACGGCTAATTCACGCATTTTAGCGTCGTTTGAATACGTCACCCAACTTTGATTAAACCAGTCCGAACTGCCAGCAATACTGGTAAACGCGAACGCAATTCCTCCCCCTGTGCAAGATTCTGCGCTTGAAACCGTCCAGCCTTTACGGCGAAGGGCATTACCTAACGCAGTCACCATCTCTGTTGTATTGTCAGATACCATGAATGTCCTTTTATCGCTATGGGCGCTGTTATCAGCTTTGGCCGAAAGGCGTTAAACTGTGCTGATGTGCTTACAGGTGTGAGCTATCAATCTATTAATGAAATTAGGAAATGGTTGAAAATTCCGTACTCATATCAATAATACACAGCAAACGTGAAAAGCGATTATTTTAGCATCCCTGCTCTTTTAATCACTCTTCTGTTAATAATTCTTCTGTTAATATAACAAATTGAGTTATCGCAAGTATCAGCAATAAAAAAGCACGAGGCATTTTTTGGAATCACACACTCCTATGATGCGCCAGTATTTAACGATAAAGGCGCAGCACCCTAACATTCTTATGTTTTACCGTATGGGCGACTTTTACGAGTTGTTTTTCGATGATGCCAAGAAAGCCGCAGAACTGCTTGATATATCGTTAACCGCACGGGGTAAATCCGGTGGCGATCCTATCCCCATGGCTGGTGTTCCTTACCACGCGGTGGAAGGCTATTTAGCACGCTTAGTTAAACTGGGTGAGTCGGTAGCCATTTGCGAACAAGTAGGCGACCCTGCTACCAGTAAAGGCCCAGTTGAACGTCAGGTTCAGCGCATCGTTACCCCTGGTACGGTTACCGATGAAGCCTTATTAGAGGAACGCCGCGATAATGTACTAGCCGCAGTATGCGGCCACAGTATGCATTATGGCGTGGCTACATTAGATGTGACCAGTGGCCGTTTTGTAGTGGTTGAGTGCGACACCGACGATGCTTTACTAGGTGAACTTCAACGAATTAACCCTGCTGAATTACTTTATCCTGAAGGGTTTGAAAGCTTACCCTTGATTGAACAGCGTAAAGGCTTGCGCCGTCGTCCCGAGTGGGAATTCGATATCGATACCGCCACCGAACAATTAACCGCTCAGTTTCAAACCAAAGAGCTGGCAGGGTTTGGGGTATCAGATTTAACCAAAGGCATTGGCGCCGCGGGTTGTGTACTTCAATATGTGAAAGATACCCAGCGTACCGCGCTGCCTCATATTCGCCGTATTCAAAAAGAACAACAAGACAGCCGTGTACAGCTAGATGCTGCAACCCGCAGAAACTTAGAACTTACCCACAATTTAGCCGGCGGTATTGAAAACACTCTATTTAGCGTAATGGATACTACCACTACCGCTATGGGTAGCCGGTTGCTTCAGCGCTATATTCATTCTCCTATCACCGACCAGCACGAATTACATAACCGACAAGATGCTATAGAAGCACTAATCGACAATGAGCCAGATGCTATTCGCTGCCATTTAAAAACCATTGGTGATATTGAACGCATAATGGCACGGTTGGCATTACGTTCAGCAAGACCTAGGGATTTCGCTAGGCTCAAAAACGCGCTAAATACCCTGCCCGACCTTCAAGAAGCGCTTGGGGAGTATAACGTTGCACAGCTTAATGAATTAAAGCTGGCCATCAGTACCTACCCAGAGCTACAAACCTTATTAAATAATGCAATTATCGACAACCCGCCTGTGGTTATTCGCGATGGCGGTGTTATTGCTGAAGGCTTTAATAGCGAATTAGATGAACTTCGAAAACTGTCTCAAGGTGCTACCGATTACCTTGACGCCATGGAGCAACGTGAACGTGAACGCACGGGTATTTCAACCCTAAAAGTAGGCTACAACCGAGTTCATGGTTTCTTTATCGAGATTAGCCGCGCTAATAGCGACAAAGCACCCGCCGAATATATTCGCAGGCAAACCCTTAAAAATACTGAACGCTTTATTACTCCAGAGCTTAAAGAACACGAAGATAAAGTACTTACTAGCCAAGGCCGTGCTCTTGCCCTTGAAAAACAGCTTTATGAAGCACTTTTTGATGAAGTTGCGCCACGCTTAAATGCGCTAATTGAAACCGCGGCGGCGCTGGCTAAACTCGATGTACTATGCTGTTTTGCTGAGCGCGCGTTAAGTCTTGATTGGCATCGCCCTACGTTAAGTATGGAAAGTGCGCTGACCTACGAAGAAGGCCGCCATCCTGTGGTGGAACAGGTTATGAAAGACCCTTTCATTGCCAATCCATTAACGCTTAACGATAGCCAGCGCATGCTTATTATTACTGGCCCTAACATGGGTGGTAAATCAACATATATGCGCCAAACCGCCTTGATTGCGCTGTTAGCCTATATTGGCAGCTATGTACCTGCACAAAACGCCCATATTGGTAAAATCGACAGGATCTTTACCCGTATTGGGGCATCTGACGATTTAGCCTCTGGTCGCTCAACCTTTATGGTAGAGATGACAGAAACGGCCAACATTCTGCACAACGCCACCAAACATTCGTTAGTCTTAATGGATGAGATTGGTCGCGGCACTAGTACATATGATGGTTTGTCATTGGCGTGGGCGTGCGCCAGCTACCTTGCTCAAAAGCTGAATGCTTACACCCTATTTGCAACCCATTATTTTGAGCTTACCGAGTTACCTGATACTGAAAAGAGCGTGGTTAATGTGCACTTAGATGCAGTTGAGCACGACGATACCATCCGGTTTATGCATAGTGTTCAAAATGGCGCGGCCAGTAAGAGCTTCGGTTTACAGGTTGCCCAGCTTGCGGGTGTGCCTAAACCTGTCATTAAAGCAGCGCAGCAAAAGCTCGCTATTTTGGAAAACGCGCATCTTATTTCTGAAACTGAATCCGGTGCTGATAATACAACTGATACATCATCTGTCACTGCGGACAAAAATGGTAAGCAACACGCTAAAGCAACCAGTAAAAAGTCAAGTTCAAAGGCGTCTACACCTGCTCAGTCTCAGTTGTTATTCCCAGATAAACCGCATCCGGTTGTTGAAGCGTTAGAAAATTTATCACCAGATGAACTTTCACCACGCCAAGCGCTAGACCTCATTTACACGCTAAAGCGTTTAAGTCAGTCCTAAAAAGAAGCGCTTGCGTCAAAAGCAGTGCTCAAATAGGTAAAAGAAGCGATTGTGTGGGCAAACAGATTGTCTGCTCACACTAACTTGCGTATACTATTAACCCGTCCAAAGTATGGGTAGTTTAGTTCCTAAACTACACTCATATTTACCCAATACAACTCAACGTTCTAGGTTTCGCATGACAAATTATATTTTCGTCACCGGTGGTGTAGTTTCATCGCTAGGTAAAGGTATTGCCGCTGCGTCGTTAGCCGCAATTCTTGAAGCTCGCGGGCTCACCGTCACCATGTTAAAACTCGACCCGTATATTAATGTCGACCCAGGCACCATGAGCCCTATTCAACATGGCGAAGTATTTGTTACCGATGATGGCGCAGAAACCGATCTTGATCTTGGTCACTACGAGCGTTTTATTCGCACCCGTATGACCAAGCGTAACAACTTCACTACCGGACGAGTATACGAAGAAGTACTAAAACGTGAACGTCGAGGCGACTATTTAGGCGCCACTATTCAGGTTATTCCACACATTACCAACGAAATTAAACGCCGTGTGGTTGAAGGCGCTGAAGGTCACGATGTGGCTATTGTTGAGATTGGTGGAACGGTAGGTGATATCGAATCACAACCTTTCTTAGAAGCCATTCGTCAGCTTGGTACTGAACTAGGCCGCGAAAAAGCTATGTACATGCACTTAACTTTAGTGCCTTACATGCCAGCTTCTGGTGAAGTAAAAACTAAGCCAACTCAGCACTCAGTGAAAGAGCTTCGTTCGATTGGTATTCAGCCTGACATTTTGGTGTGCCGCTCTGTAGGCGCATTGCCATCTACTGAACGTTCTAAAATTGCCTTGTTCACCAACGTAAACGATAAATCGGTTATTTCGCTTAAAGACGTAGACAGCATTTACCGCATTCCAGCTGCACTTAAAGCGCAAGGTATGGATCAACTTGTGGTAGACCGCTTTGGTTTAGACTGTAAAGAAGCCGACCTATCAGAATGGGAACAGGTACTTTACGCAGAATCTAACCCTACTGCTGAAGTTAACATTGGTATGATTGGTAAGTATGTTGAATTACCGGATGCTTATAAGTCAGTTAACGAAGCCCTTAAACATGCAGGGTTGAAGAACCGCTTAACCGTAAATATTCACCATATCGACTCGCAAGATGTTGAAAGCAAAGGCCCACAAATTCTAGAAAAGCTAGATGCTATATTAGTGCCTGGTGGTTTTGGTGAGCGTGGTATCGAAGGTAAAATAGCCGCCGCACGTTATGCTCGTGAAAACAAAGTACCTTATTTAGGTATTTGTTTAGGTATGCAAGTAGCACTCATTGAGTTCGCCCGTAATGTAGCGGGTATGGAAGATGCCAATAGCTCAGAGTTTGACCCTGAAACGCCTTACCCTGTAGTTGGCTTAATTACAGAATGGCTCGATGAAGCGGGTACCACTGAAGTGCGTACTGAAAATTCAGACTTAGGCGGCACTATGCGTTTAGGTAGTCAGCTTTGTCATTTAATTGAAGGTACTAAAGTGCATGAAATGTATGGCAGTGCTGAAATTTATGAACGTCACCGTCACCGTTACGAAGTGAATAATAACCTTCGTGAACAAATTGAAGCGGCAGGGCTGAAGGTAAGTGGTTTGTCCACTGACAAACGACTTGTAGAAGTAATAGAAATACCTGACCATCCTTGGTTTATTGCGGGTCAATTCCACCCTGAATTTACGTCAACTCCACGTGATGGACACACTTTGTTTAAAGGGTTTGTCGCTGCTGCTGGACAGTATCAAAAAGAGAATCATTAATTTCTAATAAGGGAACACTTTCTCCCGTTGTGTTCCCAAACAATTGTTAAGGAAAAAACATGGCGAAAATTAGTCGCATTATTGGTCGCGAAATTCTGGACTCACGCGGTAATCCTACCGTAGAAGCCGACGTGTATTTAGAATCAGGCGTTATGGGTCGTGCTGCGGCACCATCTGGCGCTTCAACCGGTAGCCGCGAAGCACTAGAACTTCGTGACGGTGACAAGTCTCGTTATTTAGGTAAAGGCGTAATGAAAGCCGTTGCTGCAATTAACGACGAAATTGCCCCTGCGCTTTTAGGTAAAGATGCCCTAGCGCAAGCTGATATCGACGCTATCATGATTGACCTAGACGGCACAGAAAATAAAGAAACTCATGGTGCAAATGCTATTCTAGCGGTATCGCTAGCGGTTGCTAAAGCAGCGGCTTTAGAAAAAGGCGTTGCCCTTTACGAGCACATTGCAGATCTTAACGGCACTCCTGGTCAATACTCAATGCCAGTACCTATGATGAACATCATCAATGGTGGTGAGCACGCTGACAACAACGTTGATATTCAAGAATTCATGGTACAGCCAGTAGGCGCAAAGAGCTTCAAAGAAGCCCTTCGCATGGGTGCTGAAATTTTCCATTCATTGAAGAAAGTACTTTCTGCTAAGGGCCTAAACACGGCTGTTGGCGACGAAGGTGGTTTCGCACCAAACCTTAGCTCTAACGCCGAAGCGCTAGCGGTTATTGTTGAAGCAGTAGAAAATGCTGGCTACAAAATGAATGAAGATATTACGCTTGCACTTGATTGTGCAGCATCTGAATTCTATAAAGATGGTCAATACGTATTGTCTGGCGAAGACAAGAGCTTCGATTCTGAAGCCTTTGGTGATTACTTAGCCGACCTTTCTGATAAGTACCCTATTGTGTCTATTGAAGATGGCTTAGACGAAAGCGATTGGGACGGTTGGGCAAGCTTAACCAATAAGATTGGTGAAAAAGTACAACTTGTTGGTGACGACTTGTTTGTTACTAACACTAAGATTCTAAAGCGTGGTATTGATAACGGTATTGGTAATTCAATCCTTATCAAGTTCAACCAAATTGGTTCACTAACTGAAACATTGAACGCAATTAAGATGGCGAAAGATGCAGGCTTCACAGCGGTTATCTCTCACCGTTCTGGTGAAACTGAAGACGCGACTATTGCTGATTTAGCAGTAGGTACTGCGGCTGGCCAAATCAAAACTGGTTCACTTTGTCGTTCTGACCGTGTTGCTAAGTACAACCAACTTCTTCGCATTGAAGAAGCCTTGGGTGATGCGGCAACTTATAAAGGTCGCTCTGAAATTAAAGGTCAGTAGCCTATTCACAGTGCACTTGAGACAAGAGTGCACTTGAGACAAGAGTGCACTTGAGACAAGAGTGCACTTGAGACAAGAGTGCACTTGATATAAAAGCGTACTAGTTACTTACCTAATTAAAAGCTGCGTAAAGACCCATAATTTTGGGTAACCTTTACGCAGTTTTTTTGTGTCTGTTTGAAGCCCTTTCCTCACGCCTCTTAAATAGCCCACTTCCCTAGCCTCCTTCAACAGCGCCCTTTCAATAACACCCCTTTCATAAAGATGACAATGATTAAGGACTAGCGAGCTTAATTTAAGACAAAAAAATACCCCAGCTCGTGCTGGGGTATTTTATTTTAGTGTTGTTAGTGAAGCTACACGCTAATTAGAAGCGGTAGTTAGCACCTAAAGTCACTCGGCGGTCGGTAAGACCTTGGAAGCACAATAACGCACCTTCATTGATACAAGACTGTTCAACTTCTGATTCAGTAATGTTTACCGCCTCAATACCTATGTTGAAGTCTTCATTAACGTCGTAGTTGATGCTTGCATTAAGCTGGCCACGATCTTCTTGAACCACTGGGAAGCCCCATGGGAAGCTTGATGTGCTACCGAAGTCATCCGAACGATACGCTTCACGCCATGTGTAACGCATGCGCGCTGATAAACCAAACTTCTCATAGTACAAAGTGAAGTTGTACGCGTTTTCAGATAAGTTCAATAGGCCTTGAACTGCTGACACTTCAATATCATCGATACCTGTAGAGGCTGCAAAGACATTTGCCGCACGACTTGTTGCTGTATTTTCAGAATCACCACCATCGAACTCTTGAATAGTGTAGTTAGCAAGTACACCGAAACCTGAAGCCCAACCTAACTCTTTCTCAAAGCTTGAAAGGTCATATTGAACCGCAATTTCGATACCTTTCTGCGTGGTTTCGCCAGCGTCGTTAATCTTAGTTTCTGTGCCTACACAAATACCTGTGCCTAGTTCAGGTCCAAAAACGTTGATATCAGCAATGGGGTTAAACACACCGCCACCTTCACAAGGCGCAGTAAGGTCACGATAGCCAGTTACTGGATCTTCAAATGGGCTCACGATTTGGTCTACGTGCAGTGCTTTACGTGTTTTGTGGAATATACCAACACTCACCACACTTGCTTCAGCAAAATACCATTCAGCCGCTAAGTCAAAAGATGTTACTTCTTCAGGCTCTAAACCAGGATTACCAATGGCTACATTTGGGTTAGGGCTGGTACTGAATGTTACTGACGTAGATAAGTCGTCAAAGTTAGGGCGACGAATATCTTTACCTGCACCAAAGCGAAGGACAACATCGTCAGCCACATCAGCAACAATATTTAAGCGAGGTAGAATGAAATCGTAATCACCGGTATTAGTTACTTGCGATACCAATTCGTTTCCATCACCGTCTACAGTAATTGAGTTACCCACAGAGGTTACGTCTGTTTGCAAATAACGTAGGCCGAAATTACCGCGGAACATTTCATATTCAAAGTTCGCTTGCGCATAAAGAGCATGTGTTTCTTCTTCAATATCGAAGAAACCAGACGAGCTAGATGTTGGGGCATTCAGGGTGGCTGTAGAACCATGCGCTTCCATGGCTTGTTGTAATGAAGCTAATACGCCATCTGGATCTGAAGCCACTAATTCAGGGTTAATGATTAAGAAATCTCGAACGTAAAGTTCGCGACCATCTGCATCGTTAAAGTTGTTCGGACCGGCTACCAGTAATTCAGAGAATAAATCACCTCGAGGGCTGTCTTCCATACTTCTTAAGCCAACACTGGTGTTAACATCGTCACGTGTACTGGTTGATTTATTGTAGCGGTAACCAAAGTCAACTGACGTAATCATCGAGTCTACGTAGTATGAAAAGTCAAAACGAATCGCATCTTCTGAGTTTTCAGTGGTATCTCTACCAATATTCACATCACGTAAAACAACGTTTGAAGGGTCTAAAAGCTGTTCTACTGTTGGCGCATATTCTGCCCCAGATGCAATACCGAACGCTAATGAGCCGCCAGATAAATCATATTCAAACGGAACACTGTTATCGTTACCACCACCAGCATCTAATGGTGCATTAGGGTTGATGAAGTTAAGCGTAGTATTAAAGCTAGGTGTGGTGGTATCTGAAGATGAAGATGCAACTTCAGCACTTACAAACCATTTCTCGCCTTGCCATTCACCACCTAATCTAAAGATTTGGCTTTCTGTAATACGAGAGTTTGTATCAGTCGACAAACGAAGGTTAGGATCGTCGTCATCGTTATCAAGATTCACTGGAATAACACCGCGAAGCGCAGCCTGCATTGAACCTAAATCAGTACCGCCTAATGAACCGAAGTTAATCGTTTCAAATGCATCAGGTACTGAAATATCGTTAAGTGCACTTACGCCTGAAGCCTGAACACGTGAGCTTTCTTGCAAACGTTCTTGGTCGTTAATAATAGCGTCGAAGAAAAACTTAGTGTTGTCGTTTGGCTGCCATTCAAAGGTACCTACGAAGTTTTTCGTTTCATATTCATAGTTGTCGTAATCTTGTACGAAAAACTGAATGGGAAGGAAGTCGAATGACTGGGCACTTGCTACGCCGCTGTCAGAGGCAATTATGTTATCTCGGTCAGCACGTGGTCTAAATGCAGATACATCTTGTTCTGAATAACTACCACTCACTACAACACCAAATTTACCGTGGTCGTTTTCCCAGTTATCACCATACGTCGCTGAAAGACGAGGCTGGAAACCGCTGTCTGTAGACAAGCTACTGTTTTCACCTTGAACGCGAATCGACGTTAATCGTTCAGTCAATTGAAGAGGACGAATTGTCTTAAGGTTGATGGTACCACCAACGGAACCTTCAATTGTTTTCGCATCTGGTGACTTGGTAACTTCTAAGCCAGCAATGATTGCTGCTGACACATCTTCAAAATCGATACCGCTTCGGCCTGCGCCTGAGCCTACCGTTGAAACGCCGTTTATCTCTGTACGGTTGGCATCGGTACCACGGATTTGCACTCCCGTACCAACACCTGCTTCACGAGTAATTTGTATACCCGTGATGTTTTCTAACACTTCCGCCAAGTTTTGGTCAGGCAATTTACCAATGTCTTCAGCTTCAATGACTTCTACTAAATTGTTTGTAAAACGTTTTTCATTTAGAGCACTGGCTAACGAGGCGCGAATACCAGAAACCTGAATAACTTCTACGTCTTTTTCGGCTTCTTGTTGAGCTTCTTGAGCAAGGGTAGAAGTGGCAAAACTCAACGATGTTGCAGACAACATCGCTAATGTGATTTTAGATAATTTGTGTCCCATGTGTGTTTCCTCTTGCAGCGTTTTGAACCGAGCCTTCAGGCTTTCAAAACAGCGTTGCTAAGTTATGTGTGGTTACATCCTGCACTATTAAAGATACACTTCATTTACAAGATGATTACAAAGCTAGACGAAAAACATACAATGGTCAACCTTTGATCACTTAAAAACTCAGAATTATTAACACCAATTGTAATGCCAATTAACAACACCATAACTAACCAATAAAAACACCCACTCCGAAAACCATACACTACCGTTTAATTATCATTGACTTAGCCATTATTGACTGCGTTTTTTAGTTATTTTTTTAAGAGGAAAATATGAGATATATTAAATAATTATTCTTTAGTATTGTTTCGTCAAATGAAGGCTTATTCAAAAGTGGTAATACTAATTGCTTATATAAATATATTCATTGCCACTAGATTGGTAATGTAAAATGTTAATGGCCATTACTCAGTCAGCTAGCTAAATACATTTTTGAGTTAGCTTACATTCATCACATTAAGGCCACTTAACACGTTCAAGACTGTGAACTGCGTGATGCTCTTTATGCTGTTGTACCGCCAACGTAGATGTTTCTATTTATTGGTAGGTCGCATTGGGTTTCTGGATACCTAGCATAAATCCTGCTAACGTAGGTTTATTGCGTCTTTTTTATTGTCTTACCAGTATTATGGCATCCGACGGACATACGTCTTCTTCACAATCAGGCTTTTTTAGCAACTCAGGCGAACTTGGTGGAGCACAACCCCAATTCACTGAAATTTGCACTGCGTTGTATGAAAGAGAGCTTTTGCTAATAGCGCATAAAGGTCCCTCAAATGTGACGATATTGCGCCGAAGATTGGCCGGCCTGCCCCACCACATTCGAAGTGTGGCACGATACCTCATAGACAATACCTCACCGCTAGATATTGATCCCCACAATGGAAGTTGGTTTATCAAGCAACCTGGAAAGTGCCCAGGGCACAGCCAACCTATTGATAAAAAGCATCAGTGGTATGGTCAATATGCAGATTACGGTTTGGTCATACCTATTTGCATAACTACGCTAGAAGGTATGCATATAGAGCTCGACTCAATAGATAGCGTGAATCACGCCACACACACGCTTCATACTAATAAACACGGATGGTTTTCTTTTGATGGCGAGATGGCACATAGTGAAGCTGAAACACGTCAGCACAAAGCAGGGCTCGGCATGACAGGGCTCGGGACGACAGGGCTCGGCACGACAGGGCTCGGCACGACAGGGCTCGGCACGACAGGGCTCGGCACGTCCAGCGTCACCGATGCAAATACGGTATTAAAGCGACAGCTTTTGAAACCTACCACGGCAATTATGGCCTCTGCGTGCAGTGGGCATATGTGGCGTCATAAATCGAAGGGGGCACCGCGAGCACTTTCATTGCGAGAAATGCGTCTGTCCACTCACATAAACTGGAAGAATTTCACCCTGAAAGGTTAAGGCTAGTGCCTATTTTAGGCATTCCTAAGGCAGGCTTGAAGTACAACGCGACCGCGATGAGTTAACTCATCACTCCACAGTTAACTCATCCCGCCACAGTTAGTTTATCCCGCCACAGTTAGTTATCCCGCCACAGTTAGTTATCCCGCCACAGTTAGTCATCCCGCCACAGCGTCGGTATTTAATCCAACGCTTCTTCGTAGCGTTTTATAAAGCGAGAGAAGGCTTCAATGTGTGGTAAGTGTCCCAAACCGTCAAGCTCTTTCACCGTTATGGCATTGTTGCGAGCTTTAACTTCAGCGCCAAGTCTATCGTAACGGCCAAGCTCCCGCGTAACACCTTCTTTTTTCCAACCTCTTCCGGGTCCGGTTCTATCTCGTGTACCTAAAATTAAGGTAACCGGTACTTGGAAGTTATCAAATTCTTCGATAACAGGTTGAGTAAATATCATGTCGTAAGTTAACGCACTCACTTTGGCTAGTTGGGGCCAATCATCACCTTCAATCCATCCCATTAAATGGCTGGCATGGAAGGCATATGTGTCATTCCAATCGCCATCATAATAATTTGTTTTCTGGTATGTGACGATATTTTCAGGCTTCTTCTTCAACTCATTTTGAAGAAAAAACGCGACATCTTTATATTCCACATATTGAAGGTAGTTTTCTAAACCAATAGGATTGATAAGCACAAGCTTGCGCACACTTTCTGGATAATTCAGTGCGAATCGCGACGCCACCATGCCGCCCATCGAATGACCTGTCACAATCACATCGTCAAGGTTCAACGATGTCAGCAACTGTTTGGTGTTGTTCGCTAATGCCGCAAAGCTATATTGATAATTAACCGGCTTATCTGATTTACCAAAGCCAATTTGGTCAGGAATAACCACTCCATACCCTTGTTCATGCAACCAATTGGCTGTGGTTTCCCAATAACTACTGGCAAAGTTCTTACCATGCAACAACAATACTGTGGGTTGCCCTTCCTTTGCCGGTAAATGCATGTATGCCATGGTTAACCCTTGCCCTTGAGATTCAAATGCCATGGTGTGAACATCAAAAGGATACTCGAAGCCAGTTAGATTTTTCGAAAAAGGTTTTGCAAAAACAATGGTTGAAAACGTGAAGATAAGAAACGAATAACTTAAAGAAAAAATAGCGCGTTTCATCATTTTGCTCTAAAGAAGATACTAGGTGATTTACCCTATCAAAATCGCTGAAACAATACGCCTTTGTTAAGCAGCGAAATTCGCTATTCCATCGTAATTTGGCAACTAAATAGACAATACAAGCGCTTTATCAATTTCACGAAATTAGTATATACATCCTAACGACCAGCTCTTCACTCGATGAATTTGAGCAACGTGAAATAAACGCATCAAATAACCCCGAAAAATAGGATAAACACCCTATTTTTAAAAAACCATTATTTATAACCAAATTTTATACCCATTATTCGAATCAAAGGTTGACCTTAAAGGCGTGGATGGGTACATTGTCGCTATCAACTGGTCGGCAAAGAAAATACGCAAATGATGCGCAATCGCTTTCTTCTAACTCTACTCCTTATGGCAGCAAGACTGCACGGGTAGATTGCGACCAGCGATTAATTACACAGAAACCCGTGCTTAGCACGGGTTTTTTTTTAACTTTTATAAACGAGAGAGCGTTATGACAAATCAAGTGAAAATCTTTGATACCACATTGCGAGACGGTGAGCAGGCCTTACCTGCAAGCTTAAGTGCCAAAGAAAAGCTGCAGATTGCGCTAGCGCTCGAACGTTTAGGTGTTGATATCATTGAAGCAGGCTTCCCCGTCTCTTCACCAGGCGACTTTCGCTCGGTACAAATGATTGCAAAAGAAGTTAAAAATTCGGTTATATGCGGCTTATCACGTGCCTTAGAAAAAGACATTGATGCGTGCGGTCAGGCCCTTGGCGTAGCCGAGCAGTTTCGTATTCACACCTTTATCGCCACTTCAGAAATTCACGTAGGTGCTAAATTACGTAAATCTCACGATGAAGTAGTCGATATGGCAGTTGCGGCAGTTAAACATGCCCGTAAATACACAGATGACGTAGAGTTTTCATGTGAAGACGCAGGTCGTACCCACATTGATTACTTATGCCGCATGGTAGAAGCCGCTATTAATGCAGGCGCTACCACAGTAAATATTCCTGATACGGTTGGTTACACTACGCCAACGGAATTCGGCGGTATTATTCAACAATTGTTTAATCGTGTTCCAAATATCGACAAAGCGATTATCTCTGTACATTGCCACAATGATTTAGGGTTAGCGGTAGCAAATTCTTTAGCTGCGGTAGAACAAGGTGCTCGTCAAGTTGAATGTACCATTAACGGTATTGGTGAACGGGCGGGTAACGCTTCACTTGAAGAAATTGCAATGATTTTGCAAACCCGCCAAGCCATGTTGGGCATCAACACAAACATCAATTCTCAGGAAATTTCGCGCACCTCTAAATTGGTTAGCCAATTATGTAATATGCCGGTTCAGGCGAATAAAGCGATTGTAGGAGCTAACGCATTTAGTCACTCATCGGGTATTCACCAAGATGGCGTATTAAAAGCGCAAAATACTTATGAGATCATGACACCGGAAAGTGTAGGTATTAATAAAAACAACCTAAACTTAACGTCTCGCTCTGGTCGCCACGTAATTAAGCATCGCTTAACCGAATTAGGCTACAAAGTAGAAGATTACGATTTAGAAGCAGTGTACGACGCATTCTTGAAATTGGCTGACAAAAAAGGCCAAGTTTACGATTACGACTTAGAAGCTTTGTTGTTCTTCGATAAGCAAAAGCACGACCATGCGCATTATCAATTACTGTACTTACAAGCCAGTTCAGGTCGTGAAATTATTCCAAGCGCTACCGTTAAACTAAAAGTAGGCGAAGAAGAAATTATCCAATCTAGTATTGGTAATGGTCCGGTTGATGCCGCATACAATGCGATTAGAGCTATCTTGGGCCATGAAGATGTTGAAGTTGTAGACTTCAAATTAGATTCAAAAGGCGAAGGGGCCGATGCCCTAGCACAAGTGAGTGTGATCGCCACTTATAATGGGCGTCGTTTCCACGGCATTGGTCTTGCCACCGATATTGTTGAAGCTGGTGTTAAAGCCCTTATTTTTGTACTAAACAACACTTATTTAGCTGATCAAATTGACCAGCAGAAAAATCAACAAGAACGCGTTGCAGGAGTTTAAATGAGCCAGTTCTCAATTGCCGTATTAGCCGGAGACGGTATAGGCCCAGAAGTAATGCAAGAGGCCAACAAGGTCTTAGATGCGGTAGAAAAGAAATTTAACGTAGCCTTTAACCGCACAGCTTACCCTGTCGGCGGTTACGCTATCGATACTGAAGGTGAAGCCCTTCCGTCAAAAACCTTACTAGGTTGTGAGCAAGCCGATGCCATTTTATTTGGTAGTATTGGCGGCCCTAAGTGGGACACATTACCACTAGAGCAGCGCCCAGAGCGTGCCGCATTATTAACATTGCGTAGCCATTTTGATTTATTCAGTAACTTGCGCCCTGCCCGTATTTATCCTGGGTTAGAAGCCTTGTCTCCACTACGTGAAGACATTGCGAAATCTGGCGTAGATGTATTGGTAGTGCGTGAACTTACCAGCGGTATTTACTTTGGCCAGCCCAAAGGGCGCGAAGGCGAAGGTGAAGAAGAGTTCGCTTATGACACTATGCGTTACAGCAAGCGTGAAATTCGCCGTATTGCGGTTGCCGCTTTTGAAGCTGCGCAGAAACGCCGGGGTAAAGTGACTTCTGTAGATAAAGCCAATGTGTTACTTACCAGCCGCTTGTGGCGTGAAGTGACTGAAGAAGTGGCAAAAGACTACCCAGACGTAGAGCTTGATCATATCTATATTGATAACGCGACCATGCAAATCATGAAGAACCCAGCGCAGTTTGATGTGATGCTGTGTTCTAACTTATTCGGCGATATCGTTTCTGATGAATGTGCCATGATGACGGGCTCAATGGGCTTGTTAGCCTCTGCTAGCATGAACGAAGACGGTTTTGGTTTGTACGAACCTGCGGGTGGCTCTGCCCCTGACATTGCAGGCTTAGGCATTGCTAACCCTATTGCACAGGTACTTTCAGCAGCCATGATGTTACGTTTTAGCATGAACCTAACTGATGCTGCCGATGCTATTGAAAAAGCGGTAATTGCCACATTAGAAGCGGGAGTTCTTACAGGCGAACTTCTTCCTGATGATAAGCGAGAAAACGCGTCTACCACCTCTCAAGTCGGTGATGAAATAGTAAAACAATTAATGGCGCAGGAGTAATTAACACCATGGCCAAGACCTTATACGACAAAGTGTGGCAAGCACATATTATCGATCAATTAGGCGAAGACAGCTTAATTTATATCGATCGCCACCTTATACACGAAGTAACTTCGCCGCAGGCTTTTGCTGGCTTAAATGAAAAAGGCCGTAAAGTACGTTGCCCTGAGCGCACTGTAGGTACAATGGATCACAGTATTTCTACTCGCTCGTTGGCGATAGATGCATGTGGTCCACAAAATGCGCTTCAACTTCATACCCTTGCTAACAACTGTGAACAACACGGCATTCAGTTATTCCCTGTTGGTCACCAAAAGCAAGGTATCGTACATGTTATGGGCCCTGAGCTAGGCCTTATTCAACCGGGCATGACAGTAGTATGTGGTGATTCCCACACTGCCACCCATGGTGCATTCGGTGCCCTAGCATTTGGTATTGGTACATCTCAAGTAGAGCATGTATTAGCTACGCAAACCCTTAAGCAAAGCCGCGCGAAAAGCATGCTTATTAAGGTTAATGGCGCGCTTCCTGTGGGCATAACTGCAAAAGACATCATTCTAGCTATTATCGGTAGAATTGGTCACGCAGGGGCCACAGGGCATGTGATTGAATACGCTGGTGAAGCTATTTCTGGTTTAACCATGGAAGAGCGCATGACCGTGTGCAACATGAGTATTGAAGCTGGCGCTAAAGCAGGGCTAATTGCCCCAGATGACACCACGTTTGAATACCTTAAAGGCCGTGAATACGCACCAAAAGGCCAAGACTGGGAAGATGCAGTAGCCTATTGGAAGACCCTTTACACTGAAGAAGGCGCAAGCTTCGACACAGTAGTAGAACTTGAGGCTGCCGACATTGCACCGCAAGTAACATGGGGCACAAACCCAGGCCAAGTTATTGGTGTTGATACACCAGTGCCAGGCCCAGATGATTTTTCTGACCCTATCGAAAAAGAAAGCGCCAAAAAAGCCTTGGGCTATATGGGATTATCAGCAGGCGATAAGCTTGCCGATGTTGCCGTAAACCACGTGTTTATTGGTTCTTGTACCAATGGTCGTATTGAAGATTTACGTGCGGCTGCCCATATTGCCAAAAACGGCAAAGTCGTCGATTCAGTTACCGCCATTGTGGTTCCAGGCTCAGGTCATGTGAAAAAACAAGCTGAAGCAGAAGGGTTAGACAAAATCTTTACCGATGCAGGCTTTGAATGGCGTCTACCAGGCTGCTCTATGTGCTTGGGTATGAACGATGACAAACTTGTAGCTGGCGATCGCTGTGCATCAACCAGTAACCGAAACTTTGAAGGCCGTCAGGGTCGTGGCGCACGTACCCACTTGGTTAGCCCAGCGATGGCCGCTGCCGCTGCGATTACTGGCCGTTTCGCCGATGTTAGAGATTTTCAGGAGTAACCCATGTCTGATTCAACACAAGGTTTTACCGCACATACAGGTTCTGCTGTGCCGCTAGACCAAGCCAACGTAGATACCGACCAAATTATTCCTAAGCAGTTTTTAACGGGTGTGACACGCGCTGGTTACGGAAAGCATTTGTTCCACGATTGGCGTTATTTGGATTTAGAAGAAAAAGTACCTAACCCAGAGTTCTCATTGAACAAACCTGAGTTTGCCGGTGCAAGCATTCTACTTACCCGAGAAAACTTCGGTTGTGGTTCTAGCCGTGAACACGCGCCATGGTCGCTGAACGATTTTGGTTTTAGAACCATTATTGCCACCAGCTATGCTGATATTTTTTATGGCAACTGCATTAACAACCAATTATTACCGGTTGCGCTTGCCAGCAGTGAAATGGATGCGTTATTTGCAGCAGTTGAAGCTAATCCAGCATTAGAAATTACGGTTAACTTACCAGAGCAAACTGTATCGTTTGGTGAGACTAGCTTCAGCTTCGACATTGCCGATCATCATAAAACCAACTTGCTAAAAGGGTTAGATGCTATCGGTCAAACCTTAGAGCTTACCGACAAAATTTCAGCTTATGAAGCTAAGCAACCTGCTTGGGCTTAAAAACTGGGTATTGAATACTAAGCTTCAAACGCTAGGTTTAAACTTTAGTGTGATTCAGCACAATTTTGCCCTCTAGTGATGGCGAAGTACTCCTACTTCGCCTAACTTTAATAAGTAGTTAACACCGCTCAAAAAGTCGAATGGAGTCTTTATGCTGAAAGCAGTACCTATTGATGATCTCAAACCTGGGATGTACATCAACCAAGTACTTAAACAAACTGGCAGCTTACGGATGCGTTCAAAGGGTCTAGTAAAACACCAAACAGTTATCAACACCTTAAAATCCCGCGGGATACAGACTGTTCAAGTAGACTTCGAGAAGTCTCTTAATCACGAACCATCGACCGATTCAGCCCCACTTTCCACACCAGAAGCAAACACTCAAGCGCCTGCTAAAGTAGAAAAAGACCAACAGGTCGCGCAAAACAGCCTTACACGTAACGCAATGAAAGAAGCCAACGGGCTTTACTTTGATGCGGTAAATATACAAAACGGCTTTTTATCCGCGCTTAACCGCGGTGCAGTAAACGACTTAAAGTTAGTGAAAGACCTAGCACAAAGCCTTATCGATAGTATATTTGATAACAAAGATGCCCTGTCTTGCTTAACCCTGATAAAAAACAACAACGCTTACCTGTTAGAACACTCCATCAACTGTAGTATTTTAATGGGCATGTTTACCCAATTTTTAGGCTATGACAGAGAAACCATAGACCAAGCGAGTTTAGGGGCGTTGTTAATGGACGTTGGAATGTCGTCCCTACCTATGGATGTTCATAACAACGTTGAGGATTTGTCAGCGGCAGATTGGGAGGTGATGAAAACCCATGTTGATATTGGTGTTGAGCTTGTGGAGCAGTGCGGTGAGATTTCGGATTTGGTGCTATCGATTATCGCGCAACATCACGAACGCATAGACGGCAGCGGTTACCCTAAAGCACTTAAAGAAATAGAAATTTCCGAATTCGCGCGCATTGCAGGTATTATTGATACCTACGATGCTATGGTGTCTAACCGCCCCCACAAAGAAAGCATTAGCCCTACCCAAGCACTCAAACGACTAACGGAAGATGAAAGACTCGATCAAACCTTAGTTAGCCAGTTTGTTACATGCATGGGAGTGCACCCGGTTGGCTCAATTGTTAGGCTAAAAAGTGGAAAACTTGCCATTGTCAGCCAACAAAACCCACTTAGCACGATGAGCCCCATTGTGATGACATTTTATAGCGTCCCTTCGCAGCAATATGACGATATTACTCGACTAGATTTAAGTGCGAATGATGACGAAATTGTGTCGGGCGTACGACCCGATGATTTCAACGTGAACTTGTCGACTTTCTTTCAAGACGTATTGGTAAATCAAGCGCCAGACTAATTAGCATCCTGACTAATTAGCACCCTGACTAATAAGCCCCCTGACTAATAAGTAAAGGGTATTAACATTCACTTCAATACTCGTTGCTTTTCCTTTGCCATTACCAGTCAGTAAGCGCCGCCATGGTGAAAAGCTCTTCTTCAAAACCTAATACCACCTGCTGCGCTTCAATATTGACAATCTGCACCTTATCGTCAATCCAATCGCCTTCAGTCATTTGTATGCCATTCACTCGCACCCAACGATCATCAGGTCGTGATGCGTACATATGCGCACTGAAATTCATAGAGGGCAACCGCGTTAATAGCCGCACAGGCAACTGATCGACACGCTGAATGTTATCTCGTACCGTCACTTTCGTTTTTGGTTCAAAATCATCATTCTCGGCTTGGGTATCTAGTGCTGCCACCGCTTGATTGAATCGGGCTAAAAGTTCTGGTGAAACTTCAATCTTGTTTTCATCTTGAACGTTCTGAGAGTTCAGTACCCGCCCTTCTTGTTCAGCCGCCGCTAAATCGAAGGTATCATCAGCGTCATTTTGATTCCCCGAAGAAGCTTGGTTTCCCGTCCGTGCGTTGCTTTGCGCCGCCTGAGAGTTTGGGTTGGTATTAGAAGCTTGCGCGATACTATCTGAACCAGCTTCTTGCGAAGCAATTTCTTTAGAAGGTGGGTTGCCGCTAGTCGTTGATACTTGATCAGATGCATTAGGCACCATTGGCGGCATATTCACTGGCGCTGTTGTTTGCCCAGCTCCTTGTACATTTTCTTGCACACTTCCTTGCCCATTTGCTTGCGCAGCTGTCTGTAAAGGAGCCTGTGCTGACTGTTGTGTAGGCTGTTGTTTAGACAACTGGGTGCCCTGCTCCAAGGTAACAGTCGTGTTTGAGGCTTCAGGTTGAATAGATTCCACAACCGACGCCGTAACCGCAGGCCACCATTCACCTCGCGTAGCAACCAGAAACCCTAAGCATAAACCACCTGCGACAATAGCAGAGTAAGTCGCAAGCTCTTTGCCGTATACCTTCCACATGGAAGGCAGCCCTTGCACAGTAGGCAAAAACAAACTGCGATTAAATTGGTCAGATAGCGTTTTGTCGAACTTTGCGCTGGTATCATGTTGGCCACGTAATAACGCTTGGGTTTGCGTGCGATGCCCAGTTCCGGCTGTAGTTGCAGGCGCAATTTCTACCGTTTGGTCAGGATCTATTTCTATTTCCTGAACACCCATTTCTGCTAAGCCTTCCACCATAGCATCGCTAGATACCAAGCCTGATTTTCGAATTTTAACCGGTCCGTTCTGTTGCGTTATTCTAACAATCACCATGCCGGGCTTTAGGTCACTAATACTAAGTATATTAGACATATAAACTCCCTAGGCCATAGCCACAGAACACAGCCACCACAAATGCGCTCGCAAGCCACCATTTGCGATTACCTTGCATACGCTGGCTTACCACATCTTCACCAAGAATTTGCTGTGCTGCGGCGAGGAAAATAGGCTTTTGCACTACGGCATGTTGTTTGGTGAAAGAAAGGGTTAATGCTCTATCACAAAGCAAGTTTATAACTCTTGGAATACCACCGGTTATTTGATGCACTGCCCGTAGGGTAGATTTGCTAAAAATACTCGCATCACCATGCGCAACACTGAGCCTATGCGCTATGTAAGCACTAACTTCTGGAGCGGTAAGTGGCAATAAATGATACCGCGCGGTAATACGCTGGGCGAGCTGTCTGAGCTCGTTTCGCTTCAACAGTTGCTGTAATTCTGGCTGGCCAATTAATACTACTTTTAATAGCTTTTCACGGTTAGTTTCTAAGTTCGTGAGTAACCGTAATTGTTCCAACACTTCTGGCAATAAATGCTGCGCTTCATCAACCATCAACACCGTATTCATACCTTGTTGGTGATTTTCTGCCAACTTAGATAAAATTAAATCGGTAAAGTATTTTAAACTGGCTTTCTCTTCTTGATACTGTAAACCTAGCTCATCACACACAGTGGCGAGTAACTCCAGCGCAGAAAGCGTTGGGTTTAAAATCATTGCGACTTGGGTATTATCGGGCAATTGCTGCAATAACTTACGAGAAACCGTGGTTTTCCCTGTACCTACCTCGCCGGTAAGCATAACAAAACCGCCACTTTCACTTAGCCCAAAAGTAAGGTGAGCTAACGCCTCTTTGTGCCGCGGGCTCATATAGAGGTAATCGGGGTTTGGCGCGATTGAAAACGGATTATCGCTTAACCCAAAGTAATTCAAATACATGGTATTCGCTGTTGAAGTTGAAAACGCGATTTAAACTACCAGAGCGTGAACAGAAGTCAAAGTGTGCTTATGTAAACTGCTTCTGTAATAATACCCATTGGCTTAAGAAAATTTACGATATAGAGGTTACATGCAGGTTTATTTAGTTGGCGGCGCGGTGCGCGACACCCTATTAGGGAGAACAGTCACCGAACGTGATTATGTGGTGGTAGGAGCAACACCAGCGCAAATGCTAGCTAAAGGCTTTACCCAAGTAGGTAAAGACTTCCCTGTATTCTTACACCCTAAAACCTCGGAAGAATACGCACTTGCCCGTACCGAGCGTAAAATGGGCAGCGGCTATACTGGCTTTGAATGTGACGCTTCTACCTCGGTTACTTTGGAAGAAGACCTAAAACGCCGCGACTTAACTGTAAATGCCATTGCCCGAGACCAAGACGGCGAACTTATCGACCCCTATCATGGCCAACAAGATTTACAAAATAAAGTGCTTCGTCATGTTTCAAACGCGTTCAGTGAAGACCCTTTACGGGTATTTCGCGTAGCTCGTTTTGCCACCCGGTATGCCTATTTAGGCTTCACCATTGCTGAAGAAACCTTAAGTCTGATGACCGCCATGGCCAAGTCTGGTGAGTTAACCAGCCTAAGTGCAGAAAGAGTATGGCAGGAAACCAAGCGAAGTTTGCTTGAAGCGACACCTGAGGTATTTTTTAAAACCCTAAAGGCATGCCATGGTCTAGATCACTGGTTTGCAGAATTTAGTAAATCTGAAAGCGCCTTTGATACTGGAATTCGGGCACTTCAACAAATTCAAACACGCACTCAAAGCCAAGGTTCCAATTATACAGCCCCGATAGAAGTTCGATTTGCTGCGCTTTGTTCAGGCTTATCACTTAATCAAGTTCAACAGCTGTGTAAACGATTAAAAGTACAGAATACGGTAAGCGACATTGCCGAAATGGTGAGTGAGCACAAAGCCTCACTTATTGGTAACGATAAACTAGAAGCCGAAACCTTGTTAACGGTGTTTAATAAAACCGATGCATGGCGACGACCTGAACGCTTTAGCCTTTTTCTCAGGGCCTTGCAACCTATTGCGGTGCAGCAGTTAAATACAAAGCACGTCGACACCGCAAATTCGTTGCGTTGGTCAGAACGCGAAGCCTTGATATCTCACGCGTTACTGGCAGCGAATACCGTAGATGTACAACAGATTATTGCACAAGGATTTAAAGGCCCAGAAATTCGCGAAGCACTGAACAACGCTAAATTAGAAAAAATAAGCGAACTCCTTTTATAAGCCAAATTTATAACACGCTTTAGTAAATGACCTATTACGTGTTTTTTTTCTACGTTTTGTACCATAAATGCTACAATACGCCCCATTCAATATAAGCGTTTTTATACTATGACTTTCGAAGATCTCGAATTAGACGAAGAACTCTGCCACGCAGTGGCAGATATGGGCTATGAGACCCCCACCAGCGTACAATCTTTGGTTATCCCCCATGCAATGGACGGGCGCGACATTTTAGCGTCTGCGCCTACTGGCACGGGTAAAACTGCCGCGTTCTTGTTACCGGTTTGTCAGTTTTTACTCGACTACCCGCGAAAGCAACCCGGTTCAACCCGCATTCTTATTCTTACGCCTACCCGCGAGCTCGCGCTACAGGTGTATGAACAGGCTGTTGAGTTAACCAAACACACTGACATTGTTAGCGGTGTGATCACCGGTGGCATTAACTATGGTACCGACAGAGAAACCCTTAGCCAAAGCATTGATATTTTGGTGGCGACTCCAGGGCGTTTGTTCGAGCACATTCAAAATGAAATGGCCGATTGTCGCGATATCGAGTGTCTTATTCTTGATGAAGCTGACCGCATGCTAGACATGGGTTTTCGCACTATTGTTAACCAGATTGCGAGTGAAGCTCGCTGGCGCAAACAGAACATGCTATTTTCTGCCACCTTAGAAGGCGGCGGTGTAAGTAAGTTTGCCAAAGACATCCTGCAAAACCCTGAAGTGATCGAAGCCTTTCCGTCACGCAAAGAAAAGAACAAAATTCATCAGTGGTATCACTTAGCTGATGACTTAAACCATAAAAAGGCATTACTTGTTCATATATTAAAAGAACAAGCGACGACTACGGTTGTGTTCGTTAAAACCCGTGAACGCCTGCAAATGCTAAAAGACTATTTAGCATCGCAAGATATTATGGTGTGTTGGTTACAGGGTGAAATGCCACAAGATAAACGCATGGCAGCCTTAACGCGCTTTAAAAGTGGCGAAGTGCCAGTACTACTTGCCACCGATGTAGCCGCACGAGGTATTGATGTACCTGAAGTTAGCCATGTTATTAACTTCGACATGCCACGTAAAGCAGACGTTTATGTTCACCGCATTGGCCGTACCGGCCGTGCTGGCGCCAAAGGCACTGCAATTTCGTTGATAGAAGCCCACGACTTTGAATTTATTACCAAAGCAGCACGCTACACCGAAGAGCCAATTAAAGCCCGTGTTATTGCAGAACTCCGTCCGCAAAATAAAGCTCCCAAGATTGGCCCAAGAAAGAAAAAGCTAACCGCGAAAGACAAAGCAAAAGCCAAGTCTAAAGCGAAGCCAAAGAATAAAACCAAAGTACGCACCAAAAAGCGCTAACGCGATAAACTGATGCGTGGATAAGTGATGCTACCGTCTGCGTGCTAGACGATGACGAGATTGGCGAAGGCAAGGTTGGCGCGGGCAATCTGGTGTATTGGCTGCTCCGCAAACACGCGGTAAATACATCCCAGTACGCTCCGCCGCCGCCCCCTGCGGCGGAGGGTTTGCTACGCAGCCAACACACCTACTTGACCGCACTAGCTATCGTCCGGCAACACTGAATTCTAGGTTTACTACATCAGCAAACTAGCCAAAAATTAAATTTGTTAAGGTATTTTTATGACTTTTCCTCAAAAGATAGTGCTCGCGTCTGGTAATCAGGGCAAGGTGCGTGAGTTCACCAGCTTGTTTGCTGAATACGGTGTAGGCGTTATTGCGCAGAAAGAATTGGGCGTGAAAGACGTGCCTGAAACGGGCACTACCTTTGTTGAGAATGCCATTATTAAAGCTCGTCATGCTGCCAAGGTAACAGGTTTACCCGCTATTGCAGACGATTCAGGTTTAGTGGTTGATGCTCTTGGCGGTGCGCCAGGCATTTATTCTGCCCGTTTTGCTGGCGAAGACGCTACCGACAGCGACAATATCGATAAGTTACTATCTGAGTTAGCCGGTTCTGATAATCGCAAAGCTCACTTCTTTTGCACATTGGTGTTTATGCGCCACGCTGACGATCCCGTGCCGCTCGTTAGCCAAGGTAAGTGGGAAGGTGAAATTCTTAATGCACGTGAGGGCGATGGCGGGTTTGGTTACGATCCTGTGTTTAACGTGCCGTCTCACAACTGCACTGCTGCTCAGTTAGATAAAACTGAAAAGAACCGTATTAGTCATCGCGGAAATGCCCTAGCTATATTATTAGAAACCATGAGAAACACCTTTGCGTAATCCTCCACTAAGTTTGTACGTGCATATTCCTTGGTGCGTACAAAAATGCCCTTACTGCGATTTTAATTCACACGGTTTAAAGTCTGCACTGCCTGAAAAAGAATACGTGGCTCACCTCCTTGATGACTTAGCCACAGATGCTAAGCGCATTGGCGATAGGCCAATTGAAACGATTTTCATTGGCGGTGGCACGCCTAGCTTATTTTCAGCCGAGGCGATAAGCGACTTAATTAAAGGGATTCGCGAGCGCGTGACATTAGCGGATAACGCTGAAATTACTATGGAAGCGAACCCTGGCACGGTTGAAAGTGGACGTTTCGCGGGCTTTTACCTAGCTGGGGTTAACCGTATATCAGTGGGCATACAAAGCTTTCAGCCTGCGCATCTAAAAGTACTTGGGCGCATCCATAACGACACGCAAGCAATAGAAGCTATTAATCAGGCGCATAGCGCTGGACTGCCCACGTTTAACCTAGATTTAATGCATGGTTTGCCAGATCAAAGTGTGGAAAATGCCATGTCTGATGTAGACAAAGCGCTGGCGTTATCGCCTTATCATTTGTCGTGGTATCAACTCACGATTGAACCGAACACACCATTTTATTCTCGCCCTCCTGAATTACCCGATGATGATATTTTGTGGGATATACAAGAACAAGGGCATGCGCGACTAAAAGCGGCAGGTTACGAGCAATATGAGATTTCTGCTTACGCAAAAGCTGGGCATCAGTGTCAACACAATCTCAATTACTGGCGTTTTGGCGATTACTTGGGTATAGGCTGTGGCGCGCACGGCAAAATTACAGATATCGCCACAGGTACTATTACGCGTACGGTCAAAATTAAGCACCCACGAGGCTATATGGAAATAAGCCGCCCTTATTTAGATACTGAGACACTTGTACCTGCTGAAGACTTACCTTTTGAATTTTTCATGAACCGCTTTAGGTTGGTAGAGCCCTGCCCTATTGAGGATTATACCGCGCTAACTGGTGTTGAACTGACAAAAGTATATCAAGACGCTTTGGATGATGCACAGGCACAAGGACTGCTTGAGATTACCAATACCCATTGGCAGGTAACCGCCAAAGGCAGACGCTACTTAAATAGCTTGTTATCTTGTTTTGTATAGATGGAATCTAGGCTGGATTGGCCTCGCTTAATACGAGGCTAACCACTATTGCGTTTCAGCTGGAGAATGGGAAGTAATAAGGTTATACGGTTGCATGGCCGGAATTGACGTGCGCAGCTTTTCTTCAGCCTCATCTAAGCGCTTTAACTTGTTACAAATCCACTCTGCTTTATTTCGCAGACTTGTTGCTTTGCTATTCATATCCCTTTCGAGCTGTTCGCCTACTGTGCCTAATTGCCGGGTAATTTCAGCCACTTTCTCACTGTTTACTTCATCGCTGTTGGTATTAATTCCACTTATCGCTGACAAGATACCGCCTACCGAGGTGGAAATAGCCTCCTCTAGCTGCGCTTCAATTTCACTATCAACAAAGTCATCTACACTTTCTAGAGAGCCTGGGCCAATAAAATAGTGATTACTAGCATGTCTAAATTTATCTTTAACTCTTACTTTTACTCGCTTCATGGCGCTATTCAAACGTTCGTAGCTATCGTGATCGCTTCCTACTAAGCCTAGGTAAACACTCTCAATAGTATCAACGGCTAAGTCAACGCCTTCGGTAGCTAACACAATCATTTTAGGCACCACATAATGAAGGCCGTGCGCGTACTCACTCAACCACTCGCTTTGTTCAGCAGTAAGGGTTTGCCAACGCCCATCTATAAAAAGTTGGGTTTGGTCGTTAATTTGCACTCGCGTGCGGGACTTTTCCATAACGCGGAGCTGGGTGTCGTTTACAGCTAAGCCGTAAGCAAAATCGATGTTGCACGTAATTTCCGCCGAGGCTGGTTTAATCCATCCAGCAAAAAGCACAATGCCTACAATGCCTAGTAAAAGGCGTTCAAAATATTTCATGAGAGTATTGTGGCTAGCTTACACGCAAATAGGAAGGTGACATGAGTCTAAACTGCGAAAAATCAGGGTGAAGTATCAAGGTAAACATGGATGCCTGTTAGCAATAAGAAAAGCGCACATTATAAGTGCGCGCTTTTACATTTCCTACCTTACAACCTTCGCACTATCCTAAAGTATAAAGCGAAGGTTTGAGCACATTCACTAATCGTTTGTGTACGTTCGCACCAATCTCACGTAAATAAAGCGATCTTTCTCTTTGATTGAATGGCTTGCATTGAAGAATGCCACTACCCAAGCTCTATCTGGATCATCAACCGAAGGTGTTGATGTCCAAAAGTCATCTGGCGGTGTTTCTGGAAACATTGTGCTGTTCACAGCGGGGCGTACACAGTCACGCTCAACAATGGTGGCAAGTTCTTTAACATTTGGTAATCGCCAACCTAATAAGTCTTCGTCACTGGCCGCTTGCGCTAACTTTAATGCTTGCTGCCACGTGTACTTCACGGCTTCGCCATCACAAGTAGAGCCGTCCCACGTTTGGCCTTCCGCACAGCGCTCCCACACTAGGTCGGTTGGCTCATGTAAAACTGTACTACTGGTGATGGTGGTAAAGTCTTCATCCGGTGTGGTTTCAAGCCCATCTGACAAACAGGTTTGTGCTGAAAGGCTAGTCGAAACTAACAAAAGAGAGGCTGCTATTGGTGCTAATACAGGTGCTAAGATTTTCATGATTATCTCCCCGCTCTTACTAAGCGCACTTTTGCCGCCGAGGATTTATTTAAAAAGTTATCTACCCCAGAATCGAAATCCAGCGCCCATGCATTTTGCGCATCATCGCTATTTACGCCGTCGGCGCTAGGTACAGACGTCCAATACCACACTGGGTTTGCTGAAAGTACGCCGGTATAAGGAAAGTAGTCTTCATCAATGGTCATGCTATCAGAGATGCCTAAATGCATGAGCGAGAAAAGCTCTTGATGGGTCGGCATACGCCAGTCGTAAAACCCACATAGCCCTTGGGCATTAAGTGCCGTGACATAGGCTTGGGTATTACAACTGGTCAGCGAGCACACCGTATCGCTACCGCTTAAGTCACCTTCATAGCCACCATTAACATCGTCGCTATACCATGAATAAGTGTAGTCTTTATCTTGCAGTGTGCCGTCGTCGGTTTTCACTTCCCACACTAAGCCCGTTACGTTGTCGCGTACGCATGACCACGTATCTGCACTGGCATCCTGTTCATCACCATTGGCATTTAAACGGGTATAATCGAAGCCCGCTTTGCCCCTTCCTGCTTTCTCAATTAATCCATTTTGCTCAACAACATCTGCGCCACGTTGCCCATCTTGACCTGGCCACTCATTTTGTTGAGCTTCAGTCAGCGCATTATTAGTTGCTTGCTGCAACACGCCAGTATCATTAATTAACGGGGTGGGCATGGGGCGTACGCCCACATTAATGGTGTCTTCTACTTGATTACCGTTGGCATCGGTCACGGTTAATGTGTAAGCCACTACGGTATATTCAGTTACCGCAGGCGCGATAGCAAAAGTAGATAAATCATCTTCATCGTCTATTGCTTGAATGTCTACGTTTTGGCTTAAGGTTGCTGCATCTGCTGCATTAACAGGTAGCGTTGTTGAAGATACGTTATTGCTGCGCTCCCAATCATAAGTAAGCGGTAACGCACTTGGAATACTGGTACTGGCATCGCCATCTAGTACGATAGCTTCACCGCTGAATACGCCTTGCGAAGAACCTGCGTCAACCACGGGTAGTGTATCTGATTCTGACTGCACAAAAATAGTCACAGACTCCGTGTCGGTGGTGCCCTCGCTGTCGGTGACTGTTAGTTCAAAACTTAGGGTCTGCGCATCATTGGCAATAGGCGTGACTATGGTAAGGGTTGATAAATTCGTTTCTTCACCGGTAATAACGTTAGTGCCGTCGGTTTGCGACCAGCTGTAATCAGAGATGGATGCACTTTCGTCGGCGGCGTCATCATCGGTACTGCTACTACCATCAAAAATAACCTCTACGCCACCAGGGAAATTATTTGCGTCTAGTCCATCCCACTCAGGTACTTCAATAATCGCCTCTGGCGCAATATTAACAGGCACTACAGTAATAACCGTTAAATCACTGGCTTCGTTACCCCCAGTGTCGTTCACCGTTACCGTAATCGTATATTCGGTGGCACTAGATACGCTTGGCGCTTCAAAGCTAGCAGCAGAATCGCTCGTGTCTTCGTGCGTGATAGTTAATGAAGGCGATGCAGACCAACGATAGGTATACTCTTCATTCCCGCCACTCACTACCGCACTCAATGAATAGCTTGCGCCCTCGGTAACCGTTGCATCGTCACCGGCGTTAATCACTAAGTCACTATTGCTATTGCTACCGCCACTGCCGCTATCTGAATCACCGCCTCCGCCGCCACATGCTGCTAACATAAAAACCGTAGCGGCTAGAATGAAATGCTTTGTCGAAGCAATAGCTTTTGCTTTCGCCTCTAAAGGCCATAAAAAGGGTGAGAGTAGAAACTGGAAAAACGTTCGCATAATGACTCCGGCAACACGGGGAACTGCAGCCACGTGTCGATTAACTCGAATAATAAATGGGGGATTGGTTCGCACGTTACTTGTAGCGATTAAAGTGAATATTAGCGGGCGAGCTGATTACGCTCTTGTGCTTCCGTCATATGCACTTGTATGGCTTCAAGTTGCTTTTTACCAACCGCAACATCTGTCATGTCGTAAATCATCATACTGATGTACTCAACATTTCCTGTAGCCGATATTAATGGCGACAGTGTGATGTTTTGATACATAAATGACTCACTACCTGTAATCGGCCGGTAGTTAGGAAACTTAAATAAATAAGGGCGCTGTTCCCAGGTCATAAAGGCTCTGGTTTTTAGCTCAAATACCGGTTTAGACTTTTGCTTAAACCAGTCTTCTTTAATGGTAGGAAATAAATCAAAAAGCGACTTATCACGAACGTCACTGGGCAACATACCACTATGACTTTCCATGAAGCCGTTCCAGACTTGAATTTTAAACTGTCGGTTTAGCACAACGATGCCAACATCAACCGTTTGCAGCATATCCATCATCCAATGGAATTCGAGTAAATCATCCAAATGCTGGCTCATTAGAAGTCCTCCAACAAGTGGGCAAGTTTCGAATTCATCATTTTCATCGACTCTTCTGTAAATAACAAAATCAAATCACATTGAACATTGTAACCTTCTAAGCCATAGCTTAGCTCGATGGCGAGGGTTCGTTTCCATCGAATCTGATTCATACTGATAATTTCAGTAATGGCTCTGTGCTGCCCTAAAACAATAGGATGTCCTTGGCTGAAGTTAACATCCATTTGTGTTGCTAGGCCAGTAAGGCAAGTGCCAATAAGAATACTGGCCGCATCCATTAAAAGCTCTAGCTGAAGCTGATCATCCACTTCGCCTTCCACATTTAAAATTTTTGCCACATCTTCAAAGCTAGAGTCACTCAAAATACAAATGGCTTCGCCACTGATTCCCGGCCCTAAAAAGCCCTGACACACGGCGGTAACTTGTTCATGACTTTCAATATCTGAAAGCATCATGTGCAATTCAGATACTTCAATAAGGTTTACGTTGGGGATAGGGAGTCGAACGAACACGTTCATGATACGCGCCAAGTGGTCACCGGCTTGACCCATGGCGATATTCGTTATTTCTTGGTAGCAGTCACGAATGTCGGGATCTAAAGGTGCGGCTTCAACGACAGGCTCTGGTTCACTGTGCAGGATGTCAAATTTATCGAGCACTTCAGCAAGGGTTTGAGGCGATACGGGCTTACGAATAAAGTCCAATGCCCCCAAGGCTGTTACTCTATCGTAGGCTTCAGGTTGAATATCGCCTGAAATTACAATGACCTTCGTGGACAAACCTTCGGCTTTAATTGCTTCTAGCGTGCCATAACCATCAAGTATAGGCATGTTCAAATCAAGCAGCAGTAAGTCACCTTTTCCTTCTTTAAGCGCGACGAGAGCTTCCTGGCCATTCTTTGCAAAATGCACAGCAACTTCCCAGTCCTGAGGCAAACATTTTGCAACTTGTTTTCGAGCGACTAATGAGTCGTCACAGACGAGTACAGAAAACATTGAATAATCTTACCACCTAGCTTTTTGATAACAGTGAAAATTACAATGTGTTGTAATCAATACTGTATCGGCGTTAATACTTCGAACTGAAGCGATAAATTTTGACGGTTCATATATTGACCTGACACGTCGTAACTAACAATAGCACTTTCGAATGAAATGCTTTTATCCATTGTAGTCAATATTAAAGCGATGGTGAGAGAAAACTAAATAATAATGGCAAAATAATAGCGGTAAATATGCCGTTCACACATAAACCGAGTGTTGCCATGGCAGCCACTTCATCGCCCATGTGTAGCGATTTCGCGGTTCCTACTGCATGGGCAACAGTCCCAAGTGCAACACCTTGAGATTGAGTATCGGATACCTTAAAAATACGAAAAACACTTGTTGCCGCAATGGCGCCAACCACACCGGTAGTAATCACAAACACAGCAGCAAGGGCAGGAATCCCCCCTATTTGAGCTGATGCTTCCATGGCCAGAGGTGTGGTAATAGACTTGGCTAACATGGTGAGTTGAATACTGATTGGCGAGTTGAATACCCACAGCGCTGCCCATGCCAAAATAGGCGCTACAATTCCGCCAGCCATAATGCTTAGCAGCAAAGGTAAACCATAGTGACGCAAGCGCTGCCACTGTCGGTAAATCGGCAATGCCAACGCGACGGTGACTGGACCTAACAACCAATGTAGCAAGCCAGCAGATTGCTGGTAATGGGTCATAGCTGTGTTGGATAGATACACAACCACCCCCACACTTAGCGCCGTAAAAATAAGTGGGTGAGAAATCGGGTAACGGTAATATTTTCGGTTTATGGCTAGCCCAATCCAATATAAAAGTAGCGTGATTGCAAGCCAAGCAATACCCGAAAGCGTAGCGGCATTTCTGATAGCCTCAATCATTTTCACTGCCCTTTTTTACGTCCTGTTGCTCGGTGCTTTGTTCGGCTATTTCTTGGTTGGCAGGTACTTGCGAAAAGTGCCCATGACGTGAGGCAAGTAGCTTTTCTGCTATTTTAGCGCTAATCCCCAAGCTAATGCAGGTAGTGAAAACGATGGCGATCCCAATAGCCCACCCGTTTTGTGCTATCTCTTTCCAATATGCGCTAACACCAAGAACCGCAGGTACAAACAATACCGACATATGACTGAGTAAGGGGGAAGCGGCACGCGCTACAAGAGGCTCTGCTTTAGGGACGATAAAAAGCACGGCCAGAAGAATGAGCAAGCCAGTAAGCGCGCCAGGCAATGGCAGCCCTGTTGAGGAAGACAGCCATGTCCCGAGGTAATAACACCCAAGTACTAATATCGCGCCGGTTATCCATTTTTGTAGTCCAACCATCACACTTCTTGTTCTCCTGAAAACACGGTAAATCTGTAGAAGAAGCACTTACCTCTTACCGAAAACAGTCTATCGGCTGAATGAATAGGACGCTAGTAAGACATTGGTCTTTATCGAGGTTTTTCTTTCTAAGCTGAATTAGGCAGAAATAGCCGGGCTATGCTCATTAGGGCTATGCGCATTAGGGTTGTGCGCATGAGAATTATGCCTACAGGATTTGTGCGCAGAGAATATGCGCGAAAAGGTATTGCTCTTTTGTTGATGGATTACGCAAACCATCAAATAAAAAAGAGCTACTGAAAAACAGTAGCTCCAAATCCAGGGATTTAAAATTCAATCATAACGTCTGATTTTCTTGCTATTAACGTTTCGCTGTTAAGACTGATTTATTAGTGTTCAGTCTGCGAGCAAGATAGTCACCTGTTAACGTCGCATTATGCGACTGTGCGAAAGAAAGCATATCTTCGCCGTTACACACTAATCCTTTGTGCAAATCTTTATAACTAATACGACTGCGTTTTACAGCTTTGTGCAATGCTAAACGATTATCTTCTTTTATCGCTTCACAAACTGCAACAAGGTCTTTTTCAGTACTTTCAGGATACCCATTTGCATTGGCTAGGCTTGCAGATAACGCAAGTGTGATTCCAAGACCAAACAAAGCAGGTAATCTAACGTGGCGTGACATATCCATATCAAGTTCCTCAAATGAGATTAGTTAAATGACGCGTCGACAACTACTTTTGTCTTCGCGAGCATAAACTAGTGAAAAAATATGACATTCGCGCTATAAAAAGGTTAAAACTCTGTTACGTGAGACCAAGCGATAAACGGACGATAAAAGCCGATAATTAACCATACTAAAACGCTTACTGGTCGCGGGTTGCACACACTTTGATACAAGTCACTCAGTCATTAGACAAGGAGGTAATCATGTTAGAACAGCAAAAATACCATCATATTAGAGAACAAATGCGCCCAGGCGATATTATCGCTTTTGGCGGAAATAGCCTTTTTTCTCGCTGGACAAAGTTAACTACGCGCTCGGCGGTGACGCACATTGCCATTGTTATGCAGACCAAAATGCGTGATGAAGCGTCTGGTCGATACTTTAATCAAGTGATGGAAGCCACCGTCTATGAAGGTAAAAAAGGCGTGATGACTAACCGATTAAGTGAGCGGGTGCATACCTATGACGGCGACATGTGGTGGCTACCGTTGGGCGAATCAGCTCGCACGATGTTCGAGCAAAATAAATGTGATTTTTTTAACTTTATGTTTGCCCAAGAAGGAAAGGCTTATGATGTGCTGCAACTTTTTGGTTCAGCGGTGGATGCATTAGATAGCCACCCTATATTAGGAAGCATTAGCTACAACCAAGAAGACTTCAGTAGTTGGTTTTGTTCCGAACTCATTGCCGAAGGACTAGAAACCGCAGGGATTATCAATAGCGTAAACGCATCAGAAGTCACGCCAGTAGATATCTGTCGATTCTCGATATTTGAACAACGCTATGTACAACTTAAAGGAGATGCACGCCCGATAGCTGGGTTTAATACTCAACTAGCAGATAACTGGGGTCAAATTTGTTGACCCCATAATACTTTCTAACAATTAGAAAATGCTATCTTGATGGATTTTGATGAACATGCTGGTACCGATTTTTGTGTAATCGATTTTATACTCTTTTCCATTTAGGGTTTGAATAAACACTAAGGTTTTTTCATCGCCGAATACATCGCTTGTTGTAATATCAACAAGTTCCATATCCATCATTTTAGCATCACGCTTATTTTCAGGGATTTTCCCCTCATATTGCTTGATACCTTTATAAGTAACAATAATGGGCGGATGTTCGTCGCCGTTCGTTACTAACAAATCTAACTTTCGAATTTTATGGATAATGGTATTTCTACCGCTTATCAAGAAGGCCTTCTCTGTCATTCTTATCTCCGCGCCAGTTCGCCTTGTTCAGGAATCATTTATTTTTAATAAGATAGCAAATTTTGACACTATGTGCACAGCATAACCAATTGGCGATAGGTTATTATCTCTGCTTAAAGTATAAGCACAAAACATCGTTCACGCGTATAAAAGCACCCAACAGTGAGTAAAAAATACTATTTAGCACGGCTAACGAATATTTTAGCCCTACGTGGGTAATATTATGACCCGCGAACCTCAAGCTCTCTAGTATCCTAAAGTCTACAATAAGTCTTTAATACGCGTTTAATCCCATTTTATCCATGGTCTATTCAGTAAGTTACGCAATAATTGCTTGCATGGTGGTGCTTCGGGGCTTCCAAATTCGCAGCTATCGGCTTCTAAAAGGTCGACCTGAGCGAGTATATTCGAAACCGAAATCTCAAGTTCCAGCTCGCTGTCGAGCTGAGTCATCGGTAAAATAAATTCTACCCTGTTTGTAAAAGCACAAGATGCTTCAGGCGCCGTATCGACGGATTCAGACACACAATTAGCACTGCCTAAATGATACTTCCACTGTTTATCATTTGCCCCCGCATGAGATAAATCTAAGCGTAAGAAACGATGTCCCGACTGTTTGTTTAAAAACATGGTGGTATCACTCAACGGTGATGCTTGAGCTAAAGGATCGGTATGGTTTACATCAAAGGGAAGCCCCATTGTAAACCGAAGGTTAGTCGCCAGCTTTAAAAGCCCTTCCGACACATCTAGCACAATTTTGTTATTTGCATTTTCAGGCGCGCTACATAACGTATGAAACTTCAATAAGGCAGTAGATTGGGTTTGCCATTGCGTTTGCTTAAATGATACTCGCTGCCATTTACCGTCGATACGCACTTCAGGCTTGGTTAAGAAGAAGCCAAAGTAATCTAATTGCCATTTCGTAGGCCCGACTTTTACCATTAATGGGCACGCGCCATTCTCTATGCCCGTAAGCGTAAAGGGTATCTCGCCCACTTCACGTTCGTTAAAGTTTAGTTTATCGCAACCAGACAGCCCTAAAATAACGGCCAATATGACACCAAAACGCGAATGCATTTTCATTTCTATTTGTACTTCCTGTTCTAATTAAATGTGCGAGTGCCTTCGCAAGTGGGGTTGCCCCTCCCTTCGCATTGCGGTGTTAACCAACAAACGGCAATCGCTATTGGTTCATAGTGCTGCTAATAAGGCTGGCTCGTCAAGGATTGAGGTTACCGAGTAAGGTAAAGAAGGTGATAAGAATGCAAATTCATCACAAATGCGCGTAAAGCTGAACAAAAATAAAGCAAACTGTTCACAAAGCCTAACCCTAGGCGTGACAAGGCAAATAAAACTGCTTATACTTGCGCTCGCTTTTCATTGATACGTTTCACGTTATCAAGTGAGCAATTTCAAATATGGCCCCATAGCTCAGTTGGTTAGAGCATCCGACTCATAATCGGCAGGTCCCCTGTTCAAGTCAGGGTGGGGCCACCATTTCTTTTGTAACTTCAATTTGTACTCTTTTACATAATCTCTATTTGCACAACTACGAAATAAAAAGTCTTCGCACGTGAATCGCATTAACGTCGTTTAACAACGACTCGTCAACTAAGCGACTTTAAACGATGTGAAGTGTACGTATTCGGTAGTAATAAAAAATAATCAAAACGAAATCAGATGAACATCAACTGGAATCTCACTCCAGAATCCACATTGCAGAATGAGTCAGCCTCACCGTCAAAAAAAGTTGGCAAGCTATTTGAAAGTTCAAGGGCAAGTATTGAACAAAAGAATGCGTAATACGCACTAAACAACGAGATTTTGACACCATGCGCTTACCTACAAAACAGCTTATCAATAAAATCGAAACGTTATCTAAGGACTTGTCTCACGACCAGCTTTCCAATTTTCTAGATATCATTAACGCGATGACAGCGCTAGTTGAAGACGCTAGCGAATTAGGTAACCCCGATAGCGCAGCAAAAATTAAAGAAGCACCTGTTATTGGGTCAGTTATGCATTAGAGCTTGATTCTGAAGCCCAAGCCTAAAAAGTGTAGGCGCTTTGCAATTAATCATCAGTTAAAGGTAACAATTGCCTACTGGCAGTAATCATTCAGCTGCTTTTATGGTTGACGCGGTTTTCTTTACATTTTCATCGTCAGGAAACCGTAATAAGGCTTCATTAATGATTGTTTGCGCATTCGTTATATTGCCACTATTAGCAAGGGCATAAGCATAATTGTTCATATAAGCTGCTTGATTTTGGCCTACCTGGTATCCCTGCTCAAACCAATGTACCGCTTTGTCTGGCTGCTCATCTAAATAGTAATTACCCAGTAAGAAATAGGCCAGCCATTGATTAGGCCACTGCTTGGTAGCGGTTTGTAAAAATGCCACTGCTTGCTCGCCTTTGCCCACTTCTAACATATCGTACGCAGCACTGACATAAGTAAACGGGTTCATGCCATCGCTGGTTTTATTCGAAGGAACAGGCGCAAGCAACCAATAATTTCCTCTGCCCCACGTTTTTTCAAATAACTCGAAGGACATCGTGTGGTTGGGAGTAACGCCTGTATGCAATGTTATAGTGCGAGAGGTTAAATCGAATCCGGTCACCACTGCATAGTGCCATTGAGGCAACATTTGAATAGATAAATTTTGAAAAACAATAACGGGTATATCACTACTTATTAGTTGCATTAATTTAGTTAGCGTTCCCCGCTCTGTATAGGGCAGAAGATTATACTGGCGCGTCGCCGTAATCATTTCTAGCTGTAAACTTCCTTCTTTATCAGGAATAAATATTTGGGGCGCTAAGTCGCTCGCGCTAACACCGTGGCCGTAATACTCGAACACTTCAGATAATGTAGTGGGGCCACAGTAATACTGTTCTTGAGCATAAAATGGGACATTGTTTATGGTATGGCTTAATGACACCCCAGAAGGTTTTTGTAGAGCGATACGGTCTGCCTGTGGCGTTCCTTGGCACCCGCTTAACAGTAAAAAGCCTGCAAAAAAGCAGGCTTTGAAACATACATTAACCTTCATGTTCGCCTAGCTATTAATTGGACGAATAAAAGGATATACGTCGGTTACGCCTACTAAATCCAAAATAGCAATAATCGCTAGCACCGTCATTACTGCGCCCACTACACCGCCCGCAGGTGCATCATTTAGTTGGTTGTTAAGCTGTGCTATTTCACTGTTAGTCATGCCGTTTATGCGAGAAACAGCATCACCTTGTGATACACCTAAGCTTACCAATTTTTCTTGCACATCAGCACGGTTAACCATTTCAAGAAGCTGCTGTTTGTTGTAAGCATGTGCTTGTGCCTGCATAACATTATGAGAAGATACTGCTTCAGCTTGCACTGTCCCCGTAGTAACAAGGATAGCGGTCGTTGCGCCAACCAGTAATTTAGACATACAATTCATAAAAATTCCTTTTGCCTTTTTACAATCTACAACATTACATTTAGTACATATAACCGGTAGTTTCGGTTCACATATCCCAAAATAACGGCATGGCCTTATTTAAGGCGATGGAGAGTTAGGCGTATATAAACCTCATATGTTTACTATCAAGTATTTTAAAAATAGTGAAATAGGTTTACCCTGCACGAATAACAAATAAGAGTAACCAACTTTTCTCACTATGCGCTTTTTCGCCCTTTCGGTCGTTTTCTTTCTTAGCTTAGTTATTTCAGGATTGGTAAGTGGAAACGATATCAACACATCATCGATAACGCTTCATACTGACGATCACAATTTAACGAGCAGAATTAATCAACCACATGCCCCTTTTTCGGCAAGTGTTGATACTGCACAGCTATTGGTTGATGCCATAGGCTACGATAAGCCTATATTAGAGGTCTCACTTAAACGTTCTTTCCAACAGATAGAAAATGGCGAATCGGTTTGTGTTATCAACAAGATAAAATCAGCCGAGCGAGAAAAGAAGTATACTTTTTCTTTGCCGCTAAACTTCTTTCAAACGCAACAACTGTATCAGCTCGCCTCACTTGTGCCTTTGGCTCCAGAATTACTAAACGAGAATGGCGAAGTAGTCAGCATTCACAAGGCTTTAAATGCATTTAACGCATCAGCTATTGTGCTGCCAGAAACCTATTCTTATGGCGAGCGGGTGGATAAGGATTTACGTAACATTGATGAGAAACAGATAATAACGTTAAGCAACTCTACATTTTTTGCTCGCTTCATGACAATTATTTCTGCAGGTAAAGCGGACTTTGCCCTGATATTCCCAGCCTCGTTGTATCAAGCATTTGGCGACAGTATGCCTGTTAAAATGAGAAGTTATAATATTGCAGACAACCCTACGTTTGTCTCTGGTCATGTCATATGTGGCAAAACACCAGAAGCGCTTGCCTTCATTGATAGGGTAAACGCGGCCATCAAAAGTATTTACGTAAACCCAGTGTTTGTCGAAACACATACAAAATATCTTCCCGCAAAATCAAAACCCTTCATCGAGCAAGTAATACAACAAGAGGTTGCTAGCTTTTTGTAGGTTTTTTCCTATCAGAACGATTCATTCTTTCAATTTTCGCCGCACAGGTACGTCCGTTAAACTTGGTTAAATCAACTAAATAGATTTACACAGGTAACCGTAATGAATTCCTCTGCTGCGCCCACGTCCTTTCCTCTTTATGCCACCAAGTGCAATAAAGTTGCACTTATCGCTGAAGGTGGTGGGCAGCGAGGAATTTTTACTGCAGGCGTATTGGATGCATGGCTTGAAGCGGATTACGACCCTTTTGACATGTTCATAGGTACATCGGCGGGTTCACAGAACTTAACCAGTTTTTTGGCGCGGCAAAAAGGCTACGCAAAACGATTAATTCGTGGCTTATCCAGGCACAAACGTTTCTTTCAGTTAGGTCGCGGGCTCGTGGGTAAGCATATTGTTGATTTAGATTGGTATTTCGACAAAACGAAAGAAGCCAATCGTATGTTAGATTTCAATGCTGCAAAAGAAAACTTAGGTGATCGAGAGCTACTCATTACCGCCACAAATTCTCGTGATCGTAAGCCTTATTTTTTAACCCCTAAAGGTAGCGGCAATCAGTGGCGTGAACTATTGAAAGCTTCTAGTGCACTCCCCTTCCTATACAAGCAGGGAGTAAAACTCACCACCGAACACAATGCGGTTTCGGTAAGTGAAAACATAGCAGCAGCGCTTACTCAAGTACAATCTGAATCAGACTACTACTTAGATGGTGGTTTAGGCGCGCCTTTACCTGTGCGTGAAGCTTATGCCCGAGGAGCCAGAAAAATTGTAGTTATTCGCACTGCTGATGTGAATTTTCAAGCGCAATCGGCATGGTTACATAAATTAAAATCGCTAGTATGCGCAACAGGTCACTGCCCCAAAACCATCAACTACTTGGTTCAACATGAACACGCTTATCAGCAGGAGCTAGCCTTTATTGCTAATCCACCAGCTGATGTAGAAATTATTCAAATATTTGCGGGTACTAAACTACACAGCAAATTGTTAGGTAGTGCCGATAGCGATCTACGTCACGATTATAAAATAGGGGTTGATGCGGGAAAGCAGTACTTAACCCAGCATAAGGGCATAGACTCAATAGCTGTAAACGAATATGCGAAAGGTTCTATTTCAGATTTAGCCGACGTTGCAGGTGCTCAAGTCGCTATTAAACAATTAGAGTCTCAACGCTTATCAGCATAAGCCACCACAGCCGTTCTTCAACGATTAGACAGTAAACTTATCTAGGATTGTAAAGAAAAAAGCGTTTACCTTTCGGTAAACGCTTTTGTATGTACCTCGGTTATTTATTAAATAAGGTTAGTTGCAATTGCACCTGCTACCGTTGCTGAAGCAAGTGACATTAGGGCACTTGCAAACAACCACCACGCTGCTGAAGCAGCAGTGGCTCTAACCGCTTCTGTTTCTCTAAGCGCAACCGTTTTAAGTTGCTCTACACGATTATCAATCTCTGCCTTCATTGCTTCTAATTTCGCAATAATCTCTTTACGCGCGTCTTGGTATTGGGCGATATAAGCATCAATATCATCGTTTGAAAGACTACCGTTATTGGTTAGTAGCGCGCGAAGCGAATTTTCATCCATTTTCTTCATACGACTAAGTGCAATTTCTGGTGCATCACTTGGATTATCTAACATTTCCATAAAGTCAGCTTTAAGGTTTCGGTATCTAAGCTCTGGTCTATCTAAATCATCAAACCAATGCTGAATACGTTGTTCAAGCTGACTGCGTTTTGCAGGAAGGTTATCCACTTGTTCTTCATACGACGCATCATCGCTTTTAAACGTCGACAGCACTTTATCGTAAGTATTAAGCAATTTTTCAGCCTTTGTAGCATCCATTTTTTCATGGTTCTGGATAAGCGCTTTTAGCGAATCTCTATCTAAATTAGACGCTCTATTTAAAATAACCCGCTGCGCATTTTTTGGATTTTCAAAAATAGCATTCATATCATCCTGTAATTTTTCAGGTGTGATATCGTCTTGCTCAGACTCACTAAGATAAGATGTCAATTTAGCGCGATATTGACGCCCCTTCTCTTCATCACCTGGCGACAACTTATCAAATATGGCTGTTGCTCTATCCTGATTAGAACTGTTGTTACTGATAGCGCCTTTAATGTCGTCGTAAGTAGAAGCAATTTGTTTCTTCTGGTTTTCATCTAAAGAAGGTCTACCACTGGCAATATCAAGAATGAGTTTACGGGTAGCGTTTGGATCGTTAGTCGTAAACTCTTCCTTTAGCTCAATCTCATCTATTAGCGTTTCCATTTCTTTACGCAAATCTTTAGCGGTGAACTGAGATTGCGTGGCTTTATCTATGTATTGTTTTACTTTCTTATCAAAATCGGTGGTATTGAATTCGCTTTTCACTTCATCGTGAATAGCTTTAACGGTTTCTCTAGCAAACCCTTGCGCCTTTGCCTGTTCGCTTTTTGAAAAGCCACTCACAACCGTATCGCTTGCACTTGCAATACCTTTACGTAAGAAACTTAAAAGGTTTCCACATACTGCCGTTGTAAGTTTTATATCTACGAATACTGCCGTAATAAAAAATAACGCCCACACAACTACGCCGACAATCGCGCCATTTAATACCGTACCAACTAAACTTAACTCAATAGCTAAGTAAGTAGCGATGAAAAGTGAAATTGACATAGTTACAATGGTAAATACACCTAAAGCCGCTGATAGCTTTTGACCCGCTTTTTTAGTCGAATAAGATGAGTCGCTTGAACTGCTGCTATCACTTGTGTCTTGAATATCGCCTATTGCGCTAATGCCTGAAGCAATAGCCAAGTTGCTTAATAAAAACTGAATACCTATAGCAATAACAACACCTGCAATAACACTTATAAAAAAGTGGCCAGATAAAGAAGTAGTAGAGCTAGTCACAACGGTTTGTGCCGCTGCTATGCTAGGCAGCATTGTTAAAAAAAGAGAACAGAGTAGTAGACCTATTTTGCGCATGGTGAATCCTTATTCCAATGAGAAAAAATCCAATTAAAGAAAATGTAACGTGGTTCAGTCTCTGAGCAGCAAATTCAATACCAGCGCATATCTAAAATTCACATAAAGCGATACATAGTAGCTAAAACCAATATTTTATATAGGGTATAGCGAACTGGAAAAAGTTAATTTTCATGATAGATATTACATGTGGTTACGGCTAACCCTGAAAACTTGAAATATTTACATGAAGCAATTGTAATATTTTTAATTCGATAAATTGAATACACTAATTAATTAAATTACAACCACACCTTTTCCAAAAAATACTTGTAACATAAATAAACCCAGTAAATGTTTTATAAAACCCCGTGAAATATACACACACTCGCAAATTAAAATCTAAAAAATCTAAAAAATTACTCATTTAAAAATTCAATAATTAAAGCTAAATTCAAAAAGAACACTTCACAAAACAAATTTAAAATACAACAAAATCAATAAATTAACACTGTAAATGCAACTTCTAAAATGTCTGTTTTTGGATTATAGAGAGTGTCGGTATATATGTTGCTTTTTCTTCTGTGTCTAAACGATGTAGACAATGAAGATTTTAAAGGTAGTTAAATTTATTTATATAAGGACTCATCTAATGGATATTCGAAATAGACATGGTAAATCAAATTTTTTAAAACCGACTATGTTAGCGAGCATTGTAGCATTCGCAGTAGGCGGTAGCGTATTTTCAGCATCGGCGCAACAAACAAATGATGCGGCAACGAATTCAGAAATAGAAGTGATTAAAGGAAAAACGGACGTGGAAGTTACACAACCGGCTCCTTCTGTACAGGTTGATCAAAAAGACCCCAAAGTAGATGTAGAAGTAGGTCAAGCTGAAGTAAATGTGGAATACCAAGATCCTGAAATCAATATTCAACAACAGCAACCTGAAATTGAATTTGTTCAAGCTGAGCCACAAGTAAATATTAATAGTGCAGAGCCGAAAGTGACGGTTAATCAGGCTGAACCTGAAATTATCATCGAAAAAAGCGAGCCTGAAATTAATATCGTCAGAAGAGATGAGAATGGGGATATCAGGAAAGACAGTGACGCTGCTTATGTAAAACATTTAACCGTACACCAGTTAGAAGAAAAAGATGTAATGAGTGCCAATGGAGAAGAAATTGGCTCAATTGAAGAAGTTGTTCAAAGTAGTCAAAGTAATGAGCTTTCGTTAATCGTAGAATCTGGCGGCGTAATGGGCGTAGGCTCGCGTAAAAGTGTACTGCCTTTAAGTGAAGTTTCATTAGAGGAAGGCGATATTGTATGGGGTTCTGAACGCGATGTAGAACAGCTCCCAGAATACTCTGAAGCTCGGTTTGTTTCTATCCAGCAAAAAAATCAGACAATTGAAGACTTTTTAAGTGAAGAGTAATAGCGGTGAATAGCTAAGCATTTGCAAGTTAGTCATTTTATCAACTTAAGAGGAAATCAAATCATGAAATTACGTAAATTAAATACTATTTTAGCCTTCACATTAGCGGCTTCTTCAACGGTAGTGGTAGCGCAGGAAGTCTCTGGTAGCCAATCAGAGATGAGCGACTACAACGCAGTGATAGAAAAGTACGACGTCAACAATAACGGCGAACTCGACAAAAATGAACTTCAAAATTATATGATGGAAAAGCAGCCTGAGGCTGCAGCGCGTAACGGTGATAAAGTATCGGTAACTCAAAGGCCTGCTATCGTTACGATTAATCAAAAACCTGCGCAGATTACGGTACGTCAGCCTAAGCCTGAAGTGTCGATTACTACCAACGATCCAGATATCTCTATTGAGCAGCCTGAACCAAAAGTTACGGTGTCACAGGCACAGCCTAAGGTAAACGTTAAGTCTGGTAAACCAGCGGTTGATGTTAGACAGGAAGACCCAGACGTTGCGATTAGTCAGCCAGATCCTACTGTTAATATTGAACGTGAAGATGTGGTAGTTGATGTGAACGATAAATAATTATTGTGAAGCTAATAGACCTTTTTAATGACGGGTCTGTTAAACACCATATCGCAAAAACCTGCTTATTTTTCACAACGCCTTACGTTGTAGAATAAGTAGGTTTTTTCTTTTCATTAATCTTAGTTATGGTGATGATGCAAAAGTAATTCACTACAATTATGTGAAGATAAGCCTAATAGCTCAAAATTCCCTCGACACAGCAGCCTTAATTCCTTATAGTGCGCGCCCAAAGCTTACTCGTGTAAAACCTCTATTTTATGTTTATCGACAAGCTATCTTTTTTCTTCTGATTTACCCGCTGGATACCTGTTTTGATTACCACCGCCAATATCACCATGCAGTTTGGTTCTGCACCCTTGTTTGAAAATATCTCTGCCAAATTTGGTAACGGCAACCGCTATGGCCTTATCGGCGCAAACGGTTGCGGAAAGTCTACCTTCATGAAAATTTTGAGCGGTAAGTTAACCCCAAGTGCGGGTAACGTTTCTATGGCGCCAGGTACTAAATTAGGTATCTTAAGCCAAGATCAATTCGCGTTTGAAGAGTTCAGCGTAGTTGACGCCGTGATCATGGGTGACCGTGAATTGTGGGAAGTGAAAAAAGAGCGTGACGAAATATACAGCAAGCTAGATATGAGTGAAGAAGACGGCATGCGCGTTGCCGATTTAGAAACTCAATTTGCGGAAATGGATGGTTACACCGCTGAAGCGCGTGCGGGTGACATATTGAATGCCGCTGGCATTGAAGAACATTATCACTTTGGTTTGATGAAAGAAGTGGCGCCGGGTAAAAAAGTACGTGTATTACTAGCTCAAGCCTTGTTTGCTGACCCTGATATTTTACTACTCGACGAACCGACCAACAACTTGGATATCTACACCATTACCTGGTTGGCCGATGAGCTAAACAAACGTAAATCGACCATGTTGATCATTTCGCACGATCGTCATTTCCTAAATTCAGTATGTACCCACATGGCTGATATCGATTACGGCGAATTACGTGTTTATCCTGGTAACTACGATGCATTCATTGAAGCGTCAATGATGGTTCAAGAGCAGTTGCTTAATGAAAACGCAAAGAAATCTGCTGAAATTGAAGAACTTCAAGGCTTCGTAGCGCGTTTCTCTGCAAACGCCTCTAAAGCGAAGCAGGCTACGTCTCGGGCTAAGCGATTAGAAAAAATCGAGCTTGCTGAAGTGAAAGCTTCAAGCCGTCGTAAGCCTTATATTGTGTTTGAACAACATAAGAAACTTCACCGCTTAGCGATTACGCTAGAAGATGTAGGCCATGGCTACCCTGAGCTTCCATTATTTAACAACGCCAACCTGTTGTTAGAAGCAGGTTCGCGCCTTGCCATTATTGGTGAAAACGGCGCTGGTAAAACTACCCTATTGAAATGTTTAGTTGATGAATTATCACCTGAGCACGGCACTATAAAATGGGCTGAAAATGCCGCTATTGGTTATATTCCACAAGATAGTACCAAAGACTTCGATTGCGATTTAAGCTTGTTTGATTGGATGAGCCAATGGCGCTTACCTAAGCACGACGACCTACAAGTTCGTGGTATGTTAGGCCGCTTATTGTTTAGCTCAGACGACTTTAACAAGAAAGTAGCGGTATGTTCTGGTGGTGAAAAGAACCGGTTGTTGTTTGGTAAGCTTATGCTGCAAGACATCAACGTATTGGTTATGGATGAGCCTACTAACCACTTAGACATGGAATCTATTGAAGCGCTTAACAATGGGCTTTATAAGTTCGACGGCACGGTTATTTTTGTAAGCCATGACCGTGAGTTTGTTTCATCATTGGCCACGCAAATTATCGAAATAAAAGATAATAAGCTTAACCACTTTGAAGGTAACTACGAAGAGTTCTTAGCGCACAGCGAAGGCAAGTAACCCTTTATAGAGTTAATCTTATTGTTAAAGCCCAGCAAGGTAAATTTACCTTGCGGGGCTTTTTGTTTATTGCCTTAAACACACCTTTGAACTAGCTGTCAAAATGGCTTTTTACGCTATAACACCAACACTTTTTTCACCGTTTTTCTAACGATGAAATTCCATGCAAAAAAACGAGCAATACTTGCTATACCGGCGTCTTTTGCGAATGCAAAAAAGCGCGCTTTAACGCGTTTATACGCCAGCTCTCTGTTTTCGTATTTCACATCAGCCATAGATGCATGATTTAAATGCGATGAATCTAAAAACTGCTGAATACTATAATGATCACGCTTCTCAATGTTCAGTGGTAATTGCTTTTGAATAACCGCTTCGTCTTTCTGTTTATCTAAAATACCGTTAATGGTTAGCATGGCGTTTAATCTGCCGCGTTCGTAGTCATACTGGCGAAAGCGCTCGTCAAAAAAACCTAAGAAAGCGCCTAGTAACTCTCCACTAAGCTCATCTTTCTTCGCGGTAATGGTATAGATGGTTTTTAAATTGGTGGGTCCTAACCCCGCGGCATGTTCTAGTACCGCAATCGTATCTATCCAGAGTTTGAAATGGCTTGGCGGAAGCGGTTTCTCTTCAACATCAACGCGATATTGTGTCGCAAGTCGGGCGACATCAGCAGCATATTCAGATGTATTACCACCATAAACCACCGCAATCATTGAATCTATAATAGCCTGTTCTGCAGAAACCTGTTCGCTGGTAACGGTGTACAGTTTTTCGCGTAACGTGTCGGCTTGTTTATCTAACTTGAGAATTTTTTCGTTATCTTGCTCTTGAATCAACCACTCTTGAAACCCGCTTTGTAAAAACACGCTATTAAGCATTTGCTTGGCACTGTCAGCGAAGGACGCTATGCTCGCATCAAACTCTGGATTAGCTGCACTTTCCCTAGGGTTAGGTGAAATGTAAAAGTAAAAGCGGTTTTCGTAATCGGTATAGTTTGTATCATTTTGTTCAGCCAAAGATACTGCCATTCCAAGAGGATAGTTATTAAATGCCCCACCATCCATAAAGCTAAAGGTACTGTTTTCAAACTTAACAGCGCCGCGGCCACTGTAGTCACCGTGTATCCAGTCTCGCGTAAGCGATACCGGTGAAAACGCCACAGGAAAAGCACCGCATCCTCTCGCCGCCGAACTTATCTCACTCCAAATAGCTTTATTATCGGTTGTATTATCTAGCGTAGCGGTATACCTATCTTGATGGCGAGTTTGGATGAACTTCCCCTGCCCCAAGGTTTCAGTTAAATACGCGTACGTATCTACCTCGTAATCTACACCGTTTAAATTAGACATGGCCAACCCCAATTTAATGGAGGTCGCACTGGCAATATGCGGTGTTTGCACTATCGGCGGGGTTTGCTGGGTTTGCTCAGCGCTCAGCGATGGTGACTTCACGTACCGACTATTAATGAGCTTATCAGCAATGGTTTTTACAAAGCCATTTGAGAGCAGTGAGTTTTTGGCATTGTCGCCGGGTAAAGGGGTTAACAATCCGTTGATATCAACCGACTTCACCCATGCCTCATAACCTACATTAGTGTTTTCACCCGATAAAGCATCACCATCATACAAGAGTTTTTGCGCTATCATTGCGGCAGTCATGCCACCCGCGCTAGCGCCTGTAAGTACATCTATTTCAATTTTGGGATTGGAAGGATTTTCGTTGTGTTCTTTAAGCGCGTTGATAATTTCATAAAGCGTACCCGCTTCATAAGAGCCCAAAGAAACGGCGCCTGATATGGCAATTGCAACGCGGTAGGTCATGTTACGCTCCTGAAAATTCAATATTTTTGAATCACCGAGAAAGCAGTCTCAGAACGCTGTTCCACAGCAAACAGGAGTAATATACCCTTGAAGCTTGTGTTATTGAAGCCTTCCTTTCACCCAAATTTTGACCAAGTTAACATTATCATCTACTAATAATACATTCGCATATTGCCCTGCTGCGAGACTGCCTAGCTTATGCTGCATACCCATAAACGTTGCAGGCGTACTACTGGCCATTGCACTTGCTTCGGTTAAGCTTGCGCCCAAGTCATGACAGGTATTTACAACGGCCCCATGCATATCTAAACATGAACCGGCCAAGGTACCATCTGGGGTGGTGAGTTTACTGCCACTACGCTTAATTTCTGTATTGAAAAACGCAAGCGTGTCTAGGTTGCTTCCCACGTGCGCCATGGCATCGGTCACCAACATTATCTTTTCTTTGCCTTTAACCTTTATAGCCAACTCGGCACTTTTAGGGTGTACGTGGTGATGATCCACAATTAACCCACAATACGCATTATCAAACAACAATGCGGCGCCCACAGCGCCTGGCGCGCGAGACGTAAACGCCGACATTGCATTGTATAAATGGGTGAACCCGGTTGCCCCAGCGTTAAGCGCATCGCTCACTTGTTCAAAACTGGCATTGGTGTGCCCTAGTGCAACCACTATCCCTTCTGCCACCATTTCTTTAATAAAACTGGAGCTTACACTTTCAGGTGCCACAGTTAACAGTACCTTGCCAATATCCTTTCGGCACAAGGTTGCCAGTTCACTATCACTAGGCGTACGAATAAAGCTTTCTTCATGCACGCCTTTTTTCGCTGCGCTTAAAAAAGGACCTTCATAATGAATACCTTCAATATTAGGATGGTTGCTGGCAATGGCTTCACTAACCGCATCGGCGGCGCTAGCCATAGTCTGTGCATTATCAGTAATGAGCGTAGGCAACATACTGGTCGTGCCGAACTGCAAATGCGCATTCGCCATAGTTTTTAACGCATCGTACGTGGGCGTATGGTTAAACAGTATTCCCCCGCCACCATTTACCTGAGTATCCACGTACCCCGGAATAAGCGTACCTTCGTACTTATCTGCAAGCTCTTGCTTTGTGGCATCTCGAATGCTTTTGATCACGCCCTGCTCTATGCATAGCGTTTTATTAAACTGAATGCCTGATATGGTCAGTACTTTGTGTGCGGTAATTGTTTCCATTAAGCCAGTGCTGCCTGTTGTTTTACGTATTGAATAACCCCTGCCTGAGGTGACGATTTGGGTTCAATTAGCCTAGCTTGAAGATCAGCACTTATTAATGGCTGATACACATGGCTTAGCCCACCCACTAAACAAAGGGGCAAGTCTTGATTATTGAATGCTTTCTCCCTCGATGTCTTATCGACAATTGTCTTGCCGGTAAGAGTTACAGCAACAGCGTTGAGGTAGCTAGCACCTTGTTGAATAAGTCCCTTAGCTGCGGGGCATCCTTTTTCATAGGCCGCCACAACAGATGGTGCCAGTGCGCCAAACTCTTTTCCTTTAAACCCCGCCACTTTTGTTACCAATTCGTGTGCATTTGTTACGGCCAAGCTATCACAAACTGATGTAAATAAGAGGCTCTGAGGAATAAGTTCATCGAGCACCAATAAGCAGTGCTTAACCGCTTCAAGGCCTAACCAACCACCACTTGCATTGTCGCTAATTGAAAGGCCATAGCCGCCCTTATCATTAAACTGGTGCGAATTAGTGCGGGTGCTAGAGCCACTAAAAACCGTAGCCGCCGACCCAGTACCGCAGATAATCAATGCACCTGGTTGGCCGTTATGCGCCCCAAGGCATGCGGCATGCAAATCGCTGATGACGGTTATGCTTTTGAAGGGGTGGTGTAACCTTAGAAACTCGTTTAACGCGCTGGGGATATTTGCGCCAGCAAGCCCTGCGGCAAGATGTATTTGATTGAGCTTGATTGCTGATCTTTCGCGCTCGCCTGTTGCGCTATCGTGCTTATCTACTGCGCTAATGGGCTTACTTATTGCGCTAATGGGCTTACTTATTGCGCTAATGGCTTTTTCACTAGCGTTGATAATTGACTGCATTGCGACAGCAGCGTTGGTCATGATATTGGCAGAACCTGCTTCGGCGCAGCTTAATACGTTACCTTGCTCATCTTCTAACTGCACTCTGCAGTGAGTGCCGCCGCCATCCACGCCAATGTAATAACTCTGGTCTACCATTTAGTTTCCATTTTCACTTTTATTTTCGTGCTGTCATCAGTGGCAATAGGGTGTGCTCAATGAAGCCATGTGCGTGCTAATATTCTGCGCCGCACTTAATTTATGAAAGCTTCAATTTACGGCATTTTATCATAGCTTTACTCTCAACCAACAAAAAGCAAAAGCCATCCAATTACGCCATTCTCGCATTATTGCGGCAAAAGAAATGCTACCTGAAGATTATTTTAATGGATTGTACAAGTTTGCCGTAGTGAGAAACCCGTGGGACTTACACGTCAGCTCGTATCATCACATAAAGCGCGAACGTCCTCATGTTATGAAAGACCATGAACCTTTTAAATGGGTTGCGCCATTGCACTTTGATGTGCCTTTTTTTGCTCGTACATCAGTGTATCAGCCTGGTCGAGTAACGTCTCTAGGTCGCTACAATGCATATCTGTAATTAAGCCCCCGACACTGGCCGAAACTGGAATTTGTACGTTAAGCGTTTGTATAACTAAGTCACTAAACCTGTGCTGAATACGCTTTACCAGACGCTCAGATTGGCTTCGGCTGTGGCAATAACTTAGCACTACAAACTCATCGCCCCCTAGTCTTCCCACCACATCTTGCTCGCGGCATTGTCCTTTAAGAATTTTTGAAATAATACGTAGTACATCGTCGCCTGATTGATGCCCAAACGAATCATTAATTCGTTTGAAATTATCCACGTCAATGAACATCAAGGTAATGAAGCCGCCATGGTGATTGAATTCATCAAGCAGTACTTTCGCAGACCCTTCCCATCCATCTCGATTAAGAATATGACATAAGGGGTCGGTAGCTGCCCGTTTAAACGCGGCCATCCTGTCGTCATCTAACTTTTTCACTTTTTGCGCGGCAGCAAAAGCAAATATTAAAGCTTCTATCGTGACGGCAATAATAAGCCCGTACCGCTGAAGGAACGGACTATAGTCTTTCAAATAAAACCTGGCGAGCATGGCAAGCATTATCGTCGAGACCCCCAGCAATACTAATTTTGCGCAGTGGACTTTATGATACGCCGCGTAAAGTATTGCTGATAAAATACCAGCCATGATAACCAACGTTAATTTCGACATGACTTTGTTTACCATCATGCTTACATCACTACTTAACACTAACTGCACGCTCACCAAGACTAATATTATTAGCGATAAATAGTGTAGTACGCTGCGTTGCCACTTTTTCAGCAACGCTTTAAAATCGAGTAATTGGTCTAAAAAGCGCAAAGAAGCAAAAATGGTTAGCCCTGCAAAAAGCACACTTAGCTGTACGCTATTTAGAAACTGTATATTGGGTAACAAGGTGTAAAAAATGCCTTCTTGCAACAAGAAAAAGATGGCCGCACTTGCCACGTAAAAACTGTAAGAGTAGAACCCAAAACTTCGCATACTATTACCTAACACCCCAACATAGATAGCCAACGCAAAGCAAAACCCAGCAAATGCACTTAGCGTTAAGGTATGAATAGTATTAAATAAGTGGAAGTCAGGTACTGTGGATAGGCTCGGGTACAGTGCCCTAGCGAATTGCGCATCCACCTTTAAGATGTATGAAGCCGCGCCGGTTGGAAGCATATAAGCCTGCCGGGCGCTAGGCAGCTCGATTGCTGGAGTTAACGTGGGCACTTCTAAGCTCTCTTTTTCGAAGCTGACTATTTGAGAGCTGGCTGTTTCGAAGTCGGCAGTCCCAAAATGATTTGATGTCGGACTATCTGTTTTAGAAGCATCTGTTTTAGAAGCATCGGTTTTAGAAGCATCGGTTTTAGAAGCATCAGCCTCTAGCCGATACAGCACGGCTTTATTCACAAAGTTACGAGGAAAATGAAAAATATGCGGGAGGGCTAAATCACAGTTTAGTGTTAAATGCTGCTCGCCTTTCACCATTGGTATAGGTGTGCCCACTTTGCTTTTTAATGGTGAGGTAATAACGCACGACGCGAACACACTCTCACTTATCAAAATACACAAAGCGGCAATCAAAAATTTCACTCGCCATCTTGCATTCAGGTCGCACATGGAAGGTTACACGCCCCCAACAATCTGTACTTATGCAAGATCCACTTTGCGTGTAATTACCTTATAAACTTCACCCTGACTAAACGATATGCGCCGTTGAAATTACAACACAGCGTAGTCGGCATCACCTTTAAGATCGCAGTGTTGTATGCGATAAATCACTAAAGGCTAAGTTTAGTGTAGTTTCAAAAATTAAAACCTGCCAAATTTCCGTCAAATTTCTGTCGCTGAGTAACATTTTTCCAACGCACTTAACCCTACTCCATTTCGTTTTATTACTTTCAGCTGGGTAGGAATACGCTCTTTCATTGCTTCAATATGACTAATAACACCAATCATTTTACCGCTAGCATTTAGGTTATCTAATGCATCTAACGCAATGTCTAAGGTTTCGGCATCTAGCGTACCAAAGCCCTCATCTAGGAACAGAGAATCTATGCTTGTTTTAAAGCTCACTAAATCAGACAGCGCCAGCGCTAGCGCTAAACTCACCAGAAAACTTTCCCCCCCTGATAACGTTTTAGTATCTCGCACCACATCACCCTGCCACGTATCTAATACACTTAAACCTAAACTGTCTTTTGTGTTGCGGGTAAGTTGATACCGTCCGTGCAACCTATCGAGCTGTTGATTGGCAAGCCGAACTAAATTATCTAGCGTTAGGCCTTGCGCAAATCGCCTAAATTTATCGCCACTGGCTGAACCAATAAGCGAGTGTAGATAAGCAATATCGTCATAAGAGGTTTCAAATTCACGCATTTCATTGATTAAGCTTTGCTGTTTTTCAACCGCTTGCCTATTACTCTCTAATTGTTGAGATAGTTGCCCTTGTTGCGCAAGTAACCGATCTTTTGCCTCACCTTTCTGACTCAAACTGACCTGTGTCGCTTCAACTGCCGATTGCTCCCATTTTGCGGCGCGTTCGTGTGCTAATAGGGTGTTGTGCTTCTGCGTAACGGTACTCAGTAACAACTGTGCATTCTGTTGCTCGCGCTCAATCAACTGTTTCTTTTGAAGTAAACGCTGGCGTTCCTCATAGGGTAATAATGCATTTAAAAACTCGTTTTCATCAGCAAACGGGCTTTGCTGTAATGCGGTATCGAAGGCGACTTGTTTTACTTCTTTAGCTTGTTGTTTCTCTTCTAATTCTACGGTAAGTACTTTTAGCTGGGCGGTAGCATTTTCTAGCGCTCGTTGCGCCTCACGAAGGTGAGTATCACATTCTTTATATAGCTGCTCTTTTGCCGAGAAGGTATGTTGAATTTCACGTCTAGCAACGCCGATATCTTCTTGGGGGAATAAAGCATAACGTTTAGTACGCAGTACTTCACGCTGCGCCTCAGTCTCTTGAATACGCGTGTTGTATAATTGGGTTTCTTTATCCGCAGACGCTTTAGCTTCGCTTAGCTCAACCAATTTGCTTTCAAGGGCTTTTAACTCGTGAGACAAACTATTGTGTAAATGGGTTTTCTCTTGAAACGCTTCCACATCGTTGTGCTTTTGAGTAAGCCACTCAGTTATGTTTGCATCAGGTGTTGACCCCACCCTTTCAATCTCGTCAATAAGTGTGCGACGGTTATTGGCAAGTGCACTTTCAACATTAGATTTTGTATTGTTTAAGTCGTGTAACTGCCCTTCCAGCTGCGATACTTTTGCTGTTAACAGCGCTATCTCACTGTTAATAGCGTCTATTTGCTGTTGATGCAAAAGCGTATCGTTTTTGGCATCGGCCAATTTAGCCTCGCTAGCTTGTAAATTACTAAGCTGTGCGCTTAAACGAGATTGACGCTCTTTGCAGCTACGTTGAAGCTGATTGAAGGACTCAACATCTGAAATTTCAACCCTCGCATTTAACGTTAACATAGCCTGTTGCCAGTCAGCTTCTAGTTGAGAAAAGGCAGCTTTTGCCTCTACCATAACATTCTCGCACTGCTGTTTTTCGAACTCTGCGGTACTGATTTGCTCCCGTTTTTGCGTACCCAACTTTTCGATACCCTCAAGTGTACGGGTTAATTCGTCGCGCTTAGCAATGGTTTCAGGCACATCAATATTCATTAAAGAAGCATCGTGCTCAGTTGCACCGCACAAAGGGCAAGCGTCGCCTGGCGAGAGCGCTTGACGCAAATGCGCAAGCTCGGCATCTAACTTAATTAACGACTCAACATCTTTTAAATGACTTTGCGTTGCTTTATAACTTGCCGCTAACTCTGCCCGCTCTTGTTTAAGGGTTTCAATACTTGATAACAACGTGGTCAATCTTTCGGCTTTGTCTGCATGGCTATTTGTGTAACTGACATAAAGCCGCTGCCATTGTTCACAAGACGCAAGAACAGGCCAGTTGTTATTGAGCGCAGTGATGTCGGCATGAATACTGGCCGCATCGCCATTGCTAAGTAGTTGATTGAGGTTAGCCTCACACTGTGAAACGTTCTCTGCGCTTTGTTGATGTAGCGCCACCACGTTCGTTTTGTTTTGTTGTTTCGCAGTTAGGTCAGCCACCGCGCTGTCTTTAAGCTGCTGCGTTGTTGTTATTTTTTGGGTTAATTCTGCCAAGGTATTTTCGTCATGGCTAAAACGGGCCGCTTTTTCTTTCCAACCACTGATTTCACCTGCCATTTTACCATTTGCCGCATGGGCCTTGAGGTAGGTGGTTAGCTCATCTAGCGTGCGCTTTTTATCTTCAAGTTCATCAGAGTATGCTTGATGGCTTTCTTGCGCCTTGCCCTGCTTTACTTTCGCATCCGCTAATGACTGCTGATTTGTCTCTATACGATCAGTAAGCTTATTGATTTCAGTATCAATCGGAATGACTTGTTCGTTAATCAGAGTTTCAAAGCGCTGCTGGTGGGCTTTCGCAGTCGCAAAGTTCGTTTCACTGTTTTCAAGCTCGGCCTGGCGTGTGTGTTGCTGGCTTTCTAAGTCAGGCACTTGCTGTTGCTTCACCGTGAGATTTTTAGCAATACGCTGCACATCTTCACAAAGCTGACTAAGCGCAGAATGCGGCAAACGGAGTAATTCCGCCGGCTCGCCGGTCTCTAATAGCGCTAATTCGTCTTTTGCCTGTTCATAAACGTTATTCGCTTCAACTAATGCGGCCTTCGCCTTAGTAAGTTCATGTTGATTTTGCTCATACGCCTGTTGCCATTGAAGTTGCTCTTGGAGCGAGACAATCTCTGTATTTATAGTAACTAGCTGGGTTTTGAATTGGTCTAGCTGCGCACTAAGTTCACTATGCTGCGTTTCACTGAGCAAAGCTACGCCTTCTAGCTTTAGTTTGAATTCCCGTTTTGTCGTTTCTGCTGCTTTATATTTCTCGTGAATCGCTTGAGATAACTGGCCATAAATTTCAGTGCCGGTAAGCTCTTCTAGTAATTCAGCCCTGTCGCCTTCGTTTGCATTTAAAAAGGCAGCGAAATCACCTTGGGATAGCATCATCGATTTTGTAAAACGCGCAAAGTTAAGCCCAGTAAGGCGCTCTATCTCTTCGCTTTTAGGCCTCACTTGGGTGGCCAATACTTTGCCAGATTCTACTTCTGCTAATTCCACATCGGCAGATTGCAAATTACCATCAGCCTTTCCTCTAGCACGTCGCATACTCCAAAATGCGCGATACGCTTTGCCCTTTATATCGAACTCAACTTCTGCCAAACATTCTGACGTACCGCGAGTCATAATATCGTTCGAGGTAGCCGAAATAGTGCCCAAGCGTGGTGTTTGGTGATAAAGCGCCAAACATATAGCATCAAGTAACGTTGTTTTACCCGCTCCAGTAGGGCCGGTAATAGCAAACAAACCGTTGTCGATAAAAGGAGACTGGGTGAAATCTATCTTCCATTCTCCTTTTAAAGCATTTAAATTTTTAAGCCTAAGGGTAAGAATCTTCATAGGTTACCCTCATTGGCAGATGCGTTAGGGCTGTTAACATCAGTAGCGTTGATCTCATCAGTAGCCTTGTTCACATCAACTGCATTGGCTTCGTCTGCATCTTCGCTGTCCTCGTGGGATAACTGCACATCGTCCACCACCTGCTCGAACAAGGTTTGAATTCTCTGTTTGCGTTGTTTATCTTCGTCAGACTCAAAGGCTTCCAACGATAGTCTTGCATCAAAAACCTCGCGTACAGACAACTCACTTAAATTAACATTTTCTTCTGCTGAAATAGCGCTGGTTCTTTGTTTGCGCATTCGCTTTAATTGCAAAATTTCGGCAGGCTTGTCGTCTATTAGTGCTTGAATGCGCTGTTGCAGGTCGGTTAAGTAATCTTGGGTTTCTACTTCAATACACAGCCAAGCTGGGTGTTCAGCGCTTGCGCTTTTTACCGCCTCGTTGTGCTGTAAGGCAAGCTCAATCTCTTCTAAGTTGCCTCGCAACACTGCCATCGCTTGAAAACGAGGAATAGGCATACTTTCTACTTCAACTAATGTTTTGTTGTCGAATGTGGCTATCAGTACCTGTTTTTGTGACTTCAGTTCATCAAAGCTTAACGGAATAGGCGAGCCGGAATATCGAATATGATCGCACCCTGCCACTTTTTGCGGGCGGTGAATGTGCCCAAGCGCAATATAATCTGCCGGAGGAAACCCCTCAGCTGAAAAACCTTCTAGCGTTCCTATATAAATGTCGCGCACACTTTCACTCTGACTTACCCCTAGGGCCGTTAAGTGTCCGGTGGCAATAATGGGTACATCGACGCTTAGCTCGCTGCGTTTATCTAATGCGATTTGATAGAGGTTGGCATAGTGCTGCTTAATGGCCTCGCCCAGCGCCTGACGCTTTTCAATCGCTGATTCTCCAGCTTCGCTTTTTAAAACATCCCTAGCACGAATAAAAGGTACAGCGCACAATATTGCGCCTATTTCACCACCTCGGGTACGCAAGGGTAAAACTTGCGTTTCAGTATTGCCATAGGTGCTAGCAATAACGTGGCAGTTTAGATAAGACAATAATTCCTTGCTTTCATTTAATACCGACACCGAGTCATGATTGCCGCCTAACACCACCAAGGTGCACCCCATCCCCTGAAAGTCCCCTACAAGTTGATGATAAAGCTCCCGCGCGTAACTTGGCGGTGTGCCGGTATCAAAAATATCGCCGGCTACCACAACGGCATCTATACTTTCTTGCTCAACCACCCCAAGCAGCCATTTAAAAAACTGCTCGTGTTCATTTTTACGGCTTTTGGTGAAGAAGCTTTGACCTAAATGCCAATCTGAGGTGTGAAGAACTTTCATGTAAATTGACTCTGAAATGCTGATAAGAATGGTTCAAAAAGTGTTCAAGTATGAAAAAACGGTCATCTTGAATATTTAGTTATGAAATGACATACCAAAAAAAGCACCAATTTCACCTATTGTCTAAACGCGCTTTAAAATTAACCGTTCTATACTTCTCTTACTTTATTAGAAGTTAACGGAGCCGTCATGTTTGTATCCAGTTCACGATATAATAAGGAAGTTTCCTCACTCACGGACGAGAATACTGGCTTAGCTACAATGCTAAGTACATTAAAAGATAACCTTGCTTACGCAGTTTATTCTGAAAGAGGAGATTGCCTATATGCATCATCTCCGCTTCTAAACATATTAGCCCGCCCAAATACGGGAACGCCCTCTTTCAACCACACAGATCTTCGTGTTCCAGGTATTCAGAGCGACAACGATTATCGTCTATTTTGGCAGTCTTTGTTAAACGGTGGATCTTACACGAATACCGTTGCGATGAAAGCAGAGACGGGCGAGACAAAGTGGCTGAATGCCAGCTACGTAAATGTACCAAGCGGTACTAACGTTGAAATTCATGCAATTTATCATGATGTTACCGAGCAAGAAAACGCTGTTTTTTCTGGTAGAGCGATTACCGATGCGCTGAATAAATCGATGGCGGTTATCGAGTTTGAACCAGATGGCACCATTGTTACCGCCAACGAAAACTTCACCGCGACAGTGAAATACAGTCTTGATGAAATCAAAGGCAAGCACCATCGCATGTTCTGTAAAGATGACTTTTATCAGAATAACCCTCAGTTTTGGCAGTCCTTAGCAAGCGGCCAATTCTCTTCGGGTACCTACGAACGGATTAATGCTGACAGAGAGACGTTATGGCTTGAAGCCACTTACAACCCAGTGTTTGATGGCAGTGGGAAGGTGGTTAAAGTTATCAAGTTCGCTTCTGATGTAACCGCGCAAATTCAAGAAAAGCATGCTATTTCACAGGCCGCTGAACTTGCCGTGTCAACCGCTGAAGAAACGTCACAAATTGCAGCAGACGGTACAACATCGCTTCAACGCAGTATTGATGTGTTCCAAGTTGCACTAGATGAAGTAGACCAAACCAATAAGCTAATGCACGAACTAAGCGAGCAATCGCTTAAAATTGAAACTATTGTAACCACCATCAGCGGTATTGCAGATCAAACTAACCTATTGGCACTTAATGCAGCTATTGAAGCGGCCCGTGCAGGTGAGCAAGGTCGTGGTTTCGCCGTGGTTGCTGATGAGGTTCGTCAACTTGCACAGCGTACCAGTGATTCAACAGTAGAAATTGAATCGGTAGTTGCAGAAAACCGCAAACTGGCGAATAAATCTACCAGTAAAATGGCGGTAGTGAAGGACAACGTAGATTTAAACAGTCAGCAAATTACCCAAGTTCAAGGTGTGATGGATGAAATCCTTAAAGGTGCGACAAACGTATCGGAAACGGTTTCAGGCATTCTACGTTAATGCCAAGTAGCTTCTAGTAAAGTAGTAAAGCGCAAAACGCTGTTGTACCTGTATTTAGCCAAAGGCGAAACTCAGGTATAATGGCGGTATGTCGTATCCCGTCCCCGCTCAACAGGTTGAAAACCTGTACGAGATTAAAAAAAGCAAGTTTATTGCCTTTGCCGCCTTTGCAGATAGTCGCGAAGCAGCGATGGCACACCTCGCAAATGTGAAGCAACAATATCCAGATGCCCGTCACCATTGTTGGGCGTACTTACTTGGTAACCCTCATTCCCCATCAAGCGCAGCAATGGCCGATGATGGCGAACCGAGTGGCACTGCCGGAAAACCCATTCTCAATGTTTTACAGCACAAAGGTGTGGGCGATGTCATGGTTATAGTTACCCGCTATTTTGGTGGCATAAAGCTGGGTGCAGGTGGGTTAGTGCGAGCTTACTCAGCCTCAGCACAGCAAGCTATGGAACAGCTTCCCACCCGTGAAGAAGTGCGCCTTTATGATATCTCTATTGATATCGACTTTAAGCACGAGCAATTCATCCGGCATTTATGCGAACAATTTTCAGGCAAGATAGTTAGTTGTGACTATGCACAACACGTTACTGTAAATATGCAATTGCCACATCAAGCTATCGATGAGTTTCAAGAAAAAACCGCTGCCATGGCGATTAATTTTACACGCCCTGAGAATAGCTAAGCATTACTGGTATTCCGGCGATTTTCTTGAATATATAACGAGCATTTGTGACCACGTATAAAAAAGCCCGCTGCGCGGGCTTTTTGTTTTTAAACATTCTATATAAGCTGCGATATGACTATCTTTTACAGCTATCTGTTAGAGCTATTCACTAAAGCTAACCATTAAAGCTAGCCATTAAAGGTGCCGCGAATTGGGTAGTCATTTTCCGGGTCGCGAATGAATTCCAAACCGGATACTAGTTGCTCTAAATCAGGGCGTACAAAAGGCGCATTAGCCAACTCACTAATCTGAATAGTGTTATCTTGATTTAGAATAAACAACGCGGGCTCAGCGAAATTGTGATCGGTTTCTTTTTCGCTGCGAGGCACAGAAATATATAAACCCAGCCCTTTCATATCGTCTTCACTCAAACCCGAAGCAATAGGGAACGTAATTGATAAGTCTTCAAGATGCTCTTTCAACTGAGATTGACTGTCAGCAGATACCGCTATTACATCAACGCCAAGTTCTAACAAACGCCCTTTGTAGTCTTCAAGCGCGTTTAAATACTTGGTACAGATAGGACAGTGCTTACCACGGTAAACAACCACCATCTTCCAATCACAACCTTCACGTTTGTTGCTTAATGAAACAGCCTCGCCGGTGCTTAGCGTTACTTGCACATCGGGAAATGAAGAATCAGGTTGTAGTTTTTGCGTATACATACAGTCTCCTTAATTGCGTATTAGCTACATGAACCAATTACATCGGTAATATGCGTCATCAGTAGCGCTAACCATCCCGTTAGTGCTACCGATGATACCTAATTAGTTCTACGCCTTAAGGCTTGTAAAGATCGCTTTTATTCCACAAAGCCTTCGTTGGCTCGAATGGTTAAAGGGTGATAACCCGGCTTTGCTTCTTCAAAGGCACGTTTAGCAAACGCTTTGCCTTCGGGTGTTGCAGAAAGCGAACGATATAGCGGCTTAACTAACTTATTACGGCCAATGTTAACCAGGTACTCGTACAATCGGTCGTAGGCCGGCTTGTATTCATTTGCCACTGCAATCATTAACCAACTGTGGGCTATTTCGTTATTTTGCGTGGTGGTTAACGAGAACGCAGCATCTAATGCAGCCAGTTGCTCTGCGGATAGTTCCTTTGGCATATTGTTCAGGAAATACAACCACTCATGCACTGTCCATTGCTCGGTATCTATATTTACCGCTTCTACCTCACCGGCTAACCAAGCCTTGCGAGTGGTATCGATTTTATCAAAGGCATCCGACTCTGGCACAGGCGCTCCTTCAGGAATACCGGGCTCAAACACCCATTTTTGAATGCGCGCTTTGCTTAACTTATCTGGGTATTGCGCCAACAAGGTTTCATCCAGGTAGGCTAAAAACGTATCAGTGGTAATGCTTTTAAACGCGAAATCTTCAAAGTACTGCATCAAAAACGCATCAAAATTTTCACGACCAATTTTGTTTTCAATTTCACGTAAAAAGAGCGCGCCTTTTTCGTAAGGAATATTTGAGAAAACATCATCTGGATTTCTTCCGCGAAGATCGATAGCTAGAATTTCATCTTCTTCGTTGAGGGCTTGTATATCGTTTTGTAAATCTTGGTATCCCAAAACCGCTTCTTTTTTAAATCGGTCGTGGCCGTATATCATTTCCATAATACGGTAAGTTAAATAGGTGGTGAAACCTTCGTTTAACCACAGATCGCGCCACGTGGCGTTGGTCACCGTATTGCCCGACCAGCTATGCGCCAATTCATGCGCAATCAGTGACACTAAGCTTTTATCGCCAGCGATGACAGTAGGGGTAATAAACGATAAGCGTGGGTTTTCCATTCCGCCAAAAGGGAAAGACGGCGGTAAAATCAATAAGTCGTAACGATCCCATTGATATGGGCCATAGGTTTTTTCCGTTACTTCTAACATGGCTTCGGTATCTTCGAATTCTTTTGCTGCTGCGTCTAACATACTAGGCTCGGCATAAACCCCTGTGCGCTCGCCCATTGGTTTGAATTTCAAATCACCAATTGCTAATGCGATTAAGTACGAAGGTACAGGCTGCGGCATAGTAAACGAGTACTCACCATCACGAGCCGTAGCAGGATCGTTAGAGGCACTCATCACTGCCAATAAAGCTTCAGGTGTATGTATAGTGGCTGTGTAGGTTACTCGTACTTGTGGAGAGTCTTGCAGCGGAATAAAGCTTCTTGCATGCATAGCTTGCGCTTGGGTAAACAAGAAAGGATGTTGCTTTCCTGCGGTTTGTGCTGGCGTTAACCATTGAACACCCGATGCTTCAGGCGAGGTAGAATAGGCAATGGTTAGCTTATCTGCGCCTTCAGGCAATTCAACAGAAAGTGGTGTGCCAAGTTCAGGATCAGCGCTGCCCATATCAAAAGGTACGGGATTGCCGTTAACCGTAACCGATATAATATCCAATGCACGAGTATCAAGAACAACCGTATTAAAGTTAGGCGCACTGCGCTCAACGGTTAACGTAGCACTGCCGGACAATTTTGATGTTTCAAAATCTGCAGTTAAGTCTAAATCTAAATGAGTAACTCGCACTTCTGATGGATTGGCGAATGAGTGGTAATCTTTACCCGCCTCTATTTCACTGAGCACATCTACTTTAGATACTGCGCTCTCGGCAGCAATTTTGCTATCAGCACTATCAGAAACAGCTGATGGTGTTGTCGGTTCTTGTGAGGGTTGTTCGCTACACGCAAACAACATCGGCGCACAAATGGCTACCCAGCTTATATTTTTCATAATACTTCCTGTTATAATTCTGTCTTACCCATAATTCTGTCTTATCTATAATAACAAAGAAGTACCTGAATGCTTAAACCCAAAACGACAAGCAACGACACCAGCGGTTAAATTAACGTTTCCCCCCTTCCCTACCTTTAAAGCGGCTCGAGTGATCTTGGGGAAGAGAGGTATTGACGTCTAGGCTACTGAAATTTGTACATCAATATTGCCACGAGTGGCATTTGAATACGGGCATACTTGGTGCGCTTTAGCCACCAAGCTTTCTGCTGCAGATTTCTCCATATCACCTAAGTCGACGCTTAGTTTTACAGCAATAGCAAAACCGACTTCGATAGGCCCAATAGACACATCACCAGTTACGCTTATATCGCTGCCCAATTTAATTTTTTCAGCCGCAGCCACATGCTTAAGTGCACCAATGAAACACGCTGAATAGCCAGCTGCAAACAATTGCTCTGGGTTAGTGCCATTACCACCCGCTCCACCTAATGCTTTTGGTGTTGAAAGCGTAACATCTAAGTTTCCGTCACTTGATTTTGCTGTGCCTTCACGACCACCTGTTGCAGCTGCTGTACCGGTATAAACCACTTGTTGAAGTGTATGCATTATATAAATCCTCGATTGCTTCGCTCAACTTGAGCATTCTTTATTGAAGCCCAGTAATGAAATTGTGTAATGAACCCGTGTAGTGAAATGTCTAATAGAAAGTAAATGCAATTTATTTTGCATGCAAAATAAATTAACACTAATGCCGCTTGTAGATCAAGTCCTTTGCATGCAAAATATTATTCATGCCTTTTACCTCTTCTAGGAACGCTCATGTCTGACGAAGCTAAGCTTGATGAACTTGCACCCGATACGCTTAAATTAGAAAGCCAGTTGTGCCACCGCTTTTACACGCTGTCTAATGCATTTACTCGTGCCTATCGCCCAATGCTTAAAAGCCTTGATATTACGTATCCACAGTACGTAGTGATGATGGCCTTATGGGAACAATCTAACGTCACCATTGCAGAATTACTGGATAAAACTGTGATAGATGGCGGTGCTATGACGCTGATTTTAAAAAAACTAGAACAAAAAGAGCTGTTAAACGTGGTTAAAGATGAACAGGACAAACGGGTGCGCCGGGTAGTGCTGTCAAAATCGGGGCAAGATGCCAAAATAATAGCACGGGATGTTCCCACCCAAATGTTATGTAAACTAGATGGCATGTCGAAAGCTGAAGCAAAGCAACTTGTTGTATTAATGGACAAACTACAAGGGTGTTTCAACGCTGATTAAAAAGTCAGTGCCATAGCTATAGCACTGACTACTGCAATATAACAAGTATGTTCGTTCATCCATTGACTATGGATAAACGAACATAATATTAGGGAAGATTAATACTGTGTTGCACAACGTTATCGCTACGTTTCACCCCTTGTCCCCCACCAAGCGTCACGAGCAATTTACCTTTATAAGGTTGGCGCTGCCCCTGCGCATCAACATAAACAAGTTGCGATTCATTAATGGTGAACTTCACTGACTGGCTTTCCCCACCCGCTAAGTTTACACGCTTAAAGGCAACCAACTCTCGCTGAGGCGTACGAATTGGTGCATCGGGCATTCCAAGATAAACTTGAACAACTTCTTGAGCACTTATATCACTTTTATTAGATAGCGTGGTGGCAATATTAAGACCCTTTTCAGAGCGAGTGACCTTTAGCTTATCGTAACGGAAGTCTGCATAGCTAAGACCATAACCAAATGGATAAAGCGGAGTTCCCTCGTAATACTTATAGGTTCGATTTACCATACTGTAATTTTTAAAGTCGGGTAAGTCGTTAACCGACTGATAGAAGGTTACCGGTAGTCGGCCGGAAGGACTGGTATCACCATAAAGAAGGTTCAGTAGTGCTGGCCCAGTTTGCTCACCAGGATAGAAGCCTTGAATAATGGCGTTGAGGTTTTTATCTTCCCAGTTTAGCGCTATTGCGCTTCCGCTCATGTTAACCATAACGATGGGTTTGCCCAGTTTATGAAGCGCTTTTAATAGTGATGATTGGCTCTTGGGCAATTTGATATTCGTTCTGTCCCCATGGGAGAACCCATCAATCTCAAGAGGCATTTCTTCCCCCTCCAATTCAGCGCTAATACCGCCGACAAATACGATAACATCAGATTCCTTTGCCACTCTAAGCGCTTCACTCTCTAGATTTTTATCCTCTATTAACCATTTGAAGCTTATTTCTGGTTCTATCACATTACTGTGCCAAAAACGCTGAATAAGTGATTCAGCCTTGAAGTCATAAGACTTGCCTGCTTCAAGATAGCGCCTTTCGTCTGTAAGCTCACCGTCTAGGTAGACCTCGACATCTTTCATTTTAAAGTAATAATTTCCAGATTTTTGAGGGGTAATTTTGCCCGTCCATCGCACCGCGAATTCTTGATTTGATGCTTTGTTGAAAGGTATGTCTTCGCTCGTCAAATTGATGTTCATTTCAACGTGCCGTTTGCTTGGCTGAAGATTGAAATGACTTGAGGGGTAATACTTAGCAACTAAACCTGGTTTTGATTCGCCTAGCATGTTTACATGGGTGAAAACGCTAGAAGGGACAGGACTAAAATGCGTAAAAATGTTTTCAGTTATACTGCTTCCTGGCGCGTAACCAAGTTGGTTTGAAGGTAGTGCCTGCGAAAAGGCTTCTTTCGGTGTAACAGGCTGCACGGGTGTGCCATGATAATTACCCACAAGTATGGCGGGATTGTCAGCATTCGGCCCAATAAGTGCTATTTTACTATTGCGTTTCAGGGGCAATACACCATCGTTTTTAAGTAAAACCATGGATTTCTCTGCCGCTTCTCGTGCCAATTCAATATGTTTTTTTGACCCAACCACTGACATAGGCATTTTGGTATATGCATGTGTACTGCTGTTATCAAACATTCCCAGTTTCATGCGTGCAGTAAGTAGCCGGGTAAGCGCTTGGTCAATATCACTTTCCTCTACCAAATCTTCGCCCACGGCTTCTATTAGGTAGCTAAATGTATTGCCGTGATGGTCTCCGCAGTTTAAGTCTGTACCTGATTTTAAGGCACTGGCGGCTGCGTGAGCAGGGCTATCTACTACATGATGGGAATTTTCATCATAAAAGTCAGCAATAGCGCCGCAATCTGAAACCACGTACCCGGAGAAATTAAATGTATCTCGTAGCGTATCTTGAAGAAGCGCTTCACTACCACAGGCGGGGGAACCATTCACTCGGTTATATGCGCACATGACAGATGATACATTTGTAGCTGTAATCGTGTCTTCAAATGCTCTAAGGTAGGTTTCCGTTAAATCTTTTTCAGACGCTGCGTAATCGTCGCTGTGTCTAGATACTTCCGGGCCACTGTGAACTGCATAATGCTTCAACGTGGCGACCGACTTAAGGTACGTGGGATCATTTCCTTCAAGGCCTTTCACAAAATTGACCGCCATTCGAGAAGTTAGAAACGGATCCTCTCCGTAAGTTTCTTGGCCTCTGCCCCATCTAGGATCGCGAAAGATATTAATATTAGGCGACCAATAAGTAAGGCCTGTGTACATTGCATTGGTATCTTCTCGTAAAAATTCGTGATGCTTAGCACGCCCTTCATCTGAAATTGTAGACGCTATACGATAAATAAGAGGCTCGTCAAAGGTTGCCGCCATACCAATAGCTTGTGGAAATACGGTTGCTTTACCTGCTCTTGCTACCCCATGCAATGCTTCGTTCCACCAATAGTATTCGGGAATGGCAAGGCGCTCTATTGCTGCTGACTTATCAAATAATTGACTCACTTTCTCTTCCAAGGTTAAGCGGTCAACTAAATCTGCGACACGAGTCTCAACCGGCAGTGATTGGTTTTGAAATGGCAGTGTTTCACCATGACTGTGGGAAGTAAGTAAAAAGCAGGCGGATATAAGAATTCGCTCAGGCAGTTTTTTGATTATTCGATTCATGAATTTAAATGTCTCATGGCTTTTCCTAAGGGATGATTACGCTAACCACTTGAAAAATAGAAATCGTCAAACCAATGTCACTTTTGCGTATTTGAACGTTCAATTCACCGCTACTATAGAAGAAAGCGCAATAAATAAACCTACGCTGGCCCTATAGGCTGCAACCCCAATAAAACCGGCACTCCCAACCTATCGCTATGATAAATAAATGTAACAAATATGTTTATTTATTGCCTCACTCAATTTTAAAGGCGTTCATCTATGCGTTTTACATAAACTTGAACCCAAAATTTAAACCAGCAAAATCATTAGGTTGAAGTTAAAACCTTACATTAGAGTAAATTTTTGCGTTCAAATTAGCCAATCGCGACTATGCTGGGCGAATTGTTGTATTTATGTTGTTATTTTTTAAATGGAGATTAAGCACTTCGGTGTTTATTGGAAATGTGACTAGGGAAAAAAAATGAAAACACATAATAAATCAACAATAACTAATACAGTGAGAAAGCCTAGCTTTAAACGCTCACTTGTATCCAGCGCCTTGTTAAGTACGCTATTAGCTTTCCAACCCCAACTCGCTTTTGCGCAGTCGAATTTACCTTCAGAAGACGTTAAAAAAAACCAGACTGACGACGACGTAGAAGATGTTGAGGTCATTGAGGTTCGAGGTATAAAGGAAAACTTAGCAGACGCACAATTACTTAAGCGCTACGGTGATACCTTTCTTGATGCAATATCAGCAAAGGATATTGGCGCATTGCCTGATAGGAGTGTGCTGGAAGCTATCGTTCGATTACCTGGTGTTTCCATTGAACGTTTTGCGGGCGCCAACGACCCAGACCATTTCGGCGTTGAAGGAAGTGGCGTTGTGGTCAGGGGGTTAACCCACACTAGAAGTGAATTTAACGGTCGCGATACCTTTACTGCCGACTCTGGAAGAGGACTTAGTTTTCAGGATGTTCCTCCTGAATTAATGGGCGGCGTAGAGTTGTATAAGAATCAATCGGCAGAGATGATTGAAGGAGGTATTGCGGGTACCGTAAATTTAATTACTCGCAAACCCTTTGATAGTGACAAGCGTATTTTAGCGTTTTCAGCCGATGCCACCTATAGCGATTTTATTGAAAAAACTACCCCAACCTTTTCTGCATTGTATTCGGATGTGTTTGAAAGTGACTATGGCAGATGGGGCTTGCTGCTAAACTTTTCAGATTCCACACTTAAAGCGCAATCGGACGGTACCCAAGTCGGTCGATTTGAAACACAAAACCAATTAGTTGATGGCGAAAGTGTCATGGTGCCTCGCACCACTCGTTTAACCCGGAAACAAGACCTTCGAGAGCGTCAAGGGCTAGCAGCAGCGCTGCAATGGGAAAACGTAGATGACACCATACTCGCTACGGCACAGTTTATACGCTCCGATTCATCTTTGTCGTGGACCGAGCGCGCTATTGAACTGGCAGATGATGCGGTCATAAATGACCTTGTGCCAGCAGAGGGCACAACTTTTGATATCGACGAGCAGGGTTTGTTCGAATCGGGATTAATTACGTCTAACGCGGGTTGGAGAGGAAATGATGCCGAGCGTCAGCCCGGCGGCATTTTCGGTGCTCAACACGCAATGATTACACGTGCCAGAGAGCAACACTCTGTGGTAGATGATATTGGATTAAATGTGCGCTACCGCCCTAATGATGAGTGGGCGTTTAGCGCGGATTTGCAATACGTAGAGTCAACCTCAGATATTGTTGATTTCTCGGTAATGGGCGCTACTCGTACCGTGGTTGGAATTACCAATAACGGAGACAGCACCCCTGATATATTTTTAACCGACCCCGCTAACGCCAACGACGAAATGCATTTCACCAACCCTTATAATTATTTTTGGCGCAGTGCGATGGATCATGTGTCGGCCAACGAGGGCGATGAAGCGGCAGTAGCGTTAGATGCTAAATATACGTTCGAAGACGGTTTATTTACATCTGTAAAAGTGGGCACCCGCTATGCCAAAAGACAACAAACCACCCGCCAATCCACATTTAACTGGGGCTGGTTGTCTGAAGCGTGGGCGGGGAACGGCAATGCTTGGTTCGACGCCCAAGGTGATGAACTTGGCGCAGGGCTAGGTGATTTATACGAAGCCGTGTCATTCGATGACTTCGCAAGGGGTGGTGTTTTGACGACACCTGGCGGCAATACCTTTCTTTTTCCTAATGAGTCGGTTGCCGATAATTATCGTGATGCAGAGTCTACATTCGCAAGCCTTATGCCTGGCTGGGTGGCCTTAGCAAGCAGATCTGGTGCTATCGGTGACTTTTTGCCCAATGAAATAAACGAAACTACTGAAACGAATAACGCCTTTTTCATACAAGGTAATTTCGAGGGGGAAGTGAAAGGGCTTTTTTTCAGCGGTAATGTGGGGGCACGCTACGTTAAAATTGAAAATGAGACGGATGGGTTTATTACATTCCCCGATAATCTGCCTGTTCAAGATGATGATCCTGAGAACTTTTTACCCTCTGATCAAGCCGCGTTCGGTAATGCTGCCTCTACGGAACAAACAGCAGTAAGTGATTACAGTAAGTTACTACCAAGCTTCAATCTTAAACTAAATTTGAACGACGATATGCTGTTGCGCTTTGGTTACTCTAAGGCCATTGCGCTGCCTGATCTTGGAAACCTTCGCAATTACGTTGAAATACAGGGCGATAATTTACAGATTGAATACTCAGGGGAAGGCGACGATAGAGAGATAACCCGTGCGCAATACCAGCGCTATACCGCAAAATCTGGTAATCCCTTTCTTAAGCCGATGGAAGCCAATAACTACGACTTCGCCTTTGAATGGTATTTTCCAGAAACCGTTGGCTCGTTAACCACATCATTCTTTTATAAAGATTTGAGTAACTACTTTATCAACGGCTCCACCGATCGCGTTTATGAAAATAATGGCGTGACGCAAGTCGTCCAAGTTGATGGCGCCACTAATGGCGATGAAGGCAGTGTGAAAGGTGTGGAGATTGCTTATCAGCAGTTTTTTGATTTTCTACCAGGCGCGTGGAGTGGACTAGGGCTTCAATTCAACTACACGTATGTGAAAGATGAGGGCTCACCGAATCCTGGGTTATCGCCAGACAAGCCAGACTCTTCTGAAGGGGAAGGCATTGCCTTTGACAACTTACCGCTTGAGGGGCTTTCCAAAGATAATGTGAACATTGTTGCTATGTATGAGAAGAACGGGTTTAACGCTCGCCTAGCTTATAATTGGCGCTCTGAATACCTGTTAACCACAAAAGATGTTATTACTCAGCTTCCTATTTTCAATGAAGCAAATGGGCAGCTTGATGGTTCGTTCTTTTACCGGTTCTCAGACAACATAGAGTTGGGTTTGCAAGGCACGAATTTAAGCAATACGGTCACACGTACCTCGATGCAAGTTGATGCCGAAGGGAATCAAGTGGGCCGGTCGTGGTTTGTTAACGACCGTAGAATAAGCTTGGTCGCTAAAGGGACCTTTTAACCATTTTGAGAATGAATCAGGTATGCCACAGAAGTGGCATACCTAAAACGTTATGAGGTAGTTATGTCTCAATCAATGTCTATTAAGTCTATCGTGATTGTAGGCGGTGGGTCGGCAGGTTGGATGACCGCAGCAACACTTAGCAAAGTGTTAGACCTCTCAAAATATAGTGTCACGCTTATTGAAAGCGAGGACGTTAAAGGGGTGTCTGTGGGTGAGGCGACCATCCCTCAAATTACACTATTTAACCGAATTTTGGGTATCGATGAGGCGGACTTTATCCGTGCTACTAATGCGACTTACAAGCTCGGTATCGAATTTAAAGACTGGAAACGCAAAGGTCACGCCTATTTCCATCCCTTCGGCACCTTCGGTATTAACATGGAAGCATTGCCGTTCCATCATTTTTGGCTTAAGCGTTTCAACGAAGGTGCAGGTGGCGACCTTTGTTCGTATTCAATTGAAGCGATGGCGGCTAAAAGTGGGCGGTTTGGCAAGGTTAATGCGCAGAACACTTCTCCCCTAGCCAATATGAGTTATGCATATCATTTTGACAGTACCTTATACGCTAACTTTTTACGCGACTTTGCAGTAATGCGTGGAGTTCGGCATATCAAGGGCAAAGTCGAAGCGGTTTCCAAGCATCCAAATGGTCATATCAATACGCTAACGCTTCAAAATGGGCACTGTATTGATGGTGAGTTTTATATTGATTGTAGTGGTTTTCGAAGCTTGCTCTTAGAAAAAGAAATGGGCGCAACGTTTAATGATTGGAGCGACCTATTGCCCTGTGATAGTGCCATTGCTATCCCGTGTAAATCTGCCGATAGCATGTTAAAACCTTACACCCAATCAACAGCGAAAACCGCTGGTTGGACATGGCGAATTCCGTTGCAGCATCGAATTGGAAATGGTTATGTGTACGCGAGTAAGTTTACAGAAAAGGAAGCTGCGCTAGATGAGCTGATGGCGCAATTAGAAGGTGAACCTTTAGCTGAGCCCAATTTCTTAGCTTGGAAAACGGGAATGCGTCCTAGAAGTTGGATAAAAAACTGTTTAGGTATAGGGTTATCGGCTGGATTTGTTGAGCCGCTAGAGTCTACCGGACTGCATTTGATTCAATCTGCGATAGCACGATTGATGACACTCTTTCCTAGCAACCGGTTTTGTCAAAGTGACATTGATATGTACAACCGGCAAACCACAAAAGAGTTTGAACAGATTAGAGACTTTATTGTGTTGCACTATGCTTTAACAGAAAGAAACGATAGTGAATTTTGGCGTTATTGTCGCAACATATCATTGAGTGATTCGTTGGAGCAAAAAGTACAATTGTACAAAGACTCGGGCCGTATTTTCCGCATAGACAATGAGTTATTTAATGAGACATCCTGGCTTGCCGTTATGCATGGACAAGGGTTGCGAAGTGAAGGATACCACCCGCTAGTCGATAGAATGAGTACATCATTAATTGATGAGCGACTTAGCCATATTGCAAGTGTAATAGATAAGTCAGCGTCTGTACTTCCAGAACATGCACACTTTATTGCACAACTTAATGTAAAGTAGCAGTTAGTGGCAAAGTAGCGTTTCAAGTGACGTTCGTGCCACTTACCCCTTGCTACTCAGTTGCATAGCTATGTAGCGATGAACGTATTGCCGTCTATTCCCAGTAGTCTTTTCGATACTGGGTAGGTGTTTTCTCAGTCAACTTCTTAAAAAATGTATTGAACGTGGCTTTACTGTTAAAGCCCGCAGAATCCATTATATCTAGCATAGTCGCCCGGCGATTCGACTCGCTTTCCAATAGCAATTTACTCTCTTCTATTCGGTAATGATTAATAAACTCAAAAAAGTTTTTATTAAAATGATGATTAATAATGTGAGACAGCACCCGTGGTGGAATATCCAGCTGGTTAGCAAGATTTTCTAATGTGAGTAGATGGTTTAAATAGGGTTTATTCAAACGCATATATCGGGTGATTTTATCAACCTGGCGAAGGTCGATTTTCGGCTTTTCTTTTGTGGCTGCAGGCGTCAGTTTACTGTCAATACCTCTAAATATAGTGGAATACCCTGCACTAAAGAATATCAACCCAGATATCATTAACAAGACAGCATAGTTTGAACTTAAGCCTAAAAACTCATGGTCGATGTAGACCCCCAATTCATACGCAGAGATAATGGCAAGCGCTGTTAATACTGCCACAACTCTAACGATTAAAAAGCCCACTACCAGCGCTTTTAACCACGTCAAATCGACACTCTCTGTTTCTGCTACTTGTTGTTTCAGCTGCTTCTGGTAATTATTCAGTTCTATTAAACACAGCACGCCACATGCTACTCGAAAAGCTTCACGAAACAAATGTATTGCCCGTTCTTCGAAGGGAGTATTAGCAATGGTATCTCCCTGCAATGCAGCAATTTTTACTAACTCTTCTTCTAGCCACCAGGTATTCGCAAAATAAATGCTATAGGCAACGAAAGGCAGTAGGAAAAGCAGGTCATAACGCCTGAATTGGTAGTCTTTGTATATTAGGCTTCGAATGTAAAAAAGTAATAATGGCGCTTCCACCCAGTAAGCTAGCCCGAATGAGTAGAAAAGGTTAGGTGAAAAAGACAAAGCCGTAGACCGGAACATTTCACCAAAGTTGATGAGATTATCTAAAGGGATTGCAGCTTGTGAAAGTAAGAAGGCGGCAAGCAATAAATGTGTTTTTCTTTTGCCGCGCTTAAGAGTTACTAAGAAAAGAGCAAATAAAAAACATTGATAAACAGTAAATAGCAACACCAGATCATGTATGTTAAATAAGACGGCTTTCATTAATAACCAAATACTTTTTTGTTGTTTTATAACGTGTTCAATACCGTGACGCAAGAAGCGAATTAACCTAAAGCGTGTAAATAGAATGTTTTTTCTTAGCCTTCAACTAAACATGACTAAATTCGTTTAAATACAGGTATCAAGCGTTTATTTTTACGTTTACTGCCTTTAAAAAGACGACATTTCGTTACATTTTGACAAAAATGTAACAACTAAAAACTATATAACACTAGGGTCTCTCATGTATCGCTTTTTATCTGTTAGTTTGCGTTTTAAAAGCCGAACCTTTTTACTTTTGCTATTCGCAGGTCTGACTAGCTTATTTATGACCGGATGCTCAGATGACAATCGCAAATCCAAATTTCAACAAGCCCGTTCAGAAAAACCATTGAGTATTAAACTTAATCAGGTGGGATACCTGCCAAGTGGGAAAAAGCATGCTCTAGTGCCAACCTCTGCATCAGGAAACTTTGCAATAAAACGCTCAACAAGCGATGACATTGTCTATCGAGGAGAGCTGGAAGAATCGAAGACGTGGGAGCTCAGTAATGACCCATTTTTAAAATTAGCCAGTTTTAGTGACTTCAATGAAGTTGGAGAGTTTTACATTGACGTTGAAGGTGTACCGCCCTCTTTGCCATTTACAATAAGCCCAACCATTTATGACGACGCCCATCGCGCTGCATTAAAGTCTTACTATTTTAATCGTTCTGGTATGGCGCTAAGTGAAGAATATGCAGGGCAATGGAAACGACCAGTTGCTCATCCGGATACTCAAGTAAACGTGCACGCCTCTGCAACTACCTCTTCAATGGATGCCCTTACCACGTTGTCCTCTGAAAAGGGCTGGTATGATGCAGGCGACTACGGGAAATATAGTGTTAATGCTGGCATTGCGACTTACACATTACTTGCTGCCTACGAACATTACCCTCAATACTATCAAGCAGTAGACGTCGCTATGCCAGAATCAGATGACGGGGTTGCCGATTTACTAAACGAAATACGATGGAATCTAGACTGGATGGCCAGTATGCAGCGACATGATGGCGCTGTTTTTCACAAACTCACTACGCTGGAATGGGCAGGGATAGAAATGCCCCATGACGATAAGTCGCAGCGCTTTATGATTGGCGTATCGACGAGCGCTACGTTAGATTTTGCGGCCACTATGGCCATGGCGAGCCGTATTTATAAAGACCTAGCTCCTGATATAGCTAACCAATGGTTACTGCAGGCTGAAGCCGCTTGGCAATGGGCTATGCTCAACCCAGATGTTCGTTATGTTCAACCTGACGATGTACAAAGTGGCGAGTATGGCGATGACAAGTTCGTTGACGAGTTTTTCTGGGCGGCGTCCGAGTTATTTATTGCCACAGGGAATACCCGCTACGTCAGCCCGATTAAAGATAGTGAAGTGAATTTTGGTGTACCTGGGTGGGCCGATGTTGAAACATTGGGCCTCATTTCATTATTAAAGAATGCACAGGACATGCTGTCAGTTTCAGAATTTGCTCGGCTAGAATCTGCTTTTATAACGCTGGCCGAGAATATTACCGAGCAGATACCTACTTCACCTTATTTAGTGCCAATGCAAGAAGATGATTATGTATGGGGGAGTAATAGTGTGCTGCTGAATAAAGCCTTAATTCTATTAACCGCCTACGAACTCAACGGCAATGCTAAATATAAAGATGCCGTCTACGACAGTATTTCTTATATTTTCGGTATGAACCCAACCGGCTATAGCTTTGTTACGGGCTATGGAAGCCTCACGCCTATGTCGCCACATCATCGCATATCAGCAAGCGATGGGGTAAAAGCGCCCATACCCGGCATGCTGGTAGGTGGCCCGCATGCCGGGCGTCAAGATGAATGCGATTACCCCTACCCTAAACCAGCAGACTCCTACATTGACGATTGGTGCAGCTTTTCTACCAATGAGATTGCCATTAATTGGAACGCCCCTTTGGTATATGTGCTAGGTGCTATTAACGCGTTATCAAAGTAAACCTGCTTGGGGATACCTAAATCAAACTGAACGCGCACGGTATCGAATGCCGATTCCGCTGCGCTTTTTGTACTTCACTTGGTGAATGCGACTGCACTAATCTCTGCTATCAAGGTTGTCGAGTGCTCTGTTATTAAGCGCTCTGGCATGAAACGCCCTAAACAACGGTGAGCTTGCGCCAGAGGCCGCGTACCACTAGGTAGGTGTTTTTAATTGGTATAGTAAGTATGAGTTAAAACAACATTTCATAAGCCGTTCTAGGCTAAGGGCTTTCTTATAAGAGCTTGTCAGCTAAGGCTTCTCAACTAAACACTTCTCAGCTAAAAGCAAAAAAAGCTGCCATTGGCAGCTTTTTAAGTTTTCACACCAATTTATTTGTAAATAATTCGGTTTACGTAATTCTCCAAGCCCTCTTGTTTACCAGAGACCGGCTTAGGTTCTATTCCATTGGTTTGCGCATGTTCAGCTAAAGATGCTAAAGACATATTACCATCTAGAATGTTACGCCCCACGGCTGAATCCCATTCAGCATAGCGACTTTTCACATTCTCTGAGAGTACGTCATTTGAAAGCATTTCATAGGCTTTCTTTAAACCTAGCGCACAGGTGTCCATGCCACCTATATGGCCTAAGAACAAATCTTCAGCATCTAAACTTTGGCGTCGTAATTTGGTATCGAAGTTAAAGCCCCCTGATGTGTAGCCGCCATTTTTCAATATCTCGTAGCAAATGAGGGTCATTTCTTCTACCGAGTTAGGGAATTGATCGGTGTCCCAGCCCAATTGCGGATCACCACGGTTCGCATCAATGGAACCAAAAATATCTAGCGCAAACGCTGTCGCTATTTCGTGGTGGAAAGAATGCCCAGAAAGTGTGGCGTGATTCGCTTCGATGTTAACCGCAAACTCTTTCTCTAACCCGAACTCTTTTAAAAATCCATATACGGTAGCCGTATCGTAGTCGTACTGATGCTTAGTAGGCTCTTGCGGCTTTGGCTCGATGAGCAGTAGCCCTTCAAAACCAATTTTGTGTTTATGTTCAACAACCATATTCATGAAGCGACCAAACTGCTGACGCTCTCGTTTAAGATCTGTGTTTAGCAGTGTTTCATAGCCCTCTCGACCACCCCACAATACATAGTTCTCACCGCCAAGTGTCTTTGTTGCATTCATGGCGTGATAAACTTGGGTCGCGGCACGAGTGAATATTTCTGGGTTCGGGTTTGTTGCAGCGCCAGACATATAACGTGGGTGGCTAAAAACATTCGCTGTACCCCAAAGTAACTTCATACCCGTCTCGTCTTGCTTAAGGGCAAGCACATCTGTCATCTCTGAAAGATTGCGAATGTATTCGTTGACTGAATCACCTTCAGGTGCGACATCAATATCGTGAAAGCAGTAGAAAGGTGCGCCTAGCTTTTCAAAAAAAGAAAAGGCCACATCGGCTTTTTGCTTGGCACGCTCCATGGGATCGCCCGCTGCAAGCCAAGGTCTATTGAACGTACCAGCGCCAAATACGTCAGCACCATCCCAACAGAAATTATGCCAATAGCACGCCGCAAACCGCAGGTGCTCTTCCATCGTTTTCCCACCAATCTCTTCTTTCGGATTATAATGTTTGAAGGCAAGAGGGTTTGTCGATTCTGCACCCTCATACTTTATGGCTGGGATATTTTCGAAGTAGTTATTCATATTTTTTTCCTTTCTCTAGAATGCGTAAAAAATGACAATAGGATTTTAATTTTATGTGGCTCGCGTGCGTTGCTACGAGAAAAAAGGCTCTACTGCGTAATAAAGTTCTCTGAATTGTTGGCGCTTGATGAGGTATGCATTGTGAATTTCTTTCTGAGGTGTGTATGACGCCTCAAGATTCGGCTTAAAACAAACTTCACTGGGTGATAAATCCGGGTTGGCAGCAAGCTTTGCTAATCGTGCTGCGCCCAATGCTGGCCCGACATCGCCACCCTCTCGGTACTCTAAGTCGTACCCGCTAATGTCACTGAGAAGCTGTCGCCAGAATATACTTTTAGCGCCCCCTCCAATGAGACTAATAGACGTTGTCGTCACGCCACTTTGGTGTACGGCATCAATGCCATCTGCAAGCGCCATTGATACTCCTTCAATAACAGCGCGAGCCATATGTACACGGCGAGTCGAAACAGATACTCCAAAGAATGCGGCCTTTGCTGCTGGGTTATTGTGAGGTGTTCTTTCACCTGTTAAGTAAGGTAAAAATAGTGGGATTTGAGTATCTAAGTGGGAAGTATTATTCTGCACGTCTGTAATCATTTCGGCTACATTTTCGTAGCCACTTTGCATGCAATACCATTCTAAACAACTTGCCGCACTGAGCATGACGGACATCATGTGCCACCTGTCGGGCAATGCATGACAGAAACTATGAACAGCTTGAGCGGTATTTACTGAAAATCTGTCGGTAACGGCGAAATAAACCCCAGAGGTTCCAAGTGACAACATGGCGTGTCCTGGCTCAAAAATACCACAGCCTATCGCACCGGCGGCATTGTCCCCTGCGCCACCTGCAATCACGACATCATGCATCCCCCAACGCTTAGCCAGTGTAGCTTTCAGTGTGCCGGTGACTTCATTTCCTTCAAAAAGTGCGGGCATATTATCAATACTGAGACCACATGCAGCGAGTAACACTTCATCCCATTGACGAGTCTCGGTATTTAGCCACATGGTGCCGGCAGCATCGGACATATCAGAAGCAAACTCGCCGCAGAGTTGATACCTTAAAAAATCTTTGGGTAGTAGTACTTTTCTTACTTTCGCAAATACCTCGGGTTCGTACTTTTTAACCCAAAGCAGCTTTGGTGCAGTAAAGCCCGCCATAATAATGTTGCCAGTGCGCATAGCTGAATCAGGTACGGCCTTGCTTAGCTCCTCACATTCGGCAACGCAACGTCCGTCGTTCCACAAAATTGCAGGTCTTAGCACGTTTCCTGACTGGTCAAGCAATGTTGCGCCGTGCATCTGTCCACTTAAACCTATTGATTTAACGTTGGACAATTTAATCTGTTTAGATAACTCATCCAAACAATCACACGTTGCCTGCCACCACTCGCCAGCATCTTGTTCGGACCATAACGGCTTAGGCATGGATATATTAAGCGGTCTACTTACTGAGACCTCAATTACCCCCTCCTCATCCATTAACACTGTTTTTACACTGGATGTGCCTAAATCTATTCCTAAGTACATAGTCTTTCCGCGTTTATATGTGGCTATGTCTTAAATATTGATTATTAAAAGCGTCAATATCAATTATGAAATTTTGTAATCGTTTTGTTAATTACCGCTTAGTCGTTTAGTATATTTAAAACCAATAAACGTAATGAAATTTACGTAATTTGTTTATATGCAGGAACTAATTATGGTTGAAAAAGCGCACAGTATTACGCTGCTTTTAAATGCAAGTAAGATATTTGATAGGCAGATAATTGAAGGTATCGGAAGCTATCTACAATCATCAAATGCCGATTGGGATTTGTATTTAGAAGAAGACTTTTTAACTCGTCTTGAACATTTCGAAGAGTGGAGTGGCGACGGCGTTATTGCAGACTTTGACAACCCTGCTATCGAACAAGCGCTGAGTAACACCAAAGTACCGGTAGTGGCGATAGGTGGCTCTTACCAAGATGACGCTAGCTATCCAAATGTGCCCTATGTAGCAACAGACAATTACGCTTTAGTGGAAGCGGCTTTCAATCATTTGCGGCACAAGGGAATTGAAAGGTTTGCATTCTACGGCTCGCCAATCAGTAAAGCGCAGAGATGGGCACAAGAAAGAGAGCAAGCCATGCTGTCTCTCGCGAAACATTATGGCTACGAATGCTATGTTTATCGGGGTCATGCAGTAAGAGCCGAAACGTGGCAATATTCTCAGAAGCGCCTAACCGATTGGCTCAAAAGCCTGCCCTCACCCACCGGTATAGTGGCGGTGACAGACTCCCGCGCGCGCCACTTACTTCAGGCGTGCGATCACCTTGGCTTTCTTATTCCCGAAAGATTTGCCGTCATAGGCATTGACGACGATGAACTAACACGCTTTTTAAGCAGAGTTAGCTTAACGTCTGTGCGACAAGGCAGCTTGGAAATGGGGTATCAGGCAGCGCGATTACTGCATAAACAATTAAACGGAACGTTAATAAAAAATAAGCAATTGCTAGTGCCACCTGTAACGGTAGCAGAGCGTCAGTCTACCGACTTCAAAGCGATAAAAGATCCACTTGTGATGCAAGCATCCCACTTCATACACATGAATGCGTGTAAGGGAATTAAAGTAGACCAGGTGCTAGATCATGTAGGCATCTCGAGATCTAACTTGGAAACGCGATTTCGGGAAGAAAGAGGCCACAGCATTCATACAGAAATACACAACGAGAAACTAAACCGCGCATGTCAAATGCTCAAAGAAACTGATGCTAATAGTGGTGCTATAGCCCAGCGATGCGGCTACCCGTCAGTTCAGTATATGTATGCCTTATTTCGAAAGCACTTTGATAAAACCCCCGTTGAGTACCGCCAGGATTCACAGCCAAATCATTTTGAAAATGAGCCTTGCTCGCCAGTCATAAAAGTCATTTGAAATCGGAACCTCACCTTAAAGAGAATAATAATATGGACACTACAACAAATATTGACCTGCCTATCGAAGCCTCGGGTAATGGCTTCGTTTTATTTATTACTATCGTGGCTACCATAGGGGGCTTCTTATTTGGGTTCGATAGCGGGGTCATTAACGGAACGGTAGAAGGGCTAAGCGTCGCGTTTCAATCACAGAGCGTCGGTACAGGATTTAATGTATCCAGCATGCTACTTGGGTGTGCAGTAGGTGCATTTTTTGCCGGTCGCTTAGCTGATAGATACGGAAGAAAGTCATTGCTCCTTGTCGCAGCGGTCTTTTTCCTTATCAGCGCCTGGGGCTCAGGCATAGCAGGCAGCGGGCTAGAATTCGTTGTATTTCGCATTATTGGAGGCCTTGCTGTAGGTGCTGCGTCGGTCATGGCACCGGCTTACATTGCAGAAGTCTCACCGGCAAAGTATCGCGGTACGCTTGCGTCTATTCAACAAATAGCCATTATTAGTGGCTTGTTCGCTGCTTTCCTAAGTAACTATTTTCTTGCCGACTATGCATCAGGCTCTACGCAAGTGCTTTGGTTAGACTTTGAAGCTTGGCGTTGGATGTTCTGGATGGAAATCATCCCAGCGTTGCTTTTTTTCCTGATGTTACTTTTTATACCAGAGAGCCCTCGCTTTTTAGTGGTTAAGAAAAAAACAGCGCAAGCGAGTGAAGTGTTGCACAAACTTTACGGGGCTAGTGGACAAAATAAACTGGCTGAAATTGAGGCCTCTTTGTCGCAAGATCATAAACCACAATTAAAAGACCTTATCCATAAAAACTCTGGAAAAGTAAGGTCAATCGTTTGGGTAGGGATTGGGCTAGCTGCACTTCAACAGTTAGTCGGCATAAACGTTGTTTTCTATTACGGAGCCGTATTGTGGCAAGCGGTTGGCTTTTCAGAAGCAGATGCACTACTTATTAATGTTATAAGCGGGGCTATCAGCATTGCTGCATGTGTTGTGGCGTTATCTGTTATTGACAAAATTGGAAGAAAACCACTGCTAAAATGGGGCTCTATAGGCATGACAGTGTCTCTTGCCGTGGTCACGTTAGCGTTCCTAAATTCAGAACAACATGTTGATGGAAGGTTGGCGTTGAATAACTGGGGGCCTGTTGCACTTATCGCTGCCAATCTTTATGTTTTCTGCTTCAACTTTTCTTGGGGCCCGGTAATGTGGGTGATGCTAGGCGAAATGTTCCCAAACCAGTTAAGAGGCTCTGGCTTGGCCGTAAGTGGGTTAGTGCAGTGGTTTACTAATTTTGTTATCACCTGGTCTTTCCCAATGCTTCTTGCGGGAATAGGGCTTGCGGGTGCTTACGGTCTGTATGCTTTCTTTGCCTTGCTGTCTATCGGCTTCGTCCTTCGTTATGTTTACGAAACAAAGGGCTTAGAATTAGAAGAAATGAAGGGGTAACCGCTCCGGTGCCTGTATATTCACGGCCGGTTTTAGGAACAAAAGGCGCTACTGGTAAGTTCATACGCTCTTATTTGGTTTATTAATATTTACAATATGATGTAAGTAAGGAAAAAACGGCTGATTTATCAGTCGTTTTTTTTCGTTTCTTTACTATGCTTGAAGTAGCAACAATACTAAAACTTAAGAGCTTACAGGGTGTGTTGGACCACCTTCCACGCTAGGTAAGATAAAGGTAAAGATAAATGATAAAAAAGCAGTTTTCTCTCATTGCCGTAATGATGAGCTTGCTGACAACTTTTAGCGTCTTAGCCGAACAAGAAAAACTCAAAATTAGCGGGTTTGGTACGTTAGCTTCAGCAACCGCCGATACTCGAACTTATCAATTCCGTACCGACCGCTCACAGGCAGAGGCAGCTAAAAAAGACGGTTTGGCCTTTAAACCTTTGAGTTTAATTGGCTTGCAAATCGACTACAGCTTTTCAGCTAACCTCGATTTTGTTGGCCAATTTGTTTATCGAGAGCAAGATGAACAAAACCTAGACTCCATTGCGCAAATGGCCTTTCTAAGATACGACATCACGCCTTCATGGCAAGTAAGAGCTGGAAGACTCGCCGCCGATATCTTTCACTTTAGTGATACCAGAGACGTCTCGATTGCTTATCCTTGGGTGAAAGTGCCTACAGAAGTTTATGGCATTGTGCCAGCCAGAAGTTTTGATGGAGCGGATATCAGCTACCTCAAACCCTATCGCGATTTTAATTTACTAATCAAAACCTTCTGGGGCCAAGGTGAAAGCGACTATACCAGAAACGATTATAGCCCAGTAATCTTTAATGATTTGCGCTCTGTAGGTATTGAACTTGCCTCATTTGATTGGAGTGTTGCATTTAAACACACACGAATTGAAGCTGAAAATGATAACGCAGATATAGCATTTGTTACCTCTGGCGTGGAACAGTTACAGCCGTTCTGGAGTGGTGCCACCGCCTTCGCAGATTCATTGAGCTTACGCGGTGCGTCTATTCAATACACCTCTGTTTATCTAAATCGCTTCTTAGGCGACTGGGAAGTCTCTGGGGAGCTATCTCATATCGATTCTGACTCAATTGCATTGCGGGACTCTTTGAACGGCTTTTTAAATATAAGCTATTTCTATGGGGCACATACTTTCTATGGCTTAGTTTCATTTTCAAAAACAGACACCTATTACTTAAGTGAAGAACAGCCCGGCTTTCCCATTAACGCAAATACAGCCGAGTTAGCCGTTTACGTGGAAGAAGTCGCTAGTACGTTGGCTCATTATCAACATTCGCTCTCGTTAGGGTGGCGTTGGGATGTAAAAGAAAATTTAGCCTTTAAAGTACAAGTTGAAAGAACCGATATAGAAGCGAGAGGCGGCGGCCTTAGAGCCCGAGATGGGTTAGTTGTTGATAGTGGGGACGACGTTGCACATACACTGTTCCTCGCACTAAGCTTTAGCTTTTAGGGGGGGATATGAAACTTTATCGCCTCAGCTCTCTTATTTTTATTGCATTAATAGCCTTTCACAGCTTCACTTGCTTTGCGTACACGCCAGATAAGATTGTCGTCGTTACAAATAAAAAAAACGATGTGGAAGTATTGGATAAAAAAGGCTTAATTAATCTTTTTATGGGCAAGTACTCTGCGTTTCCAAACGGAAAACAAGCTACGCCCATCGACATTGAAGTCGAGGCTAAACTTAAAGCGCAATTTTACCAAGCATTAGTCGGCTTGCCTCCCGCTCGCGTTAATGCCTATTGGGCTAGGTTAAAGTTTTCCGGTCGGGTTAAACCACCTGAAATCGAACTGACAATAGATGACGTTAAACAGCGACTCGAAAAGGATGAGTCCGCCTTAGCTTATGTATACGAGTCGTCTGTTACCGACAAGATGAAGGTAGTGTATCGCTTTGATTAATATTCGTGGTCTAGGTTTTCGTTTTGCGCTTTTCTTGGTGGCTGCCGCCATGTTGGTGGTTTTTACCACCGCGGAGTTTTTTTATCGCGTCACGTACGAGAACGAGATCACTGAAGCGAACTACGATATCGAAGAACTCTATCGAACCGTTGGTGCAACCGCGTCCATAGCTTCATTTCTAGAAGAAGAAGATTTAGCCAAAGAGGCGATAAATGGGTTGGTTAAGAGTGAAAAAATTCTTGCAGCATCTATCAGAAGTGACGCTTTGTATTACCAGCTTAACGTTACCGATGCGATTAACAAAGGCACTGAGCCTCGGGTATTTTTAGTTCGACACCCTTTCATACCCGAAGAATCGTTAGCGGAAGTTAACATATACCCAAACTTTGACCATATCATCCATCAAGCCGAGAAAATCAGTACCGACAATAGCTATTCCCTATACGTAGAAGCGCTTGTAGTCGGTATTGTTGCCTTGATCATTACTTACTACATCATTATTTCACCCATGCTTCGTGTGGGGCGTTCACTACATGAAATTACCCCAGGTACAGCGCAGCGTATTGCTGTGCCTGATTACCACACTGACAGTGAAATTGGTGCATTAGTGCATGATACCAATCAGCTGCTAGGCAAAGTTGAAGAACAGTTCTCTCAAGAACGGCAATTAAGAGAAGAAATAGAATTTCTGGAAAAGCGTTTTAGGATGCTTTTTGAAAATGCGAAGTCAGCCACGGTATTAATGACTGAAAAAGGCATAATTGAACTTAGAAATAAGGCTTTTATCGACCTCGTTATAAAAATCGGTCTTGAAGAAAAACAGGACTATGGCGAACTATTAGAAGAGTTATTTGAAAACCCTGCTGCAATAAAAACCTCACTTCCAGAGGCATTTTCGCGTAACGAGTTTGCCACGGGCGAATTCAAATTAAAGTCAGGAGCCAATAAAACCGCCATTTGGGTTCAGTTGATTGCCAGCCCATTAATTACTGACGACGGGGAGCGTTTTTATCAAATCACCTTCAACGATATTTCAACGCGAAAACGTGAACTGCAAAATCTGGCATTGCAGGCGGACTTCGACTCACTAACCGGAATATACAATCGAAATGGCGGTGAGAAGCTTATTGCTAAGTTGATGAACAAAGGACACCACTTTGCACTAGTGTTAATTGACCTAAACGGATTTAAAGCCGTGAATGATATTTTCGGTCACGATGCGGGCGATGAAGTGCTTATTTTTGTATCTGAGCAATTAAGAGACAAAATCCGTAAAGTTGATGTGGCGGTCCGCTGGGGCGGAGATGAATTTGTACTGCTTTTACAGGCTGAAGACGAAGAGTCTGTTGAAACAGTCATATCTAAGGTGAATGAAGGGGTCAAGCAGCCGTTTTATTTTAATGATGATACTACCCCCACAGTGGTCTCTATGAGCGTGGGCGTGGCGTTTTACCCTCGCATGAGTCGCAATAAGAATACCTTAATAAAGTTGGCAGATATCGCTATGTATAAGGCCAAGCAAAATAAGGTATCTGCCCCAGACGACTATCTGATTTTTGCTGAACCTGAAGGATTAGATAGCAGCAATAACCAGTAAAACGACGTTAATTGAGTTTACCGCTTTACCAACAGTGACCCCCACTCCCAAATAGCTAATTTAAATACTTCTCCTTAATCGCTAGCTCAGACAACCTAAATATCTGGGTCAAATGCCTAATCTTAATACCTAACGTTAATATTTAACCCTAATGCCTAACCTTTAGACTTAAACAAGACGCTGCGTTGAATACTTTTGGTGATTGCCATTCACACGCTATGAGATACGTGGCGAATACTTTTATTATCTAAGATACTAAAAACCACGTTTTGATCATCGCGCCATTTAAAATTGTGATACTCGCTGACTACGCTTCTGTTATACTTGAGCGAACAAGTGTACGCTGAAAGCGTGTGCGCTATATGAATGACAAGCGCCGAGATACCGAAGTGTTAATAAGCACGAAGCAGTACACATGAATCATTATGGGCGCTAGATTAAAACAGAGTTGGAGGAAGTCATGACAAGCATTACGGCAAAAGCCTATTCTGTATTAGAAGAATGGCTTAATAGTATTAGTCATGGTGTGGGTTTTATTGCTGCCATAGTAGGTATGGTATTTTTACTCTACCGCGCAGACAACACCCTAACCATTAGCGCCGCCGCAATATACGGCGCTACGCTCATTCTTATGTTTTTGAGCTCTACCCTTTACCATGCAACATCGCACCATAGAGCAAAGGGTTGGTTGAAACTATTCGACCACAGCGCAATATATTTATTGATAGCGGGTACTTACACACCTTTACTATTAGTGTCGATTGGAGGTGTGCTCGGAATTACTATGACAGCGGTAATTTGGTGTTTGGCACTGGGTGGTGTGGCCTTTAAACTTGTTGCGCAGCACCGCTTTCCAAAAATATCCGTGATGACTTATTTGTTGATGGGGTGGATTGCCATTGGCCTTATTTACCCGCTTTATATTGCGCTACCCAGTGCTGGATTGTGGTTACTGGTCGCGGGTGGTTTATGCTTCAGCCTTGGGGTGTGTTTTTATGTGGCGAAAAAGGTAAAATACACCCATGCTATCTGGCATGTATTCGTATTGGGCGGGTGCAGCTGCCATTACTTCTCAATATATTATTATGTGGTATGAATAAAATCGAATCATCATCTGTATCTAAAGGGGCAAATAGCCAAACTTCCTTGGCGTGGTTTTCACTTAGCGCGGGAAAAATCTGTCTGGGACAAAAACCGACATCAGACACCTATGCAAGGTTGAAAGGGTTGGGTGTTAGCCACCTTGCCACGTTACAAACCGGTGAGGAAGATGCCCCAGTTATTCGCGATGGTGCTAAAGCCGCTGGGTTAGAATGGATTTGGCTGCCTTTTTTGCATCCTTCCGCAGAATCACCTACCGATGATGTTCACTTGCATCAATATCTGCACGAACTGTCGCAGATGCTAACTGAAGGTGCCAGCGTGTATTTACATTGTGATGGTTCACAGCATCGCTGTAGCTTACTGTTTTATGCGTTGTGTCACTACTGCCGCGTACCGTCAAACAGTGCTTACAGTGCTTTGCATAGCTTTGGAGCTAGTTCGGCTAATGGGTTATCCCGTGGTGAACTACAATGGGCGGCTGAGCTTGGTCATACCGCCCCTTAACGTCGCTTTGTTCTCGGTTCGCGCTGTTAGTTAAACGCCGATGTCGAAGCCATAGCTTATGGGTTTAGCTAAAAGCTACAGTTAGAACGTGTAGATAGTGGCACTGGTCAATAGCGCTTCAGCATCAATCCGCTCTTGCACGCAGGCTTTTATATCCGCTTTGCTAAACACATAAATTCGGTCGTGTTTGTTGTTGTCATCGCCGTATTCAAAGTCTTTCAATATCATGCTGACGTGCTCTCCTTCAGGTAACCCCCGAAGTCCTGAGCCGAATCGGCAAAATGTGCTGCCAATACTGGCTTCAAAATTAGCCAAAAATGAACGATAAGCTTGCTGACGGCTCTCCTTTTGTTTAGCTAGCTTCGCCTGTTGCTCACCTTCTAATTGACGCGCTTGCTCTTCCATTTCCGCCGACTGAGCGCTTATGGATGCTAAAGATGACTCGAGTTCCTGCATTTCTTTTTGAAGCGCTTCTTTTCTATCATCGTCGGCTTGTCGTAACTCAAAAGACACATCGCGCTTGCGGCGCTCTAGCTCGCGGGTTTCCCATGCTAATTCTCTAGAGCGAGAGCGGATATCACGTATTTGGTCGTGGTTATCTTCAAAAACTTTGGCAATTCGACGGCTGGCTTCACCAGCAAAATCTTCCCATTCACGGCTTAGCTCAAAAACAATACCACCACCTTCTGGGGCAACTGGTGCTGCTGGAGGGGTTGGCATGCCTTCCACCATGGTTTCAATATCGCGGATCCAATCAGCACTTTTCCCACGAACAGATAGGGTAAACACTGCCCCCTGGCCTGCCAGATAACTGCTTTCTAGTCGCGATACCCGCCACCCTTTTGGGTTGGCGTTTTGACGAAACGCGGTGTTCATTACGCCCGACATAATTTCCAATTCATCTGACAAAGAATCATATGAAGTGGCATTGCTTTGTGCAAAGGTTAAGGTACTAACACTCGTTAGTAAGCATAAATATAATAGTCTTTTCATAAGGGCTACCTATTGGTTATTCGTCTTCTGTAGACACTGAATTTGAATTGGGAAGCACAACGCTATACCCCATACCTATGCCATCAATTTCATCTTGTAATTTACTGAACTGACGGACGTAAAATCGCTGATCATCAATACGCTGATCGTTAATAAATTGAAGTAACTCAGCAAAATCTTGCTTACGTGCATCTCGACTAGAGGCCAATAAATACTGAGTAAGATCGGCACTCGTCTGCTGTTGCTGTACCGCAAGTGATTGCGCATATTCTTTAAACAACACTTGATTCGCTTCTTGGTACATTTCCCGCTGTTTTTCTACTTGCTGCTGCACTTGCACACGTACTTGCTCAGCAACCAAGTTCGATAGCTGCTCAGCATCCACAGTGTTTGGTGCCTGCACCGTTAATGACTTCCCATTATCTTTATTCGGCATACCCGTAAACACTAATACAATAGCAACGGCTGATAGCGCACAAGCCAGGGCGGGGAAGCCTTGCCACTGAAACCAGCTCGATTTATCTTGTGCCGGAAATAGCTGCGCTTTATTCCAATCAGGCACTGGAGGTGCTACAAATTCACTGGCGCTGCCAGCCAGTAAACTGGCATTATCAGCCGCCGCCGCAAAAACGCTATCTTGGGCGTATTTTTTAGAAAACGAGGCTTTTTGTTCTTCGGTAAGACTGTTTGTTACCCACGCGATAATTAATGCTTCATTGCTATGGTCAGGTTGATTCATTTATTCCAACTCCAACTTTAATTTGGTTAGTGCGCTATACAAACGCGACTTGGCAGTATTCACTGAAATATCCATTTGCTCTGCAATTTCTTCAAAGGTGAACTGCCCAAAGAATTTGAGCTCTACCACGGCTTTTTGTGCCAACGGCAAAGCCTGCATAGCTTGCGTTACCGCCCGACTTTGGCGGTCGCTCGTAAGCTGCATTTCAGGGCATGATGTCTCGCACAAAGGCTCTGGAATATCATCAATGTCGGTAAAGGCTTTTCGCTTTCGGTACAACTCCATGCATCGGCAATGTGCTATACGATACAGCCAGCTTTTAAATGTGCCGTCGCCGCGATAATTCGCTAGGCTTCGATAAACCGAGACAAAGATATCCTGCATCAAATCAGAGGCGTCATGGCTACTTCCGGTCATGCGAATACCGTATTGGTACATGGCCGTTTCATAGCGTGATATAAGCGTGAACCACGCTTTTCTATTGCCTTTTAATGCTTGTTGTACGAGCTTTTCATCCCGTTTTATGAACACTGCGTTCCCCGCGATATAGGTGTTTTTTATATTCCCTACTCTTAGAGTCGAAGCAGTGGGCGAAAAAGTTTGAAACTTTTTCGCCAAAAACATTATTTAAGGGTGGGGACAGGTAGAAGTGGAGAGATGATTTCGCCAATACGACGGAACAATTGCATACGCGTGGTCCCTGAACGCCACACTAAACCTATTTCTCTAAAGCCTTGCTCTTCGGCGGCAAAACTTTTTAAGTTGGTATGAGCCAAGATAGATTGGTTAATGGCAAGTTCGGGTAAGAAGGTATAACCCATTTTACTGTTTGCTAGCTGAACCAAGGTGTACAAGCTGCTGGCCGCTACCGAGCTAATTTGATCGCTGTGCTGCAGGTTGCACGCGCTTACCGCGTGGCCGGTCATACAGTGCTCTTGTTGCAGCAAGAAAATACTTTTCTTGGGTAAAGAAGCGATATCGACGGGGTCGGGCAGTTTGTCAGCCATTTCTTCATGGGCCACAAGATGGAACGGGTCGTGCCCCAATACCATTTGCTTACATCCAGGGGTCTCCATGGGTAACGCTAAAATAAGTAAATCTAATCGCCCATCTATTAACTGCTGAAGCAGCTTTTCTGTGGTGTCTTCTTGCATCTCTACGTTGATGTCAGGCAAGAATGCGTTAAATGCTCCCAGCATACCTTCAAACAAAAAGGGCGCGATGGTTGGGATAACCCCTAACTTAAGTGTACCTCGTTGCCAATTTCCCGCATTTTGTGCGTATTCCACCAGCTCACCGGCTTCTTGCAGCAACAACTTGCTTCGCTCAACAATATCTAACCCCAAAGAAGTAAACACAAAGGTTTTGTGTTCCCGTTCAAGCAACTGGCTACCAAAGTGTTCTTCTAGGTTTTGAATTGCCGTGCTCAATGTAGATTGGCTTACATTACAGCGCTGGGCAGCCCGGTGAAAATGCTGCTCTTGATATAGGGTAACTAGGTAATGTAAGTGTTTGAGATTAGGCCACTTCATAACAACTCTTTACTGATTAGAAAATTAAGTTTTAATCTAGCACAAAGATTACAAAGACCCAATAAGAATACGGTTATTACCCTTTTATGAAATCGACCTTTGTTATGATGTAAATCATGCTTTCAAGGTAGCAAGCATGCAATTCAAGCGTTAGGATGAAGTATAAGAACATATAGCGCATTAATAGCTAAGGATTTCTATGGACAGCCATTTTACTAATATTTTATGTGTACTTAGTGACTCACACCGACAAGACGATGTAGTTGCCCAGGCCATTCATATTGCAAAGAGTAATCAAGCATCTTTAACTATCATGCTTACCTTAGAAGCTTTGCCGCCTAATGCCAATATGGTAATGGAGTCTTTTGCCTATATTGACTCACACCAATCTATGGAGTCTCAGGCAAAACATTGGCTAACTGAGCAGGAAGAAACCTGGTCGAAAGAGTACCCCGTGCAAACCGTGGTTAAAATTGGTCACCCACTGATTGATATTGTAACTGACGTGCTAAGGCACGATTACGACTTGGTTATTAAACGAAGTGAAGAAGGCTTTTTAGACCGCCTATTTGGTGGGCTAGATATACGCTTGTTTCGTAAATGCCCCTGTCCGGTTTGGGTGTTGAGTAAGAAGAGCCGTAGCCAATATAAAAACGTGGTGGCGGCACTCGATTTAAATTACCACTACCCTAAACACGAAATATCAATTCGTAAAAAGCTGAATTTAGACATATTACGTCATGCTGCCCGCATCGCCATGTTGGAGTTTGCGCAGCTTCATATTGTGCACGTTTTTGATGCGGTTCCTGAGAACATTGTACGAGATGGTTTTATTAGCGTAGACAACGACCAAATGGAAACCGATCTCGCAAAAATTCATGATGAAAGAGAGCAAGCCCTTGAATCGTTATTGAGCGAATTAGAAAGTGAGCTAGCTCCTGACACTATTGATTTCTTGCAACCTGAAAAACATATCGTGCATGGGTACCCTCGAAGAGAAATAGCGGCTACCACAAAATCACTTAACACTGATGTGATTGTTATGGGTACAGTGGCTCGCATTGGCGTGCCAGGCTTTATTATGGGCGGTACGGCAGAAGAGACTATTCAACAACTTAACTGCGCCGTGGTAGGCATTAAGCCTGAAGGGTTTGACTCTCCCATCAAGCTTGATGAATCTGAACAAGCTGAAGAATAGGCGCTTAAAAGTAGCCACTTAAGCGCAAGTCATACAAAAAGCCCAGGCTACCGCGCTATTCAAAAATAAGCGTTATTTAGAAAAACAAAAAACCGCGTTTAACGCGGTTTTTTGTTTTCAAATTTTAATAGGCAATTAAACGCCGAAGGCTGCCTTTAGTGCGAAGAAGAAAATAATAGAAAGGATAGCACCTGCAGGCAGGGTAACAATCCACGACACCACGATATTTCTTACTATCCCAAGATTAAGCGCAGACACCCCTCTAGCAAGCCCAACACCTAATACTGCACCTACCAAGGTTTGCGTAGTCGAAATAGGAAGGCCAGTGCCTGACGCTATCACTACCGTAGTGGCGGCGGCTAATTCAGCGGCGAAACCACGGCTTGGTGTAAGGTGAGTAATACCTTGGCCGATAGTTTTAATTACGCGATGACCGAATATGGCTAAACCAAGCACAATACCTAAGCCACCAAGCGGTAAGATCCACCATGCTAGGTTGGCACTAGCATTAATTTCACCGCCAGATGTCACCACACTCACTACCGCAGCCAATGGCCCAATAGCGTTAGCAACATCATTTGAACCATGCGCAAAAGCCATACAGCAGGCAGTAACAACCATCAGTAAGGCGAACACTTTTTCCACATTAGCAGCTTGTAAATCAGCGTCTTCTGAACCACTGAACTTCATACGGCCAATAAACCATTTACCAACTATGGCCAACACAATAGCGATAATCACAGCCAATATATAACCGTTAACAGCGCTCACTTCCAAGCCTACATGCTTTAGTCCTTTTTTAATGGTAACTAGCGACATAATGAAGCCTGCTAGTGCCATATAAAACGGAACATAACGCTTGGCATTTTCAAACGGAGATTTGGTTTCAAAGATAAGTTTATGGGCGCTCATGAAGATGAGATAAGCAATAATGCCCGAGATAGCTGGCGTTACTACCCAACTACCAACAATACCACCTACTTTACCCCACGCTACCGCGTCCATACTTACGCCAGTTGCGGTGAAACCGATAATAGCGCCAATAATAGAGTGAGTGGTAGATACAGGCCATCCCAACCAAGATGCAAAGGCTAACCATATACCCGCTGCAAACAAGGAAGAAATCATACCGAGCACAAGGTACTCAGGGATAGCAGAAAAATAATCTGGATCAATAATACCTTTACGTATGGTAGAGGTAACTTCCCCACCCGCTAAGTATGCTCCGGCGAATTCAAAAACCATAGCAATAATAATTGCCTGTTTTATCGTTAACGCTTTAGAACCAACAGATGTTCCCATTGCATTGGCGACGTCATTTGCACCAATACCCCAAGCCATAATGAAGCCGACACCGGCAGCAAGGAGAATAAGAATGAGACCATAACTCTCGAAAAATTCCACGGATAACCGCTCCTGATCTTTACGCGATTTAAGCTAGCTACTGCCACATCACCCGACAAATATGCGGCTGTGATGTAGACAAAAAATGATAGTTACACGGCAAAACGTTTCTTAGCATAGGCTTAGATTATTTTTTGCACGAATTATACTTTGCTGCGGCGCATGATAGCGTAATCGTCTGCAGAGCCATAGTGAAAATCTACGAAAAAACAGAAAACGCAACGGAATTAAATTCATACGATGATAATTTGGGCAAGTATTGCGGTTTTGTGACAGTTTTTGACCAATTTTTAAGTCAAATCTTCTAACTTTTGATGAATGTTTTCTAGTGGCGTATGCCTTACATCTGTCCCTCTGGTTAAATAAACCACGTATTCGCACACGTTTTTACACCTATCACCAATACGCTCTAATGAACGCATAGCCCACAATACGTCTAGCCAATCTTGCATATCTTCTGTGGTTTTTTCCATTTCTGTGGTGGTGTAAGTGAGTAAGCGTTTATACTCGCTGTCTATTCGGTTGTCTTGTTTATATACCGCCAAGGCCGCACTTTCATCCTGACGCGCAAAGGCATCGAACGTACCCCGCATCATCGCCGCTACTCGTTCGCCGATTAACAACATGCTGCTTTTGATAGTGTCAGAGCTAGGTAATTTGTTGCGGGTGACCAGCTTAGCAATACGTTCTATTTCATCGCCCATTCTTTCAATGTCAGTAATGGCTTTAGATATGGTCATGATTAGGCGAAGATCGCTTGCGGTAGGATGGCGCTTGGCAATAATCCGAATACATTCTTCGTCTATCTGAATTTCCATAGAATTAATCTTAAGGTCATTCAACACCACTTTTTCAGCCAAGCCAGGGTGATTTAATTTAAGCGCTTTTAAGGTATCTAGTAATTGCTGCTCTACTTCGCCGCCCATGGTTAACACCGAGTTTCTTAAGTTTTCTAACTCGATATTAAAGGTTCCGGAAATATGGGTATTCAGTGCAACCTGACGCATTGTATCGCTCCTATTCGCTACTGCTGATTTGGCTCATTAGCCGTAGCGGCCAGTAATATAATCTTCAGTCTGTTTCTTCTCTGGCATGGTAAATAGCGAATCGCTGTCTGCATATTCAACCAATCGCCCCTGATGGAAAAACGCCGTGTAATCTGAAACTCGAGAGGCTTGCTGCATATTGTGGGTAACAATCACGATCGTACAACGCTTCTTAAGCTCAGCCATTAATTCCTCAATAAACAAGGTCGTTAATGGGTCGAGCGCCGAGGTAGGCTCATCTAGTAACAAAATATCGGGTTTCAGGGCTAGTGCTCTGGCAATAACTAAGCGCTGCTGCTGACCGCCTGATAACGCATTAGCCGATTCAAACAATCTGTCTTTAACTTCATCCCATAATGCTGCTTCTTTTAATGCACTTTCTACTGCATCGTCTAAGTGGCGTCGGGTTTTGATGCCTTGCAGGCGAAGCCCGTAACAAACATTATCGTAAATACTCATGGGAAAAGGGTTAGGCCGCTGAAATACCATACCTACCTGCGTACGTAGCCGCGATACGTTCACCTTTTTACTATTGATATTACGACCACCAATAATAATTTCGCCTTCGTATTTGCAGCCGTCGTACAAATCGTTAAGTCTGTTAAAGCAGTTTACTAGGGTAGATTTACCGCACCCACTTTGGCCAATTAATGCGGTGATCTTATTTTTTGGAATACGCATTGAAATGTCGTTAAGCACATGCTTATTTCCAAACCATAAATTGAGGTTACGCACATCGATAGCCGTGGTGTCATCTGTGATGTCAGCCACGTTGAGCGTATTGCGTTCAAACAACTTCAGCATGTAAAAGGTTACCCTTGTAAATAGCGCTTTCTTAACCGCGTTCTTAGTATAACTGCAAGCACATTCAATACAAATACCACGATTAGTAGCAGCAAGCAGGCGGCAAACATCATTGAAGAATTCTTCGCATCAGTATGACTATGAAAGGCGCCGTCATAAATGAGTACGCCCAAGTGCATGAATTGTCTTTCTAGATGCAGATACGGGAACTCGCCGTCTATAGGTAGCGTAGGGGCAAATTTCACCGCCCCAACTAACATTAAAGGTGCGACTTCACCAGCTGCCCTCGCAATCGCTAATATAACGCCTGTCATTATTCCAGGTGACGCAATGGGCAGAATGGTTTTAGCGATAGTTTCAACCTTGGTGGCACCAAGGGCATAACTCCCCCGTTTTAACCCCTCGGGTACTCTTCTCAAGCCTTCTTCGGTGGCAACGATAACCACCGGCAAGGTTAAAATAGCCATGGTTAAACTCGCCCAAAATACACCTGGGGTTCCCATGGTGGGTGCAGGCAATTTATCTGCAAAGAAAAGTGCATCTATATTGCCGCCCAAGGTATAAACAAAAAAGCCTAAACCAAAAACCCCATAAACAATTGAAGGGACGCCGGCCATATTACTAACGCTTATTCTTATGGCGGTGGTAAACGGCGTATCAGGGGCGTATTCACTTAAATAAATCGCTGCCAGCACGCCAAACGGCGTCACTATAATGGTCATTAAAAATACCATTAGCACAGTGCCAAATAGCGCGGGATACACCCCACCAGACGTATTCGCCTGTTTGGGTGAATCAGTCAGGAAGGTCGCGATACGACGCAATGCCACCTGCCACTTTTCAAAATAGTTAAGCTGGCTTACATAATCGACGCTTTTAATTTCAGATACTCGAATAGCGTACGCTTGCGCATTGGCAAAAGTAACACTGAGTTCATATTCGTCTCGCTCTTCCTCTAAGTGGATAACTTCGTGCTGCCAGCGTTCGAACTGCGTCTCTAAGCGCTTTCTTGCCGGCGCATTTTGATCCACACCTTTGCTATCTAGTGATGCCAACGACTCATGAATGGGCGATAGTCGCTCGCTTCTGATTTTCTCTATTTGCGCACTTAGTGCCGATACTCTGTCTTGAATGTCTGAAAACAGCGATAAATCTTCCCGCCGACTGTCCGGTGTGGTTAAAAATTCAGGCTGCCCCAATACGAAGCGCCCATCTTTAATTTTTATTTCGGCACTGCCATAAGCAAGTTCTTTGTTGATGATATGCGCGCTGGCCAACTGCATTTGTGAACCATACGGGCTTTTCTCGTCAGCAAAGTGAACTTGATATATTTGCTCGTTTTCGTCAGCCATATAAAGCTGAGCGAACATCCTATTGTCAGACAGAGCGCTTTCATTGGTTGCCGGAACTTTATAAGTCACATTGTAAATGGGCTCGGGCCAAAAATACGCACCGCCACGAAAGGTGATAAGGAATAACACACTGACCAAAGCAATTAATAATAAGCTCGTGAAAAACGCCGTTAACGATATAACTAACGACTGACGATGAACGGCGTTAAAACCTCCATTGAAAATATTATTCATAATAAGATCTACTGCGTAGGCGTTGACGAGTAAATTCAGCAATCGTATTTACAACAAAGGTGAAAACAAAGAGTATGCCAGCGGTAAAGAAAAGAATTTGATAATGCGCCGATGACACATCGGCTTCGGGTAATTCTATGGCTAAGTTGGCCGTTAATGCACGTAAGCCCTCAATTAAGCCCCAACTAGATATCGGCGTGTTCCCTGTCACCATAAGTACAATCATGGTTTCCCCAAATGCGCGACCAAATCCAAGCATTATCGCCGCCATAATGCCCGGAAAGGCAACATGCAATACCACATGCTTGAGGGTTTGAAGCCGCGTAGCCCCTAACGCAAACGAGGCGTGCTTTAATTCATCGGGCACACCACCAATGGCATCTTCAGCAATAGAGTAAATACTCGGTGAAATAGCGACGCCCAGTGCTAGCGCCACCACTATCGTCGTTTTACCTATAGGGCTATCAGACTCAGCGGCTAGCATGTCAAAACCATCTACATTAATGACGCTAAAGAACCACTCTGGCGCCCATACCACACTGATATAACCCAGTATAAATACGCCAAGTAACGCAAAGCCTAACTCAGCACCATGTCGAATTTTAGCCGGCAAGCGATCGGCAACGGGGCGTTGAACAAAGGCTACTGCAATTAATACAAATGGAATAACAATAAGAAAAAAAGCAAAAGAGAAAAGAAATTGTTCGGCCATGGGTGATAGCCAAATGGCGGCGATAAAGCCAATAAGTACACTGGGAACCGCTTCTAGCATCTCAATGGCGGGTTTTAGCGCATGGCGAAGTCGCTCTTTGGCAAAAAAGGCGGTGTAAATGGCTGCGCCGATTGCTACTGGAATGGCAATAAATAACGCCAGTAGCGATGCCTTCATGCTACCTATTATTAATGGCGTAAGACTAAACTTCGCTTCTTGGAAGTCGGTGGCGTTTGTGGTTTGCCACACCGTATCTGCGTCGGTATATCCCTCATAATGTTGCGGTGCAAATAGCGAGCGCCACGTAGTAATACCGCTTAGGTGGTTTGCCTGCCAAATGAAAATAGCGTCATCATTATAGCCGTAAAGTCGGTTACCGAACCAAGAGACTGATTGTATAGGTTCGGGTAAATCTATGGTTGTGACCACTTCACCTGATACTCGGTTGATAAATAGTAGGCGTTGTTTATCAGTAAGCGCTGCCACCACATTAATACTGGCATGCTCTTTTATATCAACCAACCGTTCGCCCACATTTAACGAGAACTGGTAAGTTTCAATGAAGCCAAGCTTGTTAGCATCGCGATGTAATACCCACCGGCTAACCTGATTTGCGTCATCTTGTAAGAAAAAGGTCCTGTCTTTTTCTAGGCTTAAAATAGAAGTGTCGTGGCTGTTGGACTTATTGAAAGACGTTAATAGCGAGAGTTCTGATTCATCCTCAAAAAGACGTGAAAGGAACAAATGCGCTTCTTTTTCTACCAACATCATTTGTGCTCCAGGCAACAAATGTACTTTATCAACATTGGCAAAGAACTTATCAATCATTTGCGTGGGGTTAAGTTGATTGACCCAGCGAATAAAAGTACCCGATGGTGTATGTAGCGCTATTGCCGCCCACTTCGATGACAACGCAAAATGCCAGGACGAAGTTTGTGACCAATATTTGCTCGGTAGTGCAAAAGATATTGTTGAGGATGCTAGGCTTGAAGACTGACCTATAGGATCTGAATTATTCGCAATCAATACACTGCGATACGCTAACGACCTGACGGGCACCACGCGAACTTGTCCACCAGCGGAGATATCCACAATTGCATTTTCGCCCATTAATGAGGTAGTCGACAATTGATGATCACAAGGGCGAATATAGTCATGATGCTTAGTGATATTACTATCATTGTAGCCAAATAAGCCAAAGCGGCATTCCTCGCCGCTAATTACCACTAACTGGCCGCCAAGCAAATCGCCGGCGTTTTCAACATGGCTGCCTTGGGGTAATGCGAACTGGTGCTCTTTCTCAATATTAGGCACTAACGCCAAGGGTAAAGCCTGACTGACTAGGTGCGAAATTAAGATAACCAGCGTCAGCAATACCAAACCACCAAAGCCGGTGACGATATACCGCCCCCACCTATCGTTGCGCTGGCGTTTTCTATTAATGCTATCGCTGTAGGAAGTCATTCTTATTTAATAATATTATCAGGTGTAAATTACACTGGTGAGCAGTGTAAGTTTTGTTATGCTAATAGCAAGCGAAAACTTTTAGGTTAATTCGGGTGAATACGCCTAAAGTAGGCTGCCTCAAACACTATTGTTATCAAGGTTTATTAGCAATACTAACCAGTAGCGCTTTTTCAGTGTGACTTATGGTATTACCGTAAAACCACAGTAGCAAACGTATTTCTACAGATTCTGAAATAGGAGTTTCTCATGCAATCGCTCATTATCAGTATTATGGGTAAAGACAAGCCGGGTTTGGTTGATGCGCTAGCTAAATGCATTTACCAGCACAAAGGCAATTGGCAAGGTTCAAGCTTTGCGCATATGGCAGGCATGTTTACCGGTTTTGTTGAAGTACACGTTCCCGCTGACGAGAACGAAAAACTGGTTGATGCCCTAAATGCCATTTCCGATTTATCGGTTCAGTCTGTGGCCGTGAATACCGCAACCAATACATTAACGAATCAACTTACCGTTGATGTCATGGGCAACGACAAAGCAGGCATAGTGCAAGAACTAACTTCAGTGCTAAACCAATTTAACCTTAACATCCTCAACTTTTCATCACGTTGCGAAAGCGCGCCTAACTGGGGAAGTTTAATTTTTAAGGCCAATGCGGTTATTGCAGTACCTGAAGATTTTGATGACGATGCATTGCAAGATGCCCTTGAATCGTTGGCGAACGACTTGGTAGTGGATATACAAGCCAAGCAGTAAGGCCCTAGCGATACAAGAAGATTTCAAACCACCTCGTTGAGGTAAAGGACTACGAATTAACCCTATTATATCTAGGGGTTGTCACAGTAATGTCACTGACTGATGTCAGTCTTTGGCCATTTTAAGAAGTGAAAAAACGATAAATTATGGATAACCCAGAATTATATTATCCCAAAGAGCTTAGTTGGCTAGCATTTAACGAAAGGGTTTTGCAGGAAGCTGCAGATAAAAACAACCCTGTTGTAGAACGTATTCGGTTCTTAGGTATTTACTCCAATAATCTTGACGAATTTTATCGTGTTCGTGCTGCTGACGTAAAACGCCAAATTACCATTGCCCAAAATGATGGCAACGAAGAAGAAGCTGAAAAACAAACAGCGTTAATGGCTATTATCCAGCAGAAAGTAGTACAGCTTTCCGACAAGTTCGACCATATCCACAAAGACGTATTAAAAGCGCTTGCACGTTACAACATTCATATTTTGCGAAAGCATGAATTAAATGACTATCAAAAGCAGTGGGTGCGCAATTTCTTTGTAAATAAGGTGCTTCGCCATATAGCCCCAATTATTATTGATAAGAAGATGGACTTGTTAAGCCGACTCAATGGCACATCGGTTTATTTATACGTCGCCCTTCGACGTAAAGACCGCAATACTCGCTATGCGGTTATTCAGGTTCCTACATCTGACATGTCTCGCTTTATGCTTATTCCGCCGGAAAAAAGCCGGAAGAAAAAGCATATTATTATGCTGGATGACATGATTCAGCTTTGCTTAGAAGACATCTTCCGCGGCTTTGTAAAATTTGACGAGGTAGAGTCGTTTTCATTCAAGATGACTCGAGACGCCGAATACTCTATTAATGACGAAATTGACGAAAGCTATGTAGAGAAAATGTCTGAGAGCATGAAACAGCGCTTAATTGCCGAGCCTGTTCGGGTTATTTACGATAACGATATGCCTGAAGATATGATGCAGGATTTGCGTAAGCGTTTACGTATAACCAAGCTCGATACCATGCATGCTGCAGGGCATTATCGTAACTTTAAAGATTTCATTGGCTTTCCAAACGTGGGGCGCGAATACTTAGAGCACGCACCACTACCAGCTATCGACAGTAATGCCTTTTCTAAATTCAATACGGTATTCGATGCCATTACCGCCCACGACATTCTGCTCTACTACCCGTATCACCGATTCCTGCATGTGACTGAATTTGTGCGCCAAGCGGCATTCGACCCTAGCGTAAAAGCTATTCGTATTAATATTTATCGTGTGGCCAGCAACTCTCGTATTATCAACTCGCTAATTGATGCGGTAGATAACGGTAAGAAAGTTACCGTAGTCGTTGAACTTCGCGCCCGTTTCGACGAAGAAGCCAACATTGAGTGGTCTAAACGCATGACTGATGCAGGAATTCGTGTAGTCCTTGGTGTACCTACCTTGAAAATTCACTCAAAGCTTTGCGTGATCACTCGCGAAGAACGTGGCGCTATGATTAACTATGCGCATTTCGGTACGGGCAACTTCAACGAAAAAACCGCGAAAATCTATACGGACTACAGCTTGTTCACCAGAAACCAAGAATTGGCCAATGAAGCAGTAGCCGTGTTCGATTTAATTCAATACCCGTTCCGCCGGTATAAATTCCAGCATTTACAAATTTCACCTTTAAATGCCAGAACCCGTATTCAGTCGCTGATTCGCCAAGAAATTCAGCATTTGAAAGAAGGCCGTCCAGCGCAAATCACCTTCAAGATTAATAACCTTGTTGATAATGAATTGATGGATGATTTATATCGCGCCAGCCAAGCTGGGGTGAAAATTCGCGGTATCGTGCGTGGTATGTGTTCGTTAATACCTGGCTTAAAAGGTATTAGTGAAAACATCGAAATAATATCTATTGTAGATAGGTTCTTAGAACACCCTAGGGTGATGGTATTTGAAGGCGGCGGCGAGAGAAAAGTGTTTATTTCCTCTGCTGACTGGATGACCCGTAACATGGATAATCGCATTGAAGTCGGTTGCCCTATATACGATAAAAACCTGCAACAGCGCATTGTCGATATTATGGATATACAATTCCGTGATACGCTGAAAGCGAGAGTGATTGACAAGGAACAAAGCAACAAGTACGTTGCCCGAGGCAATCGGAAAAAATTACGTTCACAAATAGAAATTTACGACTATCTTGTGAAAGAAGAAGAAAAAGAAGCAGGAAAATAGAACCCTTAATGACTCAGCATGAAATGACTCAGCATGAATCCGTTTTTGATACCGTTGAAAGCCGTGAGGTTAATAAAGTAGCCGCGTTAGATATTGGCTCGAATAGCTTTCACCTTGTGGTAGCGCGTATTGTTGCAGGGTCTGTTCAAATTCTGCACCGAGTTAAGCAAAAAGTGCGGTTAGCTGAAGGGTTAGACGACGATAACATCTTGTCTGACGAAGCCATGGAGCGTGGCCTAAAAATGCTACGTATTGTGGCTGAAAGTCTACGCGGTTTTGAACCCGACTCGGTGCGTATTGTGGCCACGCACACACTGCGCAAAGCCAAAAACGCCCACAACTTCATTAATGCTGCAAAAGATATTCTGCCCTACCCCGTAGAAGTAATTTCAGGGGTGGAAGAAGCCCGCCTAATTTACTCTGGCGTAGCACATACTAACCATGCTGATGGTCAGCAACTAGTGGTAGATATTGGCGGTGGGTCTACTGAGTTTGTTATTGGCGAAGGGTTTAACCCACTTATTTGTAGAAGCTTACAAATGGGCTGTGTTAGCTACACTAAGCGCTTCTTCCCAGATGGGACTTTAAAAAACAAAGCTTTTGAGCTGGCCATTACTGCCGCTGAACAAGAGCTTGAATTTATTCAAGATAAGTACCGAAAATTAGGTTGGGTGCAATGTGTAGGTACGTCGGGCACGATTCGCTCGTTGTTCACACTGTGTCAACAAGATAAACCCAACGATCACGATATACCCGTTACGCTAAAAAGCCTGCGTAACCTAATGAAGCAATTTATTAGTGCAGGCCATATCGACAAACTTAGCTACCCTGATTTAACTGAAGATAGACGCGTGGTTATTGCCGGCGGCTTGGCTATTTTAATTGCAGTATTTAAAGCCTTAGAAATAGATACCTTAGTTTATTCCCCTGCCGCCTTGCGCGAAGGGGTGATTTACCAAATGGAAGATGAACTGCATCATGCCGATATACGGGGCAGAACTGCTAGCAGCTTGGCCACCCGGTATGATGTTGATACCGCACAAGCCACACTAGTGCTTAACACGTCACTTAATCTATTTAGCCATGCTGAAAAGGCATGGAAACTTAAACATCACGACTTCAAAAGTATGTTGGGTTGGGCGGCGTTGTTGCATGAAGTGGGCATTCAAATTAACTCTCGCGGTGTACAGCGCCACAGTGCCTATATTCTGGCTAACGTAGATATGCCTGGGTTTACGCAAGAACAACAAGAGTTATTAGCTACGCTCGTGCGCTTTCATAGAAAGAAAGTACGGGCTAATGACCTTCCTAATTTTAACTTGTATGATTTAGCCGCGGTTAAAAAGCTTATCGCCTTGTTGCGCATTGGCGCGTTGCTTAATATTAAACGCCAAGAGGGCTTCTTGCCCGATATAGAAATTGATGTAGATAAGAGCGGCTTAAGCCTTACTTTTCCTAAAGATTGGTTAGAAGAAAAGCCCATTTTAGCAGCCGATTTGATTCGAGAAAGTGCCTATTGGAAAGCGTTAGACTTAACGCTTTCTATTAAATAAGCCGGTTTCCGTAGGTCGGGTTACGAATAATTAAAAAGGGAGCATTAATGCTCCCTTTTTGCGTTTTACGCTTTAGGTTTTACAACAGCGTGAAATCAATTATTCCTCTTCTTTCTGCTCGGCGGAATACTTCTTAAACCATGCCAATATATTCTCTACCTTGCCTATCATTCGGGAAGGTTTTGAAGCGATGCCATGAGGAGAGCCTGGCACTTTCACTAATACCGTATCCACTTTTTGAAGCTTAAGCGCTTGGTAAAACTGCTCGGCTTCAGACGAAGGCGTGCGCTTATCCTCTGTACCGGTAATCAACATGGTTGGCGTTGTTACATTCCCCACTAGAGAAAGCGGAGAGCGTTCCCAGTAATGCGCGATATTTTCCCATGGTTTAGCGGGAAACTGAAAAGGAATTTGATATAGCCCTGAGTCAGCGGTGAGTACTTTTGAAAGCCAGTTAATAACCGGTTTAGCAACAACAGCGGCTTTAAAGCGGTTAGTTAACCCTATAGCATAAGCTGATGCTATTCCTCCTGCAGAGCCGCCTGTAATAAAGAGCTTCTCAGGGTCGACTAGGCCCTTATCGATAAGCGCATCAACACCAGACATATGATCGGCAAAATCGTACTTAGAACTGTACTTACCTTGCAGTAACAGTGCAAAGCGCTCGCCATAACCCGTGCTACCGCGATGATTATCATAAAATACAATATATCCCTCAGCAGCCATTCGTTGTAGCTCGGCAGTGAACACAGGGCCGTAGGCTAGGTTTGGGCCACCGTGAATCTCTAGAATAAGCGGGTATTTTTTAGTTTCATCGTAATTAGGCGGCAAGATATACCAGCCTTGAATTTCCTCATCGTCAATCGACGAGCGATATACAATTTCATTAACTTCACCAAGCTGCTTATGACCTAGCGCATCTTCGTTCAAAAACGTGAGTTGTTGTTCGTTACGAGTGGTAACAAATACATCTGCGGGGCGATCGGTACGCCCTTTGGTATAAGCCACTACGTTGTCGGCAGCATGGTACATACCAAATACGTAAGGACGCCCTAGCGTGGTGCCCCCTAAGCCTTTAGCAACAGATTTAACCTTGCCAGATAGCGTAACAATATCAACCTGAGCAAGGCCGCGTACCGATTGCTGAAAGTAGATACTCTTGTTGCCTTTCCATTGAAAGTTAGACACCGAATTATCGATATCAGCGGTAAGGTTTTTGTGATCAGTACCATCTGCATTCATGATGTATAAATAGCGGTTTTTATACATCACTTTATCGTCACTACGACGTGAGTACGCCACATACTTTCCATTCGGTGATACTACCGGAGCGGACTCCGTGCCTTTAAAGTCGGTAAGCTGCTCAATATCACCTTGCATATTTACCGTAAAGATATCGGATTCCACCGGCTCATATTCCCAGTTATCACTGCGATTGGCCGAGAAGTATATTTTTTGCGAATCAGGAGAGAAGCTTACACCTCCCCTATGATGATAATTACCAGAGGTTAGTTGCCTAGCCGTGCCACCATCAGTTGAAACTATAAATATATGCGTATAAGCAGGTTCTAAAATGCCTTTACCGTCAGCTTGATAACGGGCTTTGGTAATGTACTCAAATTTAGGTGCCCACTTCGCGTCTTTCGGCTTCTTAGGCAAATTGACTTTAAGGGGCTTTTCTTCAACATTCACACTCATGGTAAATGCGATATGTTTACCGTTAGGAGACCAGGTGATATTGCCAAGGGATGAAGTTACATTGGTGATTAGGGCTGTTTGCCCCGTATCCATCCAACGCACGTAAAGCTGAGGCTTGCCTTCTTCATTAGACAAATAGGCGAGTCGCTTACCATCTGGCGACCACCTTGGAGAATAGTAACTTTTCTTAGATGATAATAATGGCCGATGAGACTTTCCATCCACTGATGCCAGCCAGATGTTCGAGCGTGTGCTGTCCGACATAATGTCATTGGAGCGGCGAACGTAGGCGACTTGTTTACCATTGGGCGATACCCGTATATCACTCACGTACTCTAAATCAAATATATCTTCAGATTGAAAAAACATATCATTATCAGTGTCTTCTTTCTCATCCTCGGCGTATGAGAATGATGAAAGGCCTGTAAAGATGCATAGCAAGAATACGGTTATACGCGTTGTAACACGAAAACCTCGTCTACCTTGCCTGAGCTGGCAATTAACAATTTGAGTTGAAAACATGGAACCCCTGATATTTTTATTGGTGTTTCTTTATCTTACGGAATAAATCATCTGTTTTAAAAATAAACGGTGAGTAAACGTGGTTGTAAGATGAATTTGGGGCCGATTTGGTAAGATTTTTGACCTAAACAGGGGGAATGAGTACAAGGGAATCGGAACAGCTAGTAAAAAAGATAGGGGAATGGGTGTAGCTAATAAAAAAGGGGCGCTTTTAGCGCCCCTTTCAATAAAAAAAACTTATGCTTTTGAAGCTTGGTAAATACCTTCAATTGCACCATCTAGTGTAGCTGCAAACTCGTCATCAGATTGTTTGTCAGAAACACCTTCTGTTAGCGCTCTAGAGAAACTTGCGATAATGCCTTGGTTTTCTGAAAGCTTCGCATTGGCTTCTTCACGGTTGTAACCGCCAGACAACGCTACCACTTTAAGTACACGAGGGTGATCAACAAGCTCTTTATAGAAGTTAGCTTCATTAGGCAGTGTTAGCTTTAACATCACTTCTTGGCCTTCGCTCAACAAATTAAGCTGAGTAAGAATTTCAAGTTTAAGCAGTGCTTCTGCTTCAGCTTTTTGAGGGCTATGAATATCCACCTCAGGCTCAATGATAGGCACTAAACCTGCTGCGATAATTTGCTTACCTACTTCAAACTGCTGCTCTACCACATCTTTGATACCTTGATGATTTGCCAGTTTTACCACTGAACGCATCTTAGTACCAAAAACATCTTGGGCAACGGCTTTAGCCAGTAACGCATCTAGACCAACAATCGGCTTCATCACCTGTACACCGTTGCTCTCTTCAACAAGCCCTTTATCCACTTTCAAGAAAGGAATAACGCGCTTCTTCTGCCACAGATAGTGCGCAGTAGACATGCCTTCAATTTCACGGTCTAGGGTATTTTCAAATAAAATAGCGCCTAAAACCCGCTCGCCACTGAAAGGGGTGCTGGTGATAATACGTGTACGCATTTGGTGAACAAGGTTAAACATTTCTTCGTCAGAACTGTATTCTGACTCTTCAATGCCATATAAACGTAGCGCTTTTGGTGTACTTCCGCCGCTTTGATCCAAAGCTGCAATAAAACCAACCTGCGTTTTAAGTTTATCTAGCATGGCCTGCTGTGCTTGTGATGCCATTGCAACACTCCTTTTTTATAATACTGCTCTAAGAACAGGTGTAGGGTTTATCGTTATATGCCGACGTACTTCAATGTATCGCCGGCGAAAATCGGAATCGATTTTTTAGTAGTCTGCTAATTTTATTTGTTTTTTTCTTCTAGCATGGCTACTGCAGGTAATGTTTTGCCTTCTAGAAACTCTAGAAATGCACCACCACCTGTAGAGATATAAGATATCTTATCAGCGATTTCATATTTATCTACTGCTGCCAGTGTATCACCACCACCTGCAATTGAGAACGCATCGCTATCAGCAATAGCCTCGGCTAACGCCTTTGTACCTGCACTGAACTGTTCAAATTCAAATACACCTACTGGGCCATTCCATACAATCGTACCCGCATTTTTAATAATGCTTTCAAGGGCTTTTGATGAATCAGGGCCGATATCAAAAATCATATCATCGTCAGCGACATCACTAACGGCTTTAAGTGTTGCTTCTGTATTTTCATCGAAAGCTTTACCCACTACTACATCGGTAGGTACTGGAATATTCCCGCCATTGGCGACTGCATCGCTCATTAACTGCTTCGCTTGCTCAGTTAAATCCATTTCTACCAAAGACTTACCTACGTTATGACCTTGCGCGGCAATAAACGTATTGGCAATACCGCCGCCAACAATAAGTTGGTCAACTTTTTCAGCTAAGGTTTTAAGTACGGTAAGTTTCGTCGAAACTTTAGAACCGCCTACAATGGCTACCATTGGACGTTTAGGGTTGTCTAATGCTTTGCCTAGTGCATCTAGCTCTGCCGCAAGAAGTGGGCCTGCACACGCTTTAGTGGCAAATTTTGCCACACCGTGGGTAGACGCTTGTGCGCGGTGGGCGGTGCCAAATGCGTCCATTACGAAGATATCGCAAAGGGCTGCATATTGCTTTGATAGGGTTTCGTCGTCGCTTTTCTCGCCTTCATTAAAGCGTACGTTTTCTAGAATAACCAAAGAACCTGGTGCTACATCAACACCGTCTAAATAGTCTTTTTCTAGGGTAACCGGTACGTCTAACGCGTCGTTCAAATAATTCACAACAGGCTGAAGTGAGAATTCTTCCGCTGGCTCGCCTTCTGTAGGGCGGCCTAAATGTGACATTACCATTACCGCAGCACCAGCATCTAGCGCCGCTTTAATAGTTGGGATGGAAGCTTTAATACGCGCATCAGAGGTCACTACGCCATCTTTTACTGGCACGTTTAAGTCTTGTCTAATTAATACGCGCTGACCGTTTAAGGCCAAATCACTCATACTTGGAATTGCCATTGTCTTTCCCTTGTTAATCGAATAACTGTGAAAGCTGCCAAGGCTGGCGCTACCAACCTTGGCAGCAAAATTCTTAATTAGCTTGCGTCATACATTGCTTGCGCGGTGTCGAGCATTCTGTTTGCAAAACCCCATTCGTTGTCACACCACACCAGTGTTTTTACCAGTTGCTTATGACTAACGCGGGTTTGCGTACCATCCACAATACAAGAATGAGGATCGTGATTGAAATCAACAGAAACTAGCGGCTCTTCTGTATAATCTAAAATACCCTGCAATCGCCCTGCTTTCACTCGCTTCAATGCCTGATTAACGTCAGCAATGGTTACTTGCGTACTTAAGGTTACACTTAAATCCATTGCAGTAACATTAATGGTTGGCACCCGTACCGCAATAGCTTCAAATTTACCTGCAAATTTAGGCAAAATACGTTCTATTCCCGCGGCTAACCGTGTGTCTACTGGAATAATAGACTGACTGGCTGCGCGAGTACGACGTAAATCGGGGTGGTAAGCATCGATAACTTGCTGATCGTGCATAGATGCGTGAATAGTGGTAATCGTTCCGCTTTCAACCCCAAAGGCTGCGTCTAGCGCTTGAATAACCGGCACAATGCAGTTGGTTGTACACGACCCATTAGACACCAACTTATGCTCGGCTTTTAGCGTGTCATCGTTGGTACCAAAAATCACGGTATTGTCTAAATCGGGGGAACCCGGAGAAGAGAAGAGCACTTTACCTGCCCCCGCATTAATATGCGATTGACCTGACACCCTATCATCAAACTTACCTGTACATTCCAGTACAATATCCACCCCAATTTCTCGCCAAGGCAGTAAGTTAATATCAGGTTGTGCTAACAAGCGAATAGCATCGCCTGCTACGTTTAGTGTGTTGTTATCTAGTGCCACATCAAAACCGAACCGCCCATGGGCGGTATCGTATTTTAATAAGTGAGCAATACCTTCTGGCTTAGCGACATCATTAATCGCAACCACGTTGAAGTGGCTATTGCGTCCGCTTTCATAAAGCGCACGCAATACATTGCGACCAATACGACCAAACCCGTTTATGGCAATGTTTACCATAGACTGCGGCGACCTCGTTAGCTAAGAGACAATGCTGCCTCTACCACTGCATCAGTAGTAATATTAAAGTGTTTGAACAAGTCACCTGCAGGTGCTGATTCACCAAACGTATCCATACCAATGATGGCGCCGTTGAAACCTACATATTTGTACCAGCTTTCTTTCGATAGTGCTTCAACTGCAACACGCTTAGTTACGCTAGAAGGCAATACGCTTTCACGATAATCTGCCGATTGGCGGTCGAAAACGTCGGTAGAAGGCATAGAAACTACGCGAACTGCTTTACCATCTGCACTTAGTTTATCTGCTGCTTCAACGGCAAGTTGAACTTCAGAACCAGTGGCAATAAAGATGTATTCAGGCGTACCTGCACAATCTTTAAGCACATAACCACCTTTAGTAACATCGGCTAATTGCTGTTCGTCGCGAGGTTGCTGCGGCAAACCTTGGCGAGTGAAAATCAATGTTGAAGGGCCATCGTTACGCTCAATCGCGAACTTCCATGCAATAGCTGATTCAACTTGGTCACATGGACGCCAGTTATCTAGGTTTGGTGTAGCACGTAGTGCTACTACTTGTTCTACTGGCTGATGCGTTGGGCCATCTTCACCCAAACCGATTGAATCGTGAGTGTATACGAAAATAGCAGGTTGCTTCATTAGTGCCGCCATACGTACCGCATTACGAGCGTATTCCATAAACATTAGGAAAGTTGCGCCGTAGGCTTTAAAACCACCATGAAGGGTAATACCGTTCATCATGGCTGACATACCGAATTCACGTACACCGTAGTAAATGTAGTTACCTGAAGCATCAGTGGCTTCAACGCCTTTACTGCCATCCCAAATGGTAAGGTTTGAACCCGCTAAGTCGGCAGAACCGCCTAGCAGCTCTGGTAGTAATGGGCCAAATGCATTTAATGCATTTTGTGATGCTTTACGTGACGCAATGTTTTGCGGGTTAGCTTGCAAATCAGCAATGATTTTGTCGGCTTTATCGCTGAAGTCTGCTGGCAAGTCGCCATTGACACGACGCTTGAATTCAGCCGCTAATTCAGGGTAAGCACTTTCGTATGCTGCGAAGGCATCGTTCCACGCACTTTCAGCGTCGCCGCCTTTGCCTTTCGCATCCCAACCGGCATAAATGTCGTCTGGAATGTCAAATGCACCGTGTTTCCACCCAAGCTTTTCACGAGTAGCAATAATTTCGTCATCACCTAATGGTGCACCGTGACAAGACTCAGTGCCTTCTTTGTTTGGCGAACCAAAACCAATCACGGTTTTACAGCAAATAAGCGTAGGCTGAGCGCTGTTCGATTTAGCTTGCTCAATGGCTGCTTTAATTTGCTCTGGATCATGACCGTCAACACCTTCAATCACTTCCCAGCCGTAGCTTTTAAAGCGTGCTGGCGTGTCGTCGGTAAACCAACCTTCAACTTCACCGTCAATTGAAATGCCGTTGTCATCCCAGAAACCGATAAGTTTACCAAGGCCTAATGTGCCAGCAAGGGAACAAGTTTCATGAGAAATACCTTCCATAAGGCAACCATCGCCCATGAAAGTGTATGTGTAGTGATCGACAATATCGTGACCGTCACGGTTAAACTGCGCCGCTAATACTTTCTCGGCTAGCGCCATACCCACGGCGTTACTTACGCCTTGACCTAACGGGCCAGTAGTTGTTTCAACACCAGGGGCGTACCCATATTCTGGATGCCCTGGCGTTTTAGAATGTAGCTGACGGAAGTTCTTAAGCTCTTCAATAGGCAGTTCATAGCCTGAAAGATGAAGCAAAGAGTACAACAGCATAGAGCCGTGACCGTTTGAAAGCACGAAGCGGTCTCTGTTTGCCCAAGACGGATTTGCAGGGTTGTGTGATAGAAAATCACCCCACAGTACCTCGGCAATATCAGCCATCCCCATAGGGGCGCCTGGGTGACCAGATTTGGCCTGTTGAACAGCGTCCATGCTTAAAGCACGGATGGCATTGGCAAGTTCACGACGAGAGGGCATGTTGTCTCCTGATTTATTTTGTAGCTGAATTTCGCTAAGGGAACACTGTGGGCAAAATCCCTTTGTTCAACCTTAAAGCGCTGCATTGCTGTATATCTTAATGTGGGCGTTATTCTTACCCATGCCACCATTCAGTTCAATGGCTTTTCATTGCCATTACCGAAAGTTGGCTAAAATAGTGAATATTCACATCATTCCTTTGCTAACCATTATCGCTTCTTTGGGCAAGCGTGGCTAAATTTACTCAATTATCTGTAAAAGTGATCCGCCACTGTCAACAAATCGTAACGAAAGGACTTTTAGACGTCTAGAAGTAAAGACTGGTATTTATACCTTGTTTTAGTACAATACTCACCTATTTTGAACAATAAACGCTTATGGAGCATGTATGGCCACGCATTTATTCACCTCCGAGTCTGTGTCTGAAGGACACCCGGACAAAATCGCCGATCAAATTTCAGATGCGGTTCTAGATGCTATTCTAGAGCAAGATCCTCGTGCCCGCGTGGCCTGTGAGACCTACGTTAAAACCGGAATGGTATTAGTAGGTGGTGAAGTCACTACCTCAGCGTGGGTTGATATTGAAGAAATCACACGTAAAACCGTAAGAGACATAGGCTACGTTCATTCTGATATGGGTTTCGATGCTGACTCTTGTGCAGTATTAAACGCCATTGGTAAACAGTCGCCAGATATCAACCAAGGTGTTGACCGCGAAAGTCTAGAAGAACAAGGTGCGGGCGACCAAGGCCTTATGTTCGGTTACGCCAGTGACGAAACTGACGTACTGATGCCAGCGCCAATTACTTACTCTCACCGCTTGGTTCAAAAACAAGCTGAAGTAAGAAAATCTGGCAAGCTAGACTTTTTACGCCCAGATGCAAAAAGCCAAATTACGTTTAAATACGAAAACGACAAGCCTGTAGGCATTGATGCGGTAGTACTTTCTACGCAGCATTGTGACTCTGTTTCTACTGCACAAGTACGTGAAGCAGTAATGGAAGAAATTATTAAACCGGTGCTTCCTAGCGAATGGCTTAATAGCAACACTCAATTTCACATTAACCCTACCGGTCGCTTTGTTATAGGTGGTCCAGTTGGTGACTGTGGTTTAACTGGCCGTAAAATCATTGTAGATACCTACGGTGGTATGGCCCGTCACGGTGGTGGTGCTTTCTCTGGTAAAGATCCATCGAAAGTTGACAGAAGCGCGGCATACGCGGGTCGTTATGTGGCTAAGAATATTGTTGCCGCTGGCTTAGCTAAGCGTTGCGAAATACAGGTTTCTTACGCCATTGGTGTTGCCGAACCAACGTCTATCAGCATTGATACTTTCGGTACTGGTGTGGTTGATGAGAAAACCTTAGTGGCGTTGGTGCGCGAACACTTCGACTTACGCCCTTACGGTTTAATCAAAATGCTTGATTTAGAACGTGCTATCTACTTACCAACGGCTGCCTATGGTCACTTCGGCCGTGAAGCATTCCCGTGGGAAGCGACTGATAAAGCTGAAGCACTCCGTTCAGCAGTATAATTTACTCAGCGGTATAACCGCTCAAGGCTGCTTACATAGCTCAAGGCTGTTGAAAGCTAAAGGCAGAAAAAGGGGCGCTTTACTATATAGTAAAGCGCCCCTTTTTAATTTCAGATATTTATCTATTTGGCCTTGGCTATCTCTATGTCCTATCTAGGCAGTTTCTATGCTGCATAGTAGCTATATAATGGCTATATAGACCCTGCAAACATAGAAGCACTACTCGTACTACCGCTCGCAATAACCATATCAGGCAAACCAAATCGCGCTAACGCGACATTTTGAAATTCTTTCTTATGGGTCACCTCGGTTTCAGCGAAATCAGGTGGTAAAAATTGTCGACTACTCATTTCACTGTCAAATTCTACTTCCACCACTTTCAAAGGTGCTAAATTACCGGTGAAAATGTCTACCACCAGCTGAGCACCAAAAAAGTCGATACGATATCGCTGCTTTTCCACCCGCATGTTTTGGGTTAACGGCCATAAATCAGCAAATTGCTCAGAGTCCAACGCAATTCGCGTATCTCTGCGTTTAAGGCCAACACCTTGTTTAACGGCCATGGTGTAGTTACCACCTTCGTCCCTAATTCGAATATGCTTATCCGGCTCGGTGGCCAAATAACCCTGTCTTATTGCCACAGGTTTTCGTGTATCTAACAAACCTTCTGGCACATAACTTACTAAAAACTTTCGTTCAAATTCCCATTCCGTTTGCATCACTCACCTCCGGCCATGTTCCCTATTTGAAAGTACTGCTTTGCCCACTAAATTGAAGTAAGTCTTACTACTACCCTTTAAAAGTTAGTTCACAATGGAAATATCTAACAAGTTTATTTTTCACCTTTTAGATAAAAGACTACACTTACTATTCAGCACCTATTTTTTGTTTCAGTTTTGTGTCATTTTTTAAGATAGAGATAGGCACTTAGGGCGAACAAAACACCTTTGTGACTTTGAAGCTACCACTTAAATTTATAATAATCGGTAGTCATAAGAACACGTTTACGCTGTCTCACTCGACTAGGAATTTATTCATGAAAACTTACCCAACTTGCGTGGTTTGTTTAATATTGCTTGCCCCTTTGAGTGCCACTTACAGCAAGGCCGCTGATTGGAAAGCTGCTGATTGGGATGGCTACTACGGCCCCATCGTGTTCAAAAGCGAAAAAATAGCAAAATGGAAAATTAAAAGTCGCTTTAATGAAACGCGCCTTGAATCCGTACCTGGCTATGATAATCATTTTAACGCCAGCAAAAACAGTCAACTCTCTATTCGCGCCCAGCGTGCATTAACACTACTTTTTAAACAGCAAATATATGCGTCGTTTAATACGACTCACTCACCTTTACAATACTATCCAGAATGGCGCTACATACCCGAAGACTTAGGCACGTTTACTCGATTAGGTTGGCTAGTTGGTGACGAAAGCGGTTTGAATATGGCGTTAGAATTTGAACATCGTGAGGTGGGAGACAAAGAAAACAATGCGCTTACGTTAGGTGTTCAATACTTTTTCTAATTTAAAAAAGCTGGTGCTAATTTTGGTGCTTTGCCGCTTCAACTTTATTACGCGTTTCCACATACGTGCTTTGAATAACCTTCGCATCGGTACTTGCTCGATGGCGACGATCGTCGCTTTGCGATTCAATATTAGTTTTTACATCATGCCAAAGCGCCATTTGAGGTTCGCTCAAGACATACTCCAACGCACGACATGAAAAAGACATTTGAACCGAGGCTGCTGCAAAAAGTTTAATAAGCCAAGGGTTATCTACCACCCATCCGTCGCTATACACAATGGTATTGCTTAAAAAGGCATTAAGCTCGTGGCACACTTTAATCGGACAAACGCCGTAAGTGTTTAACATGGCTCTGGTGATACCATGCAACGATTCTGCTTCTTGATCCCAATGAACCCAACTATCAAAGGGACGAATGAGTTTGCACCATTTTGCACCATCATAGCGCACTATCCCTATTTCAATAGGATAACTACGGGCACCAAACCCACTGGCTTCCACATCAATAATGGAAGGGGGATAATTTCTTTGCAAGCTAACTCCCATCTGCGCTGGCGTGATATACGCCTTGCCTTCTTTAAACCTAATAAACGAACTCAGAAAGCGCAAACGGAATTGAAAATCATACTTTGGTTGTATAATTAAAAAACAAACCGACACTTTATCTTCCTTGTTAATAGTAGAATCGTGCCAGTTTGTATCAATATACAATCAGAAGGCGGGCTGAACATAAAGTGACAGCCCGCTTTTAGGTAGGTATTACTCAGCCACTGCCAAGTTAAGAATTTGCTCACTGACCTCTGGGGTAATAGCCCCCGTTTCGCCAAGAGAAAGCATTTTGTTTCCTTTTAAGTTTTCTAGTACGGCATTCACTGCACTTTGCTTGTCGCCTGCATGCTCGGTAAGCTGGGTAGCCACTTCAAGGCTTTGATAGAACGCTTCGATAGCATCGATAGTGCGAAGGGCAATATCATCGCTTTGTGCTAAACCAAACACGTTTTGGCCCATCTGCGTTAACTTCGCTGATTTGGTCTCAAGTTGAACCCGTAGTAGTGACGGCTGAACAATCGCCAATGAACGAGCATGATCTACGCCATAAAGTGCCGTGAGTTCGTGGCCTATCATATGCGTAGCCCAATCTTGCGCAACACCTGAACCAATAAGGCCGTTCAGTGCTTGGTTTGCTGACCACATAAGGTTAGCGCGCCATGCGTCATCTTTGTTATCAATTTTTCCGCCAAGTTGAATTAGGGTTTTCAGCAAGGTTTCAGCGTAACCATCTTGAACCGGTGCATTTTGCGGAAAGGTTAAGTACTGCTCGCAAACATGAACAAAAGCATCCACTAAGCCGTTAACTACCTGGCGATGCGGAAGGCTTTTTATTACATCTGGATCTAATACAGCAAACTGCGGATAAACTAACGGAGACATAAACGCCAATTTTTGCTTTGTCGCTTTCTTACTAATAACAGAGCCGCCATTAGATTCAGAACCTGTTGCCGGCAAGGTTAAAATAGCGCCAATAGGCAGTGCCTTATCAACCTTGTGCTCACCAGTTAGAATGTCCCATCCGTCGCCATCGTATACTGCGCTAGCGGCCACATACTTGGCACCATCAATCACGCTACCACCGCCTACCGCGAGAATATAGTCAACGCCGGTTTCTTTAATTAGGGCAACAGCTTTGTCTAGGGTTTCAATGGTTGGGTTAGGTTCAACGCCGCCGAAAGATTCCCAGTTATAGCCTTCCAATGCTTTTTCTACTTGGTCGTAAACGCCGTTCTTTTTAATCGAACCGCCGCCAAACAACACGAGAACGTGGCTGTCTTTTGGAATAAGGGTGTTGATTGAGCCAATTTGTCCTTGGCCAAATTGAATGCGAGTTGGGTTACTGAATGAAAATTTCATGGTCTTTCCTCTATCATTACATGCCTGTGTTAATGCATAATAGTGCCATTATGTGTAAACAAACCGTCTATTTCTGGAAAAAATTTGCCTATTTCTACAAAAAATCCAGTTTCCACTTCTGATCTGGCTTTTTTAAGTCAAATTCTAAAACAGTTTTTAAACGCTAAAGGTAAATCGGCACTGAATGGCGTGAGCAAAACGGATATAGAAGGAGTGCGAGTTTTTCGCGATCCTCACGGAAGTCCTAAGCAGCCTCTACTTTATCAGTCGGGCATCATTATCATGTTACAAGGCACTAAACGCTTGTATGTTGATAATCGTGAAATTGAATACAAGAAAGGTGATTACATTGTTTTCGGTGTGCCTTTGCCTGCGCAGTGTGCAGCCACCTTAGACGATGACGATTGCATATTAGGTTTGGTCATTGATATTCCCGCATCGTTACTGGTAGAGCTTTCCCAATGGCGGGACGACAGGGCAAAAAACAGCCCTGCCCCTACGTTTACAGTAAGTCAGCAGTCATTAGATGAAAATATTACCGATGCTACACGCAGGCTACTACAAGCGTTAACACACGGTAATTGTGCACAGGCACTGGGAGCAGGTTTTGTGCGAGAAATTGTATACTATATCCTCAATGGCCCAGCTGGTCATGTATTATGTGGATTAACAGATAACGGCCACTATGCGAGAGTCGCACAAGCATTACGAACGATTCACGATGGCTATGCATCGATGTTAAATGTAGATTCACTTGCTGCAAGTGTGAACATGAGTGTATCTGGTTTCCACCGCGCATTTCGCGATGTCGTGCTGGATTCACCCGTTCAATATATAAAGAAATGTAGATTGTCTAAAGCCAGAGAGTTAATCGCGCGAGGTCATCGAGTGGGAGACGCTGCCGAAGCGGTGGGTTACAACAGCCTATCTCAATTCTCTAGAGAGTTTAAGCGCTACTACCAATTCACGCCAGTCCAAGATCGTCAATCTGCGAATTAATTGCAGCAATACAAATCACTTAACGCTGTTTTTCACCTAACAAAACCTTGCTAAAAGTGCAGTTTATGCATGACTAATAATTAAACAAAAATAGACGAAAGAATAAGGTTTGGAAGGTAAAACTAACCAATTAATGCTATACAATTACTAGCCTTATCCTCAACTTCAAGATTTTATGCGCTTACGTTTCACATTTTGGCTGTTAACGTTATTGACGTTAAGTCTTCACTCCAACGGCAGTGAGGCGTCTACACCACTTTATATTGGTATAGATGCTGACTTTTCGGCTGTCGCCGTGGACGGTGGTGTAGCCATTAAACGAGGCGTTGAACTTGCGGTAGATGAAATTAATAAAAAAGGGGGCTTGCTAGGCCGTCCAGTTGATATCCTCTTAAAAGATCACCGGGGCAACCCTGCCCGCGGTATTCACAATATTAAACAGCTCGCCACCAACAGCGATTTAATCGCGGTAATAGGAGGCGTACATACCCCTGTGGCATTAGCCGAACTTGAGACTATTCATCAACTTAACTTGCTTTATCTTGTTCCTTGGGCGGCGGGTACGCAAGTGGTAGACAACCAATATACTCCTAATAATGTATTTCGCGTGTCAGTCCGTGACGCCGAGGCGGGAAAAGTACTAATCCAGCATGCTGCTGCTCGCGGTATTAAACGCGTTGCACTCGTTTTAGAGCGTACTGGGTGGGGGCGCTCTAATGAGGCATCGCTAACCTTAGCTGCGGCCGAAGTGGGGCTCACTATAACCACTACCCGCTGGATTAACTGGCAACAGAAGAAATTTGAAGAAGATATATCTGCTATCAAGTCAGACAAAGCAGAAGCCATCATTTTAGTTGCAAATGCACCTGAAGGTGCGGTGGTAGTGAACGAATTAGCCGCCCAAAACCTCACAGCTTTACCTGTTATTTCCCATTGGGGCATTGCTTCAGGCAACTTTATAGAGCGTTTACATGTAGAGCCCGACTTACTGAATTTATCGGTCTTGCAAACCTTTCACTTTGATTATCAAAAGCACATAAAAGCCCAGCAGTTGTTAGAGGCTTATCACAGCAAATATGGCTTAGTCGATCCTGAAGCTATTCACGCGGTTACAGGCATTGCGCACGCGTATGACCTTGTCAATATGCTAGCATTAGCGGTAACAAAAGCAGGTACCACTGATGTAGATGCGCTACGAAACACTTTAGAAGACTTAGGTACTTTCGACGGTGTATTGAAAACTTATGACCCTGCATTTACCCCCACACAGCATGACGCATTAATGGCTAAGGACTATTTTATGGCTTCATTTGATAAAAAAGGTAACTTGGTCGTTCTGGAAAATCAGTAATGCAATTCCAGCCACCACCGCTTAGAAAGCGCTTATTAACCAGTATGTTACCCCGCTTGTTCGGGTTAATATTAATTGTAGCGTTAATGCTTTTTGCGTTTACCTTCTTTTTTGCCAAGCAGCAAATTGAGAGCGTTCAAAAACAGTCTATTGAAGGCTTAAAACATGATCTTTCTTTCATCGTTAACGATACCACTCGGCAGTTATCTGACCTTGCATCTAACGATATTATTATCAATTCACTGGTGGATTTAGAACAGCGGGATAATTACCTCCCTATGTTCTTTAGATCGTTAAAGTTAACCCAAACCCGCAATGTAGAATTTGCGTTATACGACTTTTCCGGCGAAATGGTTATTCAGAAAAATTGGAGTCATTCTATTTCTGAAAAACTAGATACTGCATGGCAGCAAAAGACCCTTGGCGCGTCGCTATCATTTTCTTCAATCACCCAAAATGGGGTGCTTTTTTCAGTTCCTGTTTTGCTAGGCGGTGCAGCAGAAGGTGCGTTAGTCATGTATGTGGAAAGCCTTCAAGCCTTACTAGCTCCCTACCCTAGACTAACCAACCAAATCGTTACTGAAGAAAATGGATTAGTACTTTTCAGCAGTGATCCTGAATTTATCATTCCCGGCACCCCGTTTAGTGATGTGGATACCATGGGCTATGTATTGCAGGACTCTCGCTATCAGAACTTAACTCTGTATAGCATTAAACCTATCGGCAACGCCCTTAAAGGTTTGTATTGGTTAGCACTACTCATGTTGGCCATTATTGTCGGTATTATCTTAGTTAACTTTCACATGATTCGTACCACGGCGCTGCTTGCTGAGAACACCCTGTCAGCCCTTTATAAAGACATTGTAAATCGTATTAAAGATACCGATATTCAAGAGCCAGTGGTTGTAGAAGAGGCCCGAGAATTAGCCAATATTCGCAGTGCATTTGATACGTTAATATCAGACCTTGCAGAGATGTCGTTATCAAATGAACAATTTTCTAATGTTATTGATTCGATGGGAGATATGCTCTTAGTGGTAGATGAAAACCATCGCGTGATGTTAAGCAACAAACGGTTCGATGCTTTTTGTGAAGATCAGTACGGAGAGCGTGAGGGTACGGTTAAGTACATACTCAACAAGCTCATTAATAAATCTTCTGGAGAGTTAAAACATTTCTCGGTAGAAGACGGACTAGAAAAGCATATTAAATGGACCAATACGCCACTTGAAGATGCTAACCATAACATTAAAGGCGCTATTTTCGTTGGAGTTGATTTCAGCACTCAGCGTTCCCTTGAAAGTCATGTGCAAATTCTTAATCACGCCATGGATGAAGCTACCGTTTCTATTATCATCGCTGATATCAAGCGCACTGGTCAGCCCATTATATACGTGAACAATGCATTCAGCCGTCTTACAGGGCACAATAAAGAAGATATTATTGGTAGAAATTGCAGGCTGATGCAGGGTGATGGTACTGATAGCCATGCAACAACACTGATCCGCAAAGCGATTGCAAACCGTGAACCCGTTGAAACCACAATACTTAACTACCGTAAAGACGGTACGTCTTTCTACAACAGGCTTATACTTACTCCTGTAAAGTCTGGAGGCGAAGTCACCCACTATATTGGTTTCCAACAAGACGTGACACAACAGCGTCAAGCCGAGCGTTATTTACAAGATGCGAAGCAAAAGGCGGAAGAGTCAGCGCATATGAAGTCTGGTTTCCTTGCCAGTATGAGCCATGAAATACGTACTCCTATTCACGGTATTTCTGGGGTACTGCAGTTGCTATCGAACTCCCCATTGAACGACGAGCAAAAGCACTACCTCTCGCTTGCTAATTTTAGTATTCAAGGCCTGCTACACATCGTTAATGACATTCTTGATTTCTCTAAAATTGAAGCTGGGCAACTTCAAATAGATGCTCAACCTTTCGATTTATTAGAAACCCTTGAAAGCTTGCAGTCGCAATACGCCATTTTGTGTCAAGAAAAAGGGCTTCGCCTTCATTTTCATTTTAACCTTCAAGGTTTTCATGTGGTCATTGGAGACTCGGTTCGCTTCCGGCAGATCCTCTCTAATTTGATTGGCAACGCAGTTAAATTCACCGAGAAGGGTGAAATTGACGTCACTACCACCATTGAACATACCAGCGATGATGAGCTTCGCTTAACCTGCGCAGTCAAAGATTCAGGGATAGGTATCGCAAAAGAAAAACAAGCAGGGATTTTTGAGGTCTTTACCCAAGAAGACTTGTCTACAACTCGCAAATTTGGTGGCACGGGGCTTGGCCTTTCTATTAGTAAACAGTTGTGTGAGCTTATGGATGGTGAAATTCGTTTAGAAAGTGAAAAAGGCGAAGGGAGTACTTTCACTTTCAACATTATGCTAAAAGAGGGTGACGATAGCTTAGTAGCGCCCCAGCGAAGTGCGGCTCATAGCCACAATACCGCAACACAAAAACGTAAAATTCTTATTGTTGAAGATAATGATATCAACCAAGTCATTGTGAAACAGCATTTAAGCGGCCACAAAACCTTGAGTGCGAAATCAGGTGTTGAAGCATTAGAAGCCTTAAAGAAAATGAAAGTGACTTTTGATTTAATATTGATGGACTGCCAAATGCCTGACATGGATGGCTTTGAAGCAACCCGTCGAATACGTCGCGGTGAAGCTGGCGAGCGGTATGTGAATGCCCCCATCATTGCACTAACAGCGAATGCCATGAAAGGTGACAGAGAAGACTGTTTTAACGCCGGCATGAACGACTATTTAAGTAAGCCCTTCGACATTCAAGACCTACTAGAAAAAGTAAACTACTGGGCTGAAAAGAGCACCGAAGCCAAATTACAGCTTAGCTGATTCAGCCCCTTCTTATCCTCTAAAATAATATGCACTTTGAATAGGGTAGATTTGTCGTCTATCCTATTTACACACATCAAAAAATTAACTTATTGATAGTAAATACCGTTAAGCAGCAATAGCTTAATATCAATACTTAATGAACCCTTGGTAAACATGACTCACACCGGTGAAATTAAAGCAGGTCAACAAGAAATGTTGGCAGTACGATACCGACGGCGCTATAGGCTCTGTCAAGTTTTAACCATATTAGGCGTTATTTTCTTATTTGCCTTAGGGAGTTTTAGCCTAGTCGACGGCGCCGAAGTCCTGGGTACTATATTAATCGTCAACGCCTTGGTCGGCTTACTCAATATTTATCTATTAAAACGTACCGGCAATGTTGAGCGTGCAGCCTCTATTCTAAGTGGCATTCTTTTCTTCTTATCAATGAGCTTAATCATTACAGGCGGTAAAAATAATACAGGGATGCTGTGGGTTTACCCTATTGTTGCCATCAATCTTTTTATCAATCGCTTTTGGCCTGCTGTATTTTGGTTTGTGATTTTCAGTGTGGCCAGTATTCTACTGCTATTTACGCCTGCTTCTATTTTGTTGATGACTAACTACTCATTCGTAGAAGCAATTCGGTTCATTCTAACGATGTTGGCGCTAAACGCTATTTGCCTAGCCGCCTTGCGGTCAGAGGAGCTAGCTTATAAAACGATTATGCAACTGCATGATGATGATATTCGCAAGATGGCCTATTACGATACGCTAACAGGCCTTCCTAATCGGTGGAGCTTTAAAACTAATTTAGAGCGCCTCTTGTCCCGAGCAGAGAAAGATAAACAACGCGTTGGCTTATTGTATATTGACCTAGACAATTTTAAGCAGGTGAATGACCAATACGGCCATGAAGCAGGCGATAGACTATTACTTGAGTTCAGTGAACGACTTTGGGAAGAAATCCGCCCTACTGATCAGCTGCTAAAGCCGCAGACAGAAAGCCTAGCAAGGCTAGCAGGTGATGAATTTGTTGTGCTATTGCGCAATATTAAAGCCCCTCTTGACGCCAGCGTCGTTGCAACACGTATCTTGAATATCTTCGACGGTGGTTTTAAAGTTGATGATGTAACCCATATGATTTACGCAAGCATTGGTATTGCTGTTTACCCTGATGATGCCACCGATCCCTCTACATTGCTGCATCACGCAGATGCCGCAATGTACGACGCAAAACATAACGGTCGTAATTGTTTTAAGTTTTTCACTCAGGAAATCGCCGATACGCTACGTCAACGCCAACGGATTGAAAAAGGCTTAAGACAGGCTTTAAATGAGGCACATTTCTCATTGGTTTATATGCCGATATTTGACTGTAACGACAATACCATCGTAGCGGTTGAAGTACTGCTACGCTGCCAAAGCCCTGAATTAGAAGGTGTTGGCCCTGACCACTTTATTCCAGTTGCTGAAACTACCGGCCTTATCAAAGAAATCGATTTATGGGTGATAGACAATGCTTTTCAAGCACTAGCAACTTTGCAAAAAGAACATCTATTTAAGGGACAGATTTGCATAAACATTTCAGGGGTGGAGTTGCATAACGACGCATTTCCCGCACAGGTAAAAAACCTATTAGAGCGTTATAACATTGCCCCAGAAAGTGTAGAGCTTGAGGTTACAGAGACCGCATTTGTAGCCGATGATGTAAGTGCCCTGAACACGTTAAAAGCACTGGATGAACTCGGGGTGTCTTTAGCGCTCGATGATTTTGGTACCGGCTACACTGCATTCAGTCAGTTAATACATTACCCTGCAGATTGTTTGAAAATCGACCGTTCTTTTGTGAACGATCTTTTTTCAGAACGTGAAGCGCGCAACAAGATGGTGATGATTATTCAAAATTTGGCAAAGCTTTACGATCTTCGCGTTATTGCCGAAGGCGTTGAAACTGAAGCGCAGATGACATATCTACGAGAAAATGGCTGTGACTGGGCACAAGGATATTATTTATCGCGCCCGTTACCTTGGGATAACTTACTCAAATTATTGAGCGCTTAAGGGAATGGTAAGTGAAGCAGACGCTTCACTTACGAAAAAAAGGTGGAGTTGGCCGATAAGCCGGGTTCTGTCGTGGGCAACCATTCCTCTAGATCAGCAATTACTCACTGATTCAAGCAACCTACCCGATCCCCATGCGGGCCACACGTTAAGGGATCCTATTTGGTCTTGCTCCGGGTGGAGTTTACCTTGCCACAACCTGTTACCAGGTGTGCGGTGCGCTCTTACCGCACCCTTTCAGCCTTACCGGCCATTGCTGGCTTAGGCGGTCTTCTCTCTGCTGCACTTGTCGTCGGCTCGCGCCGCCCAGACGTTATCTGGCACCCTGCCCTTTGGAGCCCGGACTTTCCTCCCCTTTCTTACGAAAGCGGCGATTGCCTGGCCAACTCCGCGGCGCATTCTACATGAAGATGGCCTATTTAGCGACAATCACTTGGCAGCTTTTAAGTATCGCCGTAAAAGCAGGTCTCTACGATGTTTTTATCCAGCAGTTTTGTGATGACAAAAACCTGATCTTCTGCCTGTAATACCGTGCTTCCTTTGGGAATAAGCGTACTTTCACCACGGGCGACTAACGCCACAACAGTATCTTCGGGTAACCCCAACTCTGAAATACTTTTGCCTGTTGAGGCAGACATAGAGTGAAGCACTATTTCAATGAGCTCCCGTTTATCTTTTGCCACTTTAACGATTTCTAGCGTATTCGACTCCCCCCGAGGATTATCGAGTACTAAGCCTAATTTACGTGCGGCAAAGGGTAAACTTGACCCTTGTAGCAAGGCTGAAATCATCACAATGAAAAATACCACATTAAAAATAAGCTCAGCGCTGGGTAATTCAAAAATTAGCGGAAAAATAGCCAAGATTATAGGCACAGAACCACGAAGCCCTACCCAAGAAATAAGCACCGAGGCTTTAAATGAAAACCGGCTTAATAATAACAATGGCATTGCCACCAGCGGCCGAGCCACAAAAATAAGCACTACCGCAATTAACAAGCCTTCTTTCCATGTGTGTAAAAGTTCAGAAGGCGTTACCAGCAAGCCTAAAATAACGAACATTGCAATTTGACTTAGCCACGCTAGGCCATCAATGAATACAAAGGTATTTCGTTGATAGGAAAATCGGCTATTACCTACGATTACGCCGGTAATAAACGTCGCCAAAAAGCCGCTGCCATTTAAGTTCGCCGCTAAACCAAAGGCCAACACCCCAAACAACATAACGAATACGGGATATAAACCTATTGCCATAAGGGTTACGCGCCTAAATAGCGCCACCGCTAAGCCCCCTACCACGGCACCTGTAATTGCACCCACCCCCATTTGGCTGGCAAACAACAGGGCTAATTCTGACGCCTTTGTACTGCTATCTTGAATAAGGGTGATAAGACCAATCGTGAGGAATATGGCCATTGGATCGTTTGATGCACTTTCCAGCTCTAGGGTTGCTTTTAGTCTTGATGGAATAGAAATACCCGCATTACGAAGTACAGAGAATACGGCCGCCGCATCGGTAGAACCGACAATGGCACCAAGCAATAATCCCAGATAAAGGGGCAAGTCGAGAATATACATGGCCGCTACACCCGTTATTGCCGCGGTACCAACCACGCCAAAAGAGGCGAGTAATGCAGCAGGCTTCCACGCCCGCCTAATAGACTTCTTTGAAGTTTGAAGCCCACCGTCAAATAGAATGAGGATAAGTGCGAAGGTTCCTATGGAATGCGCGGCATCGGCATTGTCAAAAGAAATTCGACCGATACCATCTTCACCAGCAAGCATACCCACCCCCAAAAAAAGAACGAGTACAGGTACACCAAAACGAGGAGACAGTTTGCTGACCAACACGCCGAAAATGGCTAATAAAGCACTGAGTAGAATGATGTGGTCTACGGCAAACACAAGTTATCTCCTTCTAACATAATAGTATTGAAGTATATAGATGAAATGGGCAAAGCGGTATTTTACCGCCCTACCTATTTCGATTTAAGCACTTAAGGTATATGTGCCAGCGACGCTTTTACCTCCTCGGCTGTTGGCCGAAGCTGTGCTTTCCCCTTTTGCTCTCTGCGTTTACCCAACATATGGAGTAACGATGAAGTAATAAACAAAGTAGATGAGGTACCTATAACAACGGCAAAGACCATGGGTACGGCAAAACTATTAACGGCGTCTCCCCCAACTAGCGCCATAGGTAACAACGCGAGCAACGTGGTTAACGAGGTAAATACCGTTCTGCTAAGCGTGCTATTTACCGCTTCATTAATAATATCAGCCAGCGAGCGCTCTGGGCTAATTCGCAGTAACTCTCTAACGCGGTCTAACACTACCACTTTATCGTTAATTGAATACCCGATTAAGGCCAACAGTGCGGCTACCGCGGTAAGATTAAACTCAATTCCGGTTAAGGCAATAAAACCAATGGTTTTGGTTAAATCAAGCAGCACGGTAAGTAATGCCGCGGTAGCAAAATGCGCTTCGAACTGAAACCATAAATAGGCTAACATTCCCCCGCCCGCAATCAGCAAAGCCAAAATGGAAAGATCGGCAAAACCATCACTTACTTTAGGCCCTACAACATCAACCTTGTTAAATACCACCGTGCTGTCAGCGTCTTGTATCTCCTGTTTTAGCGCTTCAATATTGCTGCCTTGCGTAGCAACTGTATTAGCGTCGGTATTTGTACCGGTATTAGCTCCTGTATTTGCTCCTTTATTAGATAAAGCGTTCGATTGTTCCGATACTGGTGCACGTAATAAGTACTGATTCTTTGCGCCATACTCTTGAATAGTAATATCTTCAAAGTGGTGCTCTTTTAACACTGTGCGCAACTGCTCCGTAGAAAGCTGCGGCGCAGAAATTTCCATCATAGTGCCGCCAGTAAAGTCTACGCCATATTGCAGGCCAGGCTTAACGAAGAGCGCCATTGAGCACAGGGTTAATATCAGTGACACGCTCAACGCTAATTTTTTAGACTTTAAAAAGTTAAACGGCCCCAATTTATCGGCCATGACTAACAATGGAGAAGATAAATTAATCGGCTCTCTTTGGTGCTTGCGAATTGCCCGTTGCATTAGCAACTTAGTGAGCGCTACCGAGGTAAATAGTGAGGTTATCAAACCTATCGCAATGGTTACCGCAAAGCCTTTCACCGGTCCGCTGCCAAAAACAAAAAGCAAGCTAACTGCTATTAGCGTGGTGAAATTTGAATCAACAATGGTGCCAAACGCTTTATCAAACCCGATTTTAAGTGCACCACCTGCTGGCCGCCCTTTTTTGGTTTCTTCACGAATACGTTCATTGATTAAGATATTGGCATCTACCGCCATGCCCATGGTGAGTATTAGCCCAGCAATACCAGGAAGAGTAAGTGTGGCACCAAAGAGGGTAAGCACGCCAAATACCAGTGCCATATTCACCGTAAGCGCTACACTCGCAATCGCGCCCCAACGGCCGTAAATAGCCAGCATAAAGACTAAAACACCCAGTGCCCCTGCAATGCCGCTTTTCACTCCGGTTTCAATAGCATCGCTTCCTAAATCAGGCCCAACGGTACGCTCTTCAATAATATGCAGTGGAACGGGCAACGCCCCTGTGCGCAGCATTAATGCCACATCTTGTGCTTCGCTCATGGTAAAGCTACCGGTAATTTCACCTCTGCCACCGGGAATAACACTATTGATAACCGGTGCAGTGACTACCGTGTCATCTAATACAACTGCCAGCACGCGGCCTATATTGTTTTTAGTCATGGTGGCGAATTGCCGCGCACCGTCATTATCTAAACGAAACGTCACCACGGGTTGACTGGTTTCAGGGCTAAACACCGCTGCCGCATCGGTAATATGCTCACCTTCTAGTGCCACATGCTTTTCAAGCAAATACTGCCTGTCGTTAATGTCGGCGCGAATAAAGCTCTCACTATTGTTCACCTGAGTTTGCCAATGAAAACGCATTTGCGCCGTTGTACCTAGTAAGGCTTTCACATTGGCAGGGTCTGAAATGCCGGGCATTTGCACTAAAATAGCATCGCTACCTTGGCGGGTAACACTGGGTTCTGTGAGACCGGTTTCGTCAAGCCGTTTACGCACAACTTCGAGGCTGCGATTGATGGCATCTTTTACTACTGCTGCTTGATATTCCTCAGTCAGCTCAAGGACAATCACATTCCCTTTTTGACTAATACCTTTTGGAGCAATACCTTTTGGAGCAGTGCTTTGCTGGATAACGCTTTGCTGTGTAAGAAGAAGCGCGCTACTACCGTCAGATTGTACCGACACTTCACTTGCCCGTTGTTTAACTTTGTAAAGGTCGTCGGGGTTCGAAAGTGTAAATTGAACACTTAGCCCTTGTTTAGAAGCATGTTTAACGTAGCGAATATTTTGTTCTCTTAAGTCACTAAAAAGCGCTGAAGAATAGGTGTCTAACTGCCGAGCAAATAACGCATCGGTATCCGCTTCTAACAATAAGTGAGAACCACCTTGTAAATCCAAACCAAGGGAAAGCGTGTGTTGGCTGTACCACTGAGGTACATGCTGGCGAAGCGAATCGGGTAAAATATTGGGGGCGGCGCTAAGTAGGCCTAGTAATATAACTAGCGCATACACTAGGCCACGAAATGAAAATCGTGTCATAAAAAGTCCTGCAATAAACCTTTAAAAAATGAGAAGCACTGCAAGTGCAGCGCGTGATATCAGTAAGGTATTACAGAGAAGAAGGTGGGCCGCGACTCGATATGCCCCTCCAGTGAAAGGCAATATATTCAAAGGGCTTGCTAAAAGTAGCACCCGAGAAATCGGCGAGTACTATATTGAGTCGATACCCGCCGGGCAGTAGATGTTGATCAGAATTGTCTACATCAGCGTCTTGCTGTTGACTATGCTGGGCAAATCCAAAGCGCGTAGCAACAGAAAGTCCAAAATCGGAAAAGGATATCTGCGGAGTTTGTTCGTTAAACGAAGCCGAATCATTCGTGGAATAAGCTGAAAATGGCGCGCTGAATACAAGTACCGACACCACAATAGAAAACACCCACGCATAAACTGAAGACGCGTAGTTTTTCTGAAATGATGAGTGATCGTCATTGAGACGTTCAGGCTTGAAACGATGCATGGAGCGGTAGTGATAACTTTTTATTATTCCGTTGCGCTGTATATGGGTATGAAATGGTAAAAAGCAAATCAGAGAGTTGCTTTTAATGCCTTTTCAATTGTAACTTCGGGCTCTTCCGCTACCATTGCTTTAACTTTCAAGCCTATCGATATTTGCACTACTGAAATGGTGATATTGACTAATATTAAGATGAGCTCGGCTCCACAATCACTCACTTGCAGCTCAATATCACTGTCGGATTTATTTACATAAAATTAACTCAAGTTAAACAATTAAGATTGGTTAAAATGTAAGCATCTGAATTAAAATGCATTTAAATCATTGGCTCGATTAATGCCTATTAATCCATCAATTATTAAATTTTTGGAAAACATTATGAAGTTACGTTTCAGACTTTACACTCTTATTGCTGCTTCATTACTTCCCCTTCAAGCAAGCGCGGCCGTTATCCCAACGGGCTTGGACATCAGTGGTTTTTTACTAACCGATATAATTGAAGGTGATGGAAACATTACTGCTTCTTTAGATAAAGTCGAAAATGGTATTACTGTGCCATCGACCACAATTTCGGGCCCACTTGATACCACAACTACCACTGGTGACAATCCGTTAGAGATAGACCGGCTTACCAACACCAATTCTGGGTTTAAATTCGACAGCAATTTTAATGGTGTAGCAGGTGCTTTGGGGGAATCCTACTTTGACGGCCAGTTCCTCTTTGTTACTGAGAACCAAACTTCTGATGACTTTTCGCTTTCATGGTCACTTAACTTTAGCTTAACCGCAGATGCTGGCGGAGATGCTGCCGGTGACTTTGTGAATACCTACCTACTTTTAGATGATGTTTTTAGTACCTTGTTCGAACGAGATTTATATTCTGATACTTTATTAGGCGATCTCCTAGTTACCGACGGCGTAGAGTCTGAACCCGGTACGCGAGGAGCTGCAATTAATACCTCGGGCGTGTTCTCTTTTATGCAAACCGTAAGTGCCGGTAGCACCAATGGATTTAGCGGAATTTTCGGACTCCAATCCTTTCTTGATAACACACTGGGGGCTCACAACAGCTTAATAAGTTTTGATATCACATTGTCTGGTATTGAGAACTTATCCACTCCCCCCCCACCAACCAATGTCAATGGACCTGCGTCACTTGCGCTTATATTCCTGAGTCTTGGTCTTATGCGTTTATGTCGTCGCAAGTAGACAACGAACAAGCTCAACTAAATTAGGTTGTCGCTTACATTTAGCATTCAAATTTTAATTTATTAGTTATAAACACGACTTCCTTGAAAGTTTGCAGTTGGGAAGCGCGATAGAATAGGACGTTTTTTATGAAAAAACTCAGATGTATCACGCCGCTTGCCACTGTAAGCCTGCTGATAGCCAGTATCCCACTAACCGCACAAGCAAACTGTGGCTCATACGCCTATATTGCCAGTATGTGTCCATTTGCTGGTAACTTTGCTCCGCGCGATACAGCCTTTGCGCATGGTCAGTTATTACCTATTTCGAACAATACTGCACTATTTTCATTGGTTGGCACTACTTATGGCGGTGATGGACGCACCACCTTTGGCTTGCCCGATATGCGAGGCAGAGTTGCCATTCACCAAGGACGAGGGCCTGGTTTGTCAAACTACTCCATTGGCAGTAAAGGGGGGCTTGAACAAGTCACATTAACTTCTAACCAGCTTCCTTCGCATACGCATACCGCTACAACAGTAGCCACGGTAACCGTCAACAATACAACGTTAAATGCTGAAAGCACGGTAATGTTAATGGGAAGTGATTCTGTAGCTAATATCGCCTCACCAGCAGGTAATTCATTGGCGCAGTTGGGGGGGCGAAGAGCTCGAATGTACGCCAATACCACTCCCGACGTGGTGATGAGTAACGACGCTGCCACGCTCAATGTGAGCGTTGATGAAGCTTCGCTTAGCACTGGCGTCAAAACTACGGTAGGGAATAGCGGAAATGGCCTATCCCATGAAAATCGACAGCCCTACCTCGCCGTTAATTGGATCATTACCTTATATGGTACTTACCCTTCACGCGGATAACACAAGAGAACACGTAAAATGAAAACATTACTTCAACCTGTGTTACTTACCTCGGTAGTACTAGCTGGAATTTACACCTCCCCAGTAAGAGCTTGCGAAACCGAGCCAATGCTAGGCAGCTTGTGCACTTTTGCCTTCAACTTTGCGCCACGAGGCTGGGCAATGGCGGATGGGCAAATTTTATCAATCAGCCAGAATACAGCGGTGTTTGCACTTTTTGGAACGACTTACGGAGGTGATGGTCGTACAAGTTTTGCCCTTCCGGATTTACGCGGTCGGGGGGTTATTGCTCCAGGCCAAGGCCCGGGGCTTACTAATTATAGTTGGGGTCAAAGCGTTGGCGCCGAGACGGTGGCGTTAACCGCCGCCCAAATACCGGTTCACACCCACACAGCATCAACAACCATCGAGGTCAATATTGCAGATGATAGTGACAGTGTTACGACCGCCGCTATACTAAAAAGCGCAACATCTTTAGGCGATTCAGCGACACCTTCCGCAACTGTTTTTGCTCAAAATGTTGCCAGTGCTAACGCCTATTCGACCGCTGCGCCTGATGTTGCGTTATCCCCCGACAGCATCGCAGTGTCGCTATCAGGCAGCTCTAACGCAACAGTGACGACGGCAATTACCCCAACAGGAGCAGGACAGCCACATTTAAACCGAATGCCGTATCAAACCCTCACTTGGGCCATCGCGCTTCAAGGCCTATTCCCCAGTCGCTCATAATATAAAAAGGAAATTAATCATGAATAAATTAACGTGTTGGATTATTGGTGCGACAGCAGTAACTGGGTCTATGTTCACTCCTCATGCCATAGCGTGCCCATCGAATCCAACCATTGCGCAAATGTGTGTGGTAGGTTTTAACTTTGCACCCCGAGGGTGGGCGTTTGCAAACGGCCAGTTATTACCTATTTCTCAAAATACTACTCTGTTTTCACTGATTGGCACTACCTATGGTGGTGATGGCCGAACAACTATGCAGTTACCCGATGCCAGAGGGCGTGTTTTAATTGGCGCAGGTCAAGGGCCTGGCTTATCTAACTACAGGCTGGGGCAGACTGGCGGTGTTGAGTCAGTAACACTATCAATTCAAGATATGGCTATTCATAACCACAGTGCCACATCCACCGCTAATATCACTGTTGAAATTACCGGTACACTGCAACTAACGGGCGCTAGCGGCAGAGCAAATCAAGCTTCTCTAAATGCAAATACCATGGCCAGAACGAGTGGCTCTACGCGAGTCTATGCGGTGGCAAATGGTGATGTTCCTGTTGTTGATATGCATGCGGATAGTATTGTAGTTACTTTGCCAACAATTGATGTTAATGGCACAGGCGAGACAACACTTGGAGATGCCGGTGGCAGCCAAGCACATGAAAATCGCGCTCCCTCATTAGCGATGCATTGGATAATTGCGTTGGAAGGAATATACCCATCAAGAAGCTAGCACATTCATATATTGCATTGCTTTGTCTGCTGTCAGCAGGAAAGGCTATTGCTGATTCACAGAAAACTGTTGATTCGTCGCAGTGGACAGAGCAAGTAAATCAAGCGCAAGCATTAGAACAGCAAGGTCAACGTGTTCAAAGTGTGGCTTTGCTTAAGAAGTTTGCTGATGCTGGCAATGGGTTAGCGCAATTTAGTTATGCATGGCGCATTAAATTAGGTTCCAGTGAAATAGCGGCCAATCGCTCGCTTGCGTGTGAGTACTTCGTTAAATCTGCGCAACTAAATATTCCTGTGGGCGCACAAGAGGCTGGTCATTGTTATCGCGACAATATAATAACTCGTTCACAAAGCAAACATACACAGCTAGCGAAGCGGTACTACCAAATTGCTATCGACAATGGTTTAGTTGCTAGTTATTGCGATATAGCTGCGTTACAACGAAGTAAGCCAACAATAGAACTTAATCAATTGGTTGCTCAGTGCGAACAAGTCGCTGTGCAAGGCGCTGTTTATGCTCAAGAAATCCTTGTAGATATATACGCAAATACCAAAGGTATTAATAATAATGATAAAGCGATTTATTGGTTAAAAATTGCCGCTGAAAAATCGGCGAAGTCGGCATATCGCTACGCGCTAACCCTACATCAATCTGGGCAGATCAAATCTGAACTCATTCGTTATTACTTTGAGTCAGCAGCATCCAAAGGGTATATTCCTGCCTACTTAGAGACAGCGGCTTTGTATTATAATGCAGCTGCTGAAGAAGTGTCTGATGACAACGCTGGAGCACTCATTGCAAAAGCCTATTTGTGGTCTAAAGCCTGGCAAGTCAGGAACCCTCAGAGTGAAGCCCCAAAATGGGTAATTCAAATAGAACAGCAAATACCGCCACAATGGAAAGAAGAACTCAATCTGAAAGTGTCGGAGCACGTCAGTCAGCATGGGACTTAGAGGCTATAAATTAAATAATAATTTGTAAACGATTAATCTCTTTCGCGATTAGCATGGTACAAGTTATGTTAATCACCATGTTGAGGAGAACATCATGTTTAGCGCCGTACCTACTCTGGATATACTGCTTAAAGGCTTACTGCTAACCACCATGAGCATGTTTTGGGTGGTGTTGCTGGTACGAGTGAATGGACTACGTTCTTTTTCAAAAATGACCAATTTTGATTTCGTGATGACAGTGGCAGTAGGTTCGTTACTAGCAAGTGCGTCTCAAACCAATAGTTGGAGCGCGTTCTTTCAGGCCATGATTGCTATGGCGGCACTGTTCTTAGTGCAGTTCGTAACAGCGCGATTACGCAGACGCTCCGATAAAATTGAAGCACTGATGCAAAATACCCCTGTTATATTAATGCGCGACGGTGAAATTATTGATTCCGCGCTAGCTGAAACCCGGGTGGCTCGTAGCGATCTTATGGCAAAGCTTCGAGAAGCAAACGTACTAGACATGCAACAGGTTAGAGCGGTAGTGCTGGAAACCACAGGCGACATTTCAGTGCTTCATGGCAACCATTGTGCAGATGAAGTGCTAGAAGGGACGAGAACAATTCAAAAAGAGTAAGGCTCTGTTTAATCTGCGTTGATTGTTTTATAGGTTCGGCACACTATAAGTCATCGTACTCCCCTGTTTCCTATATTCATTCGGCATTTGCCCTGAGATAGCTTTAAACACCCGATTGAATGTTGCTAAGGATGAAAACCCACTCTCTAATGCTATTACTAAAATACTCCATTGCTGGCATTCGTTATCTCGTAATAGTTGCTTAGCGTGCTTTACCCTAAACTGATTCACAAACAAGTTAAAGTTGGCCGCAGCAAAGTAGCCTCTTATGGCTTTACTGACTTTATATTCCGAGGTATCTAACGCTTGCGCTAAATGAGCTATTTTTAAATTTGGTTGCAAAAATATTTTTTCTTGATGAATTAACGTATTTATTCCTTTCACGATAGCCATATCAATTGCTTCATCTTGTTGTATTGCGTCGCGCTCACTGCTAGTGCTAGTAAGACAAGAAGAATCAGAGATGACGACATTTAATGACTGACTAGGTGTGCCAGCGTTCACTTGGTTTCGTGGTTCATTCTGTTGGTGGTTTTTTATTCGTCCACGTAGCTGAACACTCATTTTTTGCGAGCGAACCACGTACTGAATGGCGCCAAGAATTAGCATTGCTGAAGAACATATTAACCAAGGTGCATAATATTCAATCTCTGTAGGCGTGAATAGAAATTTAGGTAATATTGATGAGTTAAATAGGCCAAGAAAAAAGGCTGTGGCAAAGACTATCGACTGGCGCTTTTGGATGCTATTTTTGTTCTCGAACCCGCGCAACGCTTCCCAAAACGACAACGCTAAAATGCTTGATGAAAGCAAGGTCGTAATTTCATTCATTCCCTGTTTAAGTTTAAGCATTTGTGCTTGGGTTAGCAGATTAGGAATATCGCTCGATACTACTAAGTGCCACGTTTGATTAAATATCACTAACCCTGCTACTACAAATGCTACCGCAATATGCCTGCGGCTTAAGGGGTTATGTTTTCGAAATAGCGTTCTTGCAATTAACCAAACCACATTGCATGTCGCACAGGTTGCTAGCCCAATAACATACTGATACACGCCAAGAGTATCAGCACTTAATTTCTGCGTGGCCACCATACAAAGCGATGCACTAAATATGGCGACTAAATAGTTAACTGTCTGCTTATCATTTTTGAATGCATGAATAAGCATTATGCTAAAACTACAGCACACCAAAAGGTAATAAGGTAACTCGCTTTGCCACGCCACAGGGGTTCTACGCCTTAATATATATCTCTGTCCTCAGTGTAAGAAGAATCGCCGCTAAGCACAAAAGAACTTTGTTAAGGAGTATGTCAAAAGCCCCAACTAAAGGTATTCATTTTTCGAATTTGAGAAGAATGAGCCCTTATTTTCTTTACGATAGAGAGACATTAGAGGGCAAAGCATTTATTCAAGAGGCAAAGACATGTTGGCGAAAAGTACCTTAGCACCCAATTCTATAAACCCTGAAACCCAAGCATCTGATCCACTAACACCTACTACCTTATCGGCCGCATCGAAGCTGTACGATACCAGTCAGAAAATAGGATTTTCTTGCTTGCTTATCACACAAGCTTTCTTTGTTAGTTACCTGATTGCAGGTTATGGCTTTACAGGTATAACCCAAGGGGTGTCTCAATGGAATCGCTTTAACAGCACGGCCTTTGTTGCGGGAGATTCACTTGGCAATGCCATGTATGGCGCACATGTTTTATTGGCGATAGTGATGATCATTGGCGGAAGCTTGCAACTTATTCCAGTCATTAGGCGTAAATATAAAACCTTTCATAAATATAATGGCCGGCTTTTTGTCACTCTTGCATGCAGTATTTCATTAGCAGGTATGTATCTTCTTCTATCCAGGGGCACCGTAGGCAACCCTTTGCTACATGGGTTAACGGCTTTTTCGGGCGGAATGGTGATTGTAAGTAGTTTCTTTGCGATTCGCGCGATAAGAAACGCCAATGTGGCACTACATCAACGATGGGCGCTACATTTATTTTTAGCCGCCAATGGCGTGCTCTTTTTTAGGCTGTTCATTTTCGCTTGGATGACATTATTTGGCACTCTTGGCATTAACACCGCAAACTTTACTGGCCCTGCAGTAATAAGTGTAAGTGTGCTGTCCTACGTAGCACCTCATATTATTGCGCAGCTAATATGGATGGTTAACGTTAATGCTACCGACAGTGCTACTGGCAATAGCAATCGAACTTCCCTACTAAAACACCTCATAAGCGTAACGCTGTTGGTTGTCTCTGCTATCTTTCTTATTGGTCTTTTTGGCTTAACATTGGGGAGCTGGTATCCGGCAGTTATCGCCTAGGGTTTGCTATAATATTTCTGGCTAGGCATTTGTACATTTCCCCTTTTTTTACACAAACAAAAAAGCCCTCAAAACAGAGGGCTTTTAAATAACGTAGCGTACTAAAAGCGTTTAGTTCGGTGTTATACCATTATGGTAAACGTCTTGTACGTCGTCGCAGTCGTTCAGCATGTCCATGAATTTTTCGAACATAGGCATGTCTTCTTCGCTGATCTCTGATTCCGTTTGCGGGATCCAGCTCATCTCTTCTGCGTCGAAGCTAATATCTGGGTAGGCTTGGGTAAGTGCAGTTTTAACTTGGAAGTACTCAGTATGCGGCGCATAAACGGTAATTTTGCCGTCTTCGCCTTCCACTTCAGTCACATCAACATCCGCTTCCATCAAAACTTCTAAAATAGCGTCTTCGTCGTCGCCATCAAATTGGAATACGGCTTGGTGATCGAACATGTGCGACACCGCGCCTTGTGCGCCAAGCTTTGCATTAGTTTTAGTAAAGCAGTTACGTACTTCAGTAATGGTACGGTTAGCGTTGTCAGAAAGACAATCCACAATAACCATGCAGTTGCCTGGGCCGAAACCTTCATAACGCATAGGTTGAAAGTCTTCACCCGCGCCACCAGCGGCTTTATCAATAGCTTTATCGATAACATGACCTGGTACTTGGTCTTTTTTCGCTTTTTCCATTAAACGGCGAAGTGATAAGTTAGTATCTGGATCGGCGCCGCCGTTTTTAGCGCACACGTAAATTTCTTTTCCGTACTTAGAATACACTTTAGTTTTCGCGCCAGCGGTCTTGGCCATGGCGGCTTTTCTTACTTCGAATGCTCTTCCCATCTTAAGATTCTCTTTTTTACAAATGGAGTTCTGCCATCAGTAGCAGAAAAAATTGGGCAAATTCTACCGATTTTATGCCCAACAATACAGTGCCACGGGCACTCTCGCTGTTTTTATTCGTTAAGGTAAGTGCTCAGTGGCTAAGTATTCGTGCGATTGCATTTCGCTCAAACGGCTTAAACAGCGTCTAAATTCAAAGTTTAGCAACCCCTCGCCGTACAAATTGTCCATCGCGACTTCGGCAGAAATAATCAGCTTTACATGGCGTTCGTAAAATTCATCTACCATGGCAATAAAGCGGCGTGCAACATCGTCATTATGTTGACCCATCTCTTTTACGTTAGCCAATAACACTGAGTGGTAACAACGACTTAGCTCGATATAATCGCTTTGACTTCGCGGGCCACCGCACAGCGCATTAAATTCTATCATTAACACACCATCAGCATCTCTAAGGGTGTCTATTTGCCTGTTATTCACTTCTATTGTTTGGTTTTCTGAACCCGCTTCAGGTGCTAACTGCGTAAAGTAACTATGTAAATTCTTAATCGCATCGCCATCAAGGGGGTAATGATAAATTTCTGCTTGTTCAAGAGTACGAAGCCGATAGTCCACACCACTATCTACATTTATAACACGTGTATTTTGATTGATTAAATCGATAGCCGGTAAAAAGCGTGCACGCTGAAGGCCATTTTTGTACAAATCATCTGGAACAATGTTTGATGTTGCCACCAGCACAATGCCATAGCCGAAAAGCTCTTCCATTAGCGTGCCTAAGATCATGGCATCGGTAATGTCGGATACAAAAAACTCATCAAAACAAATTACCTTGGTTTCTTTGGCTAACTTGGCCGCAATGGTTTTTAACGGGTCTTGTGCGTTGGTAAGCTGCTTAAGCTCGTCATGAATTCGGTGCATAAACCGGTGAAAGTGCACACGCATTTTATTTTCAAACGGCAGGCAATCGTAAAAGGTATCTACCAAATAGGTTTTTCCTCTACCTACACCGCCATAAAAGTAAATGCCTTGAATGCCAGCGTTCTTTTGGCCTTTACCAAATGCCGACTTAAGCTTTACCCGCCACGTATGTTTTTTCTCTGGCTGAGTTAACTCCTCAAATAAACGCTGTAATTCTTTAACCGCATTTTCTTGTGCTGCATCGTACTGAAATTCAGGCGACGTCAAATCTGCTTGATATTTTTCCCATGGCGTCATCGCCTATTCCACTCCCGCAAAATGTCAATAGTGGCCGTGGCTGCACCGACCTGCTTGAAATTATCAATTATGACCTTAATTTTAATGGAAATCACGGTAGAATCGTACCTAGTTAATTTGCATAGCTCGTATAAACACAATTAATGCGATCTCTATGCGCTTTTCATACTGGCTCTTGCTATATTCAAGTAATGGTCGAATGCATTAGGTAGCACGTATCAAGGTGTACTTAATGTGAGTAGTACGTTAATTCGGAGAATAGAATGGAACTGTTAGTGTCTCTTGCTTTACTAGTGGTGGGTTTAATCATTGGCTTTTTTATAGGTCGTTTTGTACAAACCAAAACGGGCGGGAATAACGCGGCTCAAACAGAGCAGCAAGTGAAAGAGATATTAGCTCAGCAAGCTCAACATCACATTCATCAAACCCGTCAAAGCCTTGAAGGTATTGAAGGTCAGTGCGAAACACTGAAGCAACAAATTGAAGAATACGAAGCATTGCTTACGCAAAGCAGTGACGATGAAGACGCCAAAGTGCCCTTTTATGGCGAACAAGCGACGTCTTACCTTCGCAACAATTTAAAAAGTTCTGAAAAGTCTAAAGTGAATAAAGTATCCGACACCCAACCAAAAGATTTTGCGAATTCAGGGTCGGGTCTATTCGTCGGCGGTTCTGAGCAATCTACCGCAGACAAGTCATAATTTAGGAACTTTTTCAGTTATTTCAGAGTCTTTAGTAAAATGATTCAATATCGCAATAACCTGAAGGAGTATAAGCGAGCATGAAAGTGTCTTTTCGTCAGTATGTCGTGGCGTCTGCAGTATTAGTAAGTTCTCTTGGCTTTAGCGTGAACTCTTATGCGGCATTGCCGTTCTTTTCAGATAAAAAGGATGAGGTGCCCTCTCTAGCCCCAATGCTAGAAGAAGCAACTCCCGCAGTGGTAAGTATTGCCGTTGAGGGAACGCAAACCTCTCGTCAACAAGTGCCGGAGATGTTCAGGTATTTCTTTGGCGCTCCGCAAGAGCAAGTACAAGAACGACCATTTAAAGGTCTTGGCTCGGGTGTAATTATTGATGCAGATAAAGGCTATGTGGTTACCAATAACCATGTTGTAGACAATGCTGATGAAATTACGGTGAAGCTTACCGATGGCCGTGAATTTACCGCAAAAAAACTTGGTTCTGATGAACAAAGTGATATTGCGTTGTTAAAAATCGACTCAGATAACCTTACTGCATTGCCGTTAGCAGATTCAGATGCATTAAGAGTGGGTGATTTTGTGGTAGCTATTGGTAATCCTTTTGGTTTATCACAAACGGTTACCTCGGGTATTGTTAGTGCGCTTGGCCGTTCTGGTTTAAATATTGGTGGTTATGAAGATTTTATTCAAACCGACGCTGCGATTAACCGTGGAAACTCGGGCGGAGCGTTAGTCAGTTTGCGCGGTGAACTCGTCGGCATCAATACGGCTATCTTCGGGCCTAATGGCGGTAACGTGGGGATCGGTTTCGCTATTCCTAGCAATATGATGAAAAGCTTAGTTGATCAAATTGCGGAATATGGTGAAGTTCGTCGCGGCCTTTTAGGTATTTTAGGTAGCGATATAGATGCAGGTCTTGCGGAAGCCATGAACGCCGATGTGAATATTGGCGCGTTTGTTAGCGAAGTAACACCTGAGTCTGCAGCAGATAAAGCAGGTATCCAAGCGGGTGATATTATTACCGGCATTAATGGCAGAAACTTGCATAGCTTCCAAGAACTAAGAGCCAAAATCTCTAGTATGGGTGCGGGTGCTGAAGTTGAACTTACCGTGATGCGCAAAGGTAAGAAGATGGATTTGGATGTGGTACTTGGTGACGCAACACAGTCAACGGTAACGGCAGCCCAAATACATCCGGCACTTGAAGGCGCTACGCTAACCAATGGTACTGATGAAGCAGGTAATGCGGGCGTGGTAATTTCTGAACTGGCTAATGGCAGCCCTGCTGCACGTATTGGCTTGAAGCCTGATGATATTGTGATGGGTGTGAACCGCCTACGCACTCCATCTGTGGCTGAATTTAGAGATGCGTTAGATAAAGCAAAAGGGGTTATTGCCCTAAATGTTAAACGTGGAAACTCTACGCTTTACTTATTGATTCGTCAGTAGTTGTCTCGAACTTATGCATTAAAACAGCGCCCAAAGGCGCTGTTTTTTTATGTATAATTCACCGAAAATGTAGGTTTGCCGTAAAATGCTTATGCCCAATCGGATTAAAGACGACAGATTGACGGATAAGGTGATATCCTTTACTTTAATTAAATAAAAATACCATCAACACTAAGCCTTATTTTGCCAACTAACTTGGCTCAAATTTGTGGGCTGACGTGCTTTGGCATTAAAAACAATGTAAGTGTGGCTTGTGACTGGCAGCTCAATAGTTAATTTCATTATAAAATCAATATTCCTTGGGACAATAGTAGCCTTGCTTCTGTTGTTTTTGTTGCCGGATTTACGTCAAGGTAGTGGCCTCACTCAAGGGCTTTTCACAGAACCCTCAGTAAGTGCTAGCCGTGAAAGCTATTTTGCCCCTTTAAGTCGCTCTGCCCCTGCTGTAGTGAATATTTATAGCGTTAGTATCGAGAACGACACCGGCTTGTTTCGCAATCAGCCTAGAGAGCGCGCCAGTTTAGGTTCTGGCGTGATCATGACCGAAAACGGCTATATTCTTACTTGCCACCACGTAGTAGAAAATGCTGATAGTATTTATGTGGCGGTACAAGACGGCAGAATTCTGGAAGCACAAATAGTGGGTAACGATCCACTTACCGATTTAGCCGTTTTGAAAGTAACTGCAGACAACTTACACATTATTCCTCAAGTTTCTGAGCCCGATATACATGTCGGTGACGTGGTGATGGCTATCGGTAACCCTTTCGATTTAGGTCAAACCATTACCCAAGGTATTGTAAGTCGCGCTGGCCGCAACGGGCTATCTAACTATGTTGATTTCATTCAAACCGATGCTGTATTGAACCAAGGCAATTCAGGCGGGGCATTGGTCGATAGCAACGGCATCTTGTTAGGTATTACCAATGCCAATTTCCAGGTTCGTGATTCGCGTAATCGTGTCAGAAATGTAGATGGTATTAATTTCGCGGTACCTTACGAACTCGCCAAACGAGTGATGGACAAAATTATCAATAATGGTCGCGTTATTCGTGGTCAGCTTGGATTTATTGGTGGTGAGTATCGCAATCGCCCGGGTATAGAAGTAACGGCGGTGGCTAACGGTAGCGCAGCAGACGAAGCCGGCTTGCAACCAGGTGATATCATATTGGCCATTGACGGCATTCGTTTAGAAAGCGCGTCGAAAACCTTAGACATGATTGCAGAAACTGCACCTGGTACTACCTTAGAACTTGAAATTAGCCGTGGTGGTAACCCGCTTACTATTAATGCATTAGTGGCTGAGCTTAGAGCACAAGAATAGAGCGCAAGAATAAAGCGCTTTCAACACAGCCTATGCTGGCAAATAAAAGCATTATCAAAAACACAAAAAAGGCGCCTTATGATAAACCATCATAGGCGCCTTTTTTATAAGCCGCGGATAAGCAATTAACTCACATTGCTCGTGGCCCTTTATTCTTAATTTTTACTCTTTAACACGCTCGATGTTGGCGCCAAGTGCACCTAACTTCTCTTCAATGGCTTCGTAACCGCGGTCTAGGTGATAGATACGGTTTACGTGAGTTTCACCATCGGCAATTAATCCAGCAATCACTAAGCTTGCAGACGCACGTAAATCGGTTGCCATTACAGGTGCACCTTTAAGCGCTGAGCTGCCTTTAGATACCGCAGAATTACCTTCAAGGGCAATTTCAGCACCCATGCGTTGTAGCTCTGGTACGTGCATAAAGCGGTTTTCAAAGATAGTTTCGGTAATCACACCTGTACCTTCCGCTACGCAGTTTAACGTAACGAATTGGGCTTGCATGTCAGTTGGAAATGCAGGGTGTGGCGCCGTTTTAACACGCACCGCTTTAGGCTGCTTACCTTGCATGTCTAGCGCAATCCAGTCTTCACCTAGGGTGATAACCGCTCCAGCTTGTTCAAGCTTATCGATAACCGCTTCTAATGTTTCAGGTGCTGCATGAGTACAACGAATTTTTCCGCCTGTTACCGCAGCTGCAACTAAGAAAGTACCGGTTTCAATACGATCGGGCAGTACACGATAATCGCAACCATTAAGGGTTTCTACGCCTTCAATAGTAATTTTATCAGTACCTGCGCCAGAGATAACCGCGCCCATTTGAATAAGGCAGTTAGCTAAATCAACAATTTCAGGCTCACGCGCAGCGTTTTCTAGCACGGTAGTACCGTCTGCCAGCGCGGCTGCCATCATTAGGTTTTCGGTAGCACCAACACTCACCATGTCCATAAAGATGCGTGCACCTTTTAGGCGGCCGTCAACTTCAGCGCGAATGTACCCTTCGTCTACTTCAATTTTGGCGCCCATTTTTTCAAGGCCAGTTAAATGAAGATTTACAGGGCGTGCACCTATAGCGCAGCCACCAGGAAGTGATACGTTTGCTTTGCCTTGCTTCGCAAGCAAAGGACCTAGCACTAAAATTGAAGCACGCATGGTACGTACTAGTTCGTATGAAGCTGTGATGCTCTGCAGCGTACTTGAGTCTAATACAACATCGTTTGCAGCAGGTTGTGCTACTTCAACGCCTAGCTCTCGTAACAGTGCTACTGTGGTATTAATATCACGCAGACGAGGCACGTTGGTATAACGACATGGCTGGTCGCTAAGTAAACTGGTCATTAATAATGGTAACGCAGCATTCTTAGCACCGGAAATACGCACGGTTCCCTGCAGTGCAGGGCCTTTCTTTATAACAAGTTTATCCACGAAAAAAGACCCGCTTACTGAGGAATGTGAAACTGGCGCTCACGCTCCCAGTCTTTTACTGAAAAGGTTTTGATTGTAATGGCATGCATAGACCCATCGGCAATCTTATCTGATAAGGGTGCATAAACGGCCTGTTGGCGTTTTACGCGGCTCATTTCATTAAAAATATCGCCTACCGCGATAATGTTGAAATGAGATCCTTCGCCTCGTACATGAACTTCTTGAAGTTCCAAGGCGTCGGTGAGAATTTTTTCAATTTCGGACAATTCCATAACTTACTTCTTTACCTGCTTGTTCTTTACCTAGCTAATTAAGATCATTCTACTGGTAAAAAGCCATCAACGTCGCTTATTTTAGCCAGTTTACGTAATTTTTCTGGGGGTTCACGCAAGCTAACATTAATCCCCTCACGCTTTCCATCTCTAATTGCGTTTAATATCCAAGCTAATCCAGCGCTGTCTACTCGCTCAACATCGCCTAAGTCTATACAACACGTACCTGCTTTAGCCAATATAGCGCTTTGCGAAGAGGTTAAACTTTCCCAAAAGTTTTTAGACAGCGTGTCACGGTCTAAATGACCATGCACACTGACTTGGGCGTTATCGTTAACCTGGAAAAGGCTCACGCAGTCTCTCCGTCAAAATCGATAGGCTCATCTTGGTTTAGCTCAACAGGCTTACCAATTTTTTCTCTCATTAGCGCAATCACGGCATCTATTCCATCTTGGCGAAGGATAGATTCAAACTCGCTACGCTTACTATTTAGCATGCTGATACCTTCAGCAACCATGTCGTACGCTTTCCACTCATTGGTTTTAGAGTCTTTACGTACTTTAAATGCAATTTTAATCTCAGGACGCTTAGGGTCTTGAACTACGGCACGAACCGTCACTGATTTTTTATCACTGAACGATGACTCAGGTTCAAACTGAACCGTTTGGTTATCGTAGTAGCCCATCGCAACCGCGTAAGACGTTATAAGGTATTGTCTGAATACGGTAATGTATTCACCCATTTTTTCTTGCGGAACTGATTTAAAGTGTTTGCCCAATACCATGAAAGCAGCAAATTTATAGTCGATATGAGGTACTAGCTCTTCTTCCATAATGGTGCGCAACATTTCAGGATCAGCTTTAACCGCTTCTTGATTCGCTTTAATTCTATCGAAGGTTTTAGAAGCAACGCCTTTAACCAACTCATACGGGTTTTGCTCGTTGATTTCTTGAGCTTGTGCCATTCCCACTAAAGAGAACATCCACACACCCATTACCATCATTAACTTTTTCAATGTTTATCTCCTGAAACTAAATGCTTACTACAACAGACCTGAAAAGTCCCTTTTTGGTTTCATCAGGTCTTTATTAATTCTAATTAACCTTTGAGCTCTTACTCTTCGTCACTTCCGCGACTAAATAAGAATTGCCCTATCAAATCTTCTAATACCAACGCCGATTTTGTGTCTTGTAAGTAATCGCCGTCTTTAAGGTTTGCTACCCCGTCAAACGAAAACCCTGGCTGGAAGCCAACGTATTGCTCACCTAGTAGGCCAGAGGTCAGTATGGAAACTGAGCTAGTTTCTGGAAAACCGTCGTAACTTTTCAAAATTGATAACTCTACTACGGGCGTGAAGTCTTCTTGATCAAGTGTAATAGAAGAAACACGACCAACGTTCACACCACCCACCTTTACCGATGAGCGTGCTTTTAAGCCACCAATGTTGTCGAATTTAGCGTACAGGGTGTAGGTATCACCATCGCCACCTACCGATTGATTAGCCACTTTAAGTGCCAGTAACATTACCGCACCAATGGTTAATACAACGAACATGCCAACCAATACTTCAGATTTATATTTATTCATGACTCAACCCTACTCAATGCCAAACATAAGGGCGGTAAGCACGAAGTCCAGCCCTAATACTGCTAATGAAGAATACACTACAGTTTCTGTAGTAGCTTTGCTGATCCCTTCCGACGTAGGAATAGAATCGTAACCCTTAAATATGGCTATCCAAGTGACAACCAAGGCAAAAACAAGGCTTTTAATGATACCGTTTACCACATCTTCGCCCCATTCCACCGTAGACTGCATAATTGACCAATAGCTGCCAACATCTACACCTAACCAATCAACGCCCACTAGGTGACCGCCTAAAATACCTACCGCACTGAATATCAGCGCCAGCATTGGCATAGAAATCATGCCCGCCCAAAAGCGAGGTGCGACAATACGTCTTAGCGGGTCAACCGCCATCATTTCTAAACTACTAATTTGCTCAGTGGCCTTCATTAGACCAATTTCAGCGGTGAGTGCAGAACCGGCTCTACCTGCAAATAACAGCGCGGTAACGACGGGTCCAAGCTCACGAAGCAGTGATAACGCCACCATAGGGCCTAAGCTACCTTCAGCGCCGTAATCAACTAAAATAGTATAGCCTTGCAGCGCCATCACCATGCCGATAAACAATCCTGACACGATAATAATTAACAAAGACTGAACGCCCACCACATGAACCTGCTTGATGGTAAGCGGAATATTTTTTAATCTAGGAACGGCAAACAGCGCTCCCATTAACATGTACGTAGCGCGGCCAATGGCGGTTAACTTGCCAATGGTCTTAGCACCTATTGATTGGAAGAACTTCATTTATCCCCTCCGAAAAAGGTATTTTCTATATCCGGAGCAGGGTAATGAAATGGCACAGGCCCATCAGCTTTACCTTTTAGGAACTGCTGAACTAACTCTGAGTCGCTTTCTCTAATTTGCTGCGCGGTTCCTTCACCAATCACCCGTTTGTCTGCCAAAATATAAATATAATCGGCAATAGTGAGCACTTCGGTCACATCGTGGGTTACCACAACGCTCGTTAAGTTAAGTGCGTCGTTAAGCCCTCTGATTAATTTAACCAGTACGCCCATAGAAATAGGGTCTTGGCCAGCAAAAGGTTCATCGTACATGATAAGGTCAGGGTCTAACGCGATAGCTCTGGCTAATGCTGCTCGACGTGCCATGCCACCAGAAAGTTCGCTTGGCATGAGTTGCGCTGCGCCTCTTAGCCCAACAGCCTGTAGCTTTAATGCGACAGTTGTAGCGATAAGATCTTCCGATAACTTGGTATGTTCACGCAGCGGAAACGCCACATTGTCAAAAACCGTCATGTCAGTGAACAAAGCACCGCTTTGAAAAAGCATGCTCATTCGACGACGTGCTTGATAAAGCTCTTTACGGCTCATGGCGACAATAGAATCACCATCAAACTGTATATCACCTTCATCTGGAGTTAATTGCCCGCCTATAAGGCGCAGTAAGGTGGTCTTCCCTATACCACTGGGGCCCATGACGGCCGTAATTTTGCCTTTCGGAATGCTCAGCGTAATACCGTCGTAAATAACACGGCCTGCGCGTCGAAAGGTTAGGTTGTCTATCTCGACTAAATGGTCCATAGCGATTTTATTTATCGACCCTTGAATAATTAGTGATACCAGCAAAGCAAGTAATGACACACATCACTCACTTCCTATAGATGTAAGGTTTAAGCTACTTAAGTCGCCTTTAACGTTATTAGTTTTGTATAACTGCTTTAGATAACAGCTAATGCAAAGGCAAGTTCTATGCCTTTGAGTACGTTAAATCGATAAAGTTTACTGAGCAGTGTAATTTAGTGTCATTGTACGCTTTTTCAAGCGCGGCACAAAAGCAAAACGTTACAAGTTATGTTCGATTTATTCGAATTTAGAAAATTCGAATAATTTTCAATCAGTAAGCTCGTTCTAAGGGGCACTTAATACCACCTTTGCTAAAATAAGCGATAGTTCCCATAGGCAAATGGCATTGTTTTTGCGACAATCTTGTGAAATTCCTAACTATGCTGGTTGTTGTGCTTTTAAACGTAGTCATTTTTTTAGTTGGACTGATTGTACTTAGCTGGAGTGCAGACCGTTTTGTTTACGGTGCATCAGCGTTTGCCAAGAATATTGGTATGGCGCCCATGATGATAGGCTTAACCATTGTCGCAATGGGTTCGTCTGCGCCTGAAATTGTGGTGTCAGCCGCAGCATCTATTAACGGTAATATGAATACCGCCGTAGGTAATGCATTAGGCTCAAACATTACCAACATTGCCCTTGTGCTTGGTATTACTGCGCTAGTTAAACCGCTTCTTGTTGCCTCCTCTACGTTAAAGCGTGAACTCCCTGCCCTGCTTGTTATTACCGTCATAGCGGTTGCTTTTCTTTTCGATGGCGAACTTACTCACCTGGAAGGCATCATTCTTATCAGCCTCTTCGTCATTGTTTTGGGCTTAATGGGCTGGTTATCTATGAAAGTGGATAAAGAAGACCCGTTAGTGAGCGAGACAACCGATGAAATTCCTAACGATGTGCCCACCTCTTCCGCTATTTTCTGGATTGTTGTTGGCTTAATATTGCTACCGTTAAGTGCACACTTCTTGGTAGGTTCAGCAGTAGAAATAGCTCAGTACTTAGGTATGTCGGATTTAGTTATCGGTTTGACCATTATTGCTCTAGGTACCAGCCTGCCCGAATTGGCTGCCAGTATTGCTGGTGTGCTTAAAGGGGAAGATGACTTAGCGTTAGGAAATATTATTGGCTCTAATATTTTTAACTTACTTGCCGTACTTGGCATGCCGGGCTTAATCTCCCCAGGCGCGTTAGACCCTGACGTTTATAACCGCGATATGTTCGTTGTGCTTGGTCTAACCTTATTACTGTTCTTATTTAGTTTCACCTTGATGGGTAATCGTCGAATAAGTCGAAGAAATGGCGGCTTATTGATTGCTTGCTTTATTGGTTATCAATTTTGGCTTTTTGCGTAATGTCACAAGAAAATAGCTTCATCACTTCAGCCAAGCGCGTCATAGAGATAGAAGCGCAGGCAATATCAGCGCTTTCAACTCGCATGAACGATGACTTTGTTACTGCGTGCACCTTACTGCAAAATTGCGCGGGCAAAGTGGTGGTATGCGGCATGGGTAAATCAGGGCATATCGGGCACAAGATTGCAGCAACACTTGCCAGTACCGGAACCCCGTCGTTTTTCATGCACCCAGGCGAAGCTAACCATGGCGACTTAGGCATGTTAAGCAAAGGTGATGTGCTACTCGCTATTTCTAATTCTGGTGAAACCGCAGAGCTTGTTAATTTATTACCCATTGTAAAGCGCTTAAACGTGCCGGTTATTGCAATGACTAACAGCGTAACCAGTTCTTTAGGCCAGCACGCAGACGTGGTATTGAATATCAGTGTAGAAAAAGAGGCGTGCTCGTTAGGCTTAGCACCTACCTCTAGCACTACCGCGACGCTGGTAATGGGTGATGCCCTTGCCGTCGCGCTACTTGATCGCAAAGGTTTTACCTCTGACGATTTTGCGCTTTCCCACCCTGGTGGCAGTTTAGGCAGAAAACTACTACTTAAAGTAAGTGATATTATGCTGACAGGCGGCGAATTACCCTTGGTAGACGAAAACGCCCTCGTTGCAGAAGCGCTATTGGAAATTTCCAATAAGGGCTTGGGTATGACAGGGGTTATCGATAACCAAGGCTTATTGATTGGAATTTTCACCGATGGTGACTTACGCCGTATTTTAGATGCCCGCATAGACTTGCATACTGCAACGGTTACACAAGTGATGACCAAAGGCGGTAAAACAACCATGCCAGAGCAACTCGCCGTAGAAGCGCTAAACTTAATGGAAACCCATAAGATAAGCGCGCTTATGGTAACGGATGAAGCCCGCAAACCTGTGGGCGCGTTTAACATGCATATGCTACTTAAAGCGGGAGTTTTATAATGAGCAACACCCAAACAACCGTAAATACACTTTATACCGCTATGCCTGAGGCTTTGTATTCCTCGTTAAAGCATGTTCGATTATTAGTGTGTGATGTAGATGGTGTGTTTTCAGATGGCCGTATTTACCTTGGTAACGCGGGCGAAGAATTAAAAGCATTTCATACCCGAGATGGCTACGGCGTAAAAGCGCTCGTAAATTCTGGGGTAGCAGTAGCAGTCATTACGGGCAGGCGCTCTGCCATTGTCGAAAATAGAATGAAAGCGCTGAATGTTGCACACATCGTGCAAGGTGAAGAAAATAAATCTGACGCACTTGCCGAACTTATGACTCGCTTATCACTTAAGCCCGAGCATGTGGCGGTGGTAGGTGACGATATGCCAGATACCGGCATGTACCCTCACGCTAGTGTAAAAATTGCGGTAAAAGACGCCCATCCTGCGGTTGCACAACAAGCAAACTGGATCACCACGTTACCAGGTGGCTTCGGTGCGGTACGTGAAATATGTGACACTCTACTTCAAGCAAACGACAAGCTGCACGGTATTCAAGGTGCTAGCGTATGAAGGTATTAGGGTTTGACCGATTAGGCTTAAGTATTTCGGTGTTATTTATATTGGCATCCGCCATGTATATTCCGATTTGGATGGAAGAAGATCCTACCCAGCAGACTAATCAGGGGTTAGATGCATTAAAGCCCGCTTACAAAGCCAAAAACTTAACGACCACCTTGTATAATCAAGAAGGCCAGTTAAATCACAAAGTATTTGCGGCGTCGATGGAACATTACGACCAATTGGGCTTTGTTTTATTCCAAAAGCCCAGATATACATTGTATACCGACGATGCACAGTCTCCGTGGGAAGTGACCGCGACAGAAGGTACTTTGTACAATAACGAATTGATACAGCTAGAAAATAATGTCGTTATTGAAAACCAAAGTGTCGATGACTTTGTAAGAACAATACGCACAGCGTTTATAGAGATAAACCTGTACACTAAGCAAATGACATCTGATCAGCCCGTGGAAATACGTGGCTTACAATATGTGATTAACAGCAATGGGTTTAACGCCAATTTGCGTACCCAGGAATACGAGTTAATAGACCATGTACAAACCATTTATTCGCCTAGCCTCTAAAGCATTAGCGACCAGCCTAGCTGTTAGCCTATTCGCTACTGTGGCTATAGCGGCTGAAAGCGACTTTAACAAACCCATTAAAGTCGACTCGAAATCGCAATTTGTTGACGGCAAAAACAAAACGTCATTGTTTAAAGATGATGTACGAATTACCCAAGGTTCTTTGGTAATAAATGCCGATGAAGTTGAAGTTATTGCCAGCGAAGGTGATGGACGAGAGATATTCGTTGCTCGCGGCAAACCAGCTAGCTACTCGCAAGAACTTGAAGACGGTGCCACCGTCACAGCGAAAGCCAATGAAATTCGCTATGAAGTGGTAAACCGAACTATTTCTTTACAAGGTAGTGCCGAGCTACAGCAAGACACCAGTAAAGTACAAGGCGACAAGATTACCTTCGACATGGTCACAGAACAATTGCTTGCAACAGGCGGCGAAGATGGTGAAGGTGGCAGAGTAACTACCGTATTTACGCCTGAGGCAATACGTAAAGCGTCATCGAATAACGAAGGCGATAAGGCGGACGACAACTAATCATGGCAACGTTGAGCGCACAGAGCCTTGCAAAGGCGTATAAAGCACGTCAAGTGGTTCGCGATGTAAGCTTATCAGTATCGACTGGGCAAATCGTTGGATTACTCGGCCCAAATGGTGCCGGTAAAACCACTACCTTCTACATGATTGTTGGCCTAGTACCCCTTGATAAGGGCAAAATCAGCATTGATGACAGCGAATTAACCCACGAACCCATGCACGAACGAGCACGTCGCGGAATTGGATATTTGCCGCAAGAAGCCTCGATTTTTAGAAAATTGACGGTGTTTGAAAACATCATGGCTATCTTACAAACCCGTAAAGGGTTAAGTTCAGCAGAACAAGAACAAGAAGCCGATGCGCTACTTGATGAATTTAATATCAACCATATACGTAATAGTACGGGTATGAGTTTATCCGGTGGTGAACGTCGCCGAGTAGAAATCGCACGAGCATTAGCAGCCAATCCGCAATTTATTTTGCTAGATGAGCCATTTGCAGGTGTTGATCCTATATCGGTTAATGATATAAAGAAGATCATTCAACATCTTCGTGACAGAGGAATTGGAATCCTTATCACCGATCACAACGTAAGAGAAACACTGGATGTGTGTGAGAAAGCGTATATTGTGAGCCAAGGCGAACTCATCGCGCAAGGGACGGCAGAACAAGTTTTAAGTAATCAGAAAGTAAGGGATGTATACCTAGGAGAACAATTCAGGCTATAGTTACTGTAACCGAATTGTCACTTTCAGTTTTAAACACGGGTATATTCACAACAAGAGTTTAAAAATAAGACGTAGATGAAACCATCTTTACAGCTAAAGTTCAGTCAACAACTTACCATGACACCGCAGTTGCAGCAGGCAATCAAGCTGCTGCAGTTGTCTACGCTCGACCTGCAGCAAGAGATTCAGGAAGCACTAGACTCAAACCCACTTTTAGAAGTTGAAGAAGGCGGCGATGACCACCCTGTTGAGAAAAACAACATGGATGGAGACGACCCTTCTGTAGAAGCGGCTCCAACTGCATCTAGCGATTCGTTAGAAGCTGGAGATGCGCTTGAAAAGAATGACCTTCCCGACGAGTTGCCAATTGACAGCACATGGGATGAGTATTACTCGGCCTCATCTGCACCCGCTCCAGGTCCATCTAATAATGATGACGACCAACTGTTTCAGGGAGAAACTACCGACAATATTCAAGACCATTTGCTTTGGCAGATGCGTTTAACGCCGTTTTCGGATACCGACCGCGCAATTGCTACCGCCATTATCGACTCAATTGATGAATCTGGTTACCTCAACGTACCCATTGAACAGATTTTAGAGTCAGTGAATTCCGACGATGTTGAAGAATTGGTGGAAATGGACGAAGTTGAATGTGTACTAAAACGTATTCAAATGTTCGACCCTATCGGTTCAGGTTCACGTACTCCGCAAGAATGTTTGCTTGTGCAGCTTCGCCAGTTCTCAGACGATACGCCATGGCTTACTGAAGCAAGACAGCTTATCAACGAGTATTCAGATCTACTTAGCAGCAAAGACTACCGTACGTTAATGCGTAAGAGCCGTTTGAAAGAAGATCAACTTCGCGAAGCCATGCGCTTATTGCAAACGTTGAATCCTCGTCCAGGTAGTGCATTAATTACCAAAGAGCCGGAATACGTTATTCCTGATGTTTCGGTAAACAAAAAGAATGGCCGTTGGGTGGTAGAACTTAACCCCGATAGCCTGCCTAAATTAAGCGTAAATCAGCAATATGCTGCCATGAGCAGACGCTCTAAAAACAGCAGCGATTCGCAATTTATTCGCTCGCATATGCAAGAAGCCAAATGGTTTATAAAAAGCCTTGAGTCAAGAAACGACACCTTGATGAAAGTCGCGAACTGTATTGTGCAGCAACAAATGGGCTTTTTCGAGCACGGCCCAGAAATGATGAAACCAATGGTGCTTAATGATGTCGCAGAAATGGTAGATATGCATGAATCCACCATTTCACGTGTCACCACGCAAAAGTATATGCATACTCCACGTGGCATTTTCGAATTGAAGTATTTCTTTTCTAGTCACGTGGCAACGGAATCTGGTGGTGAGTGTTCATCTACCGCTATTCGCGCACTAATCAAAAAGCTTGTGGCAGCGGAAACGCCCAGCAAGCCATTAAGCGATAGCAAGATTGCTCAATTGTTGGCCGAACAAGGCATTAAAGTTGCCCGGCGAACAATAGCAAAATACCGGGAATCGTTATCGATTCCGCCGTCAAACCAACGCAAAAGCCTTATCTAAAGGCCTTGATAATTTAAGGAAGACGAAATATGCAAATCAACCTTACCGGTCATCATGTCGAAATTACTGACTCTTTGCGTAGCTATGTCGATACTAAGTTCAGCAAACTAGAGCGTC